>NZ_JBIRBA010000036.1:0-105134 GCF_044326345.1 Actinomadura sp. 9N215 | reverse complement strand
CTCCAGGACCGCGCTCGCGCAGATCGCCGCCGGCGCCCTGGACGTCCCGCTGGACGTCGTCGACCTGCGCATCGGCGAAAGCACGCTGCCCGCCGCCGCCCCCGCCGCCGGGTCGATGGGCCTGGGCGGCTGGGGCTCGGCGATCATCGCCGCCGCCCGCGCGTTCCGCGACAAGTACGGCACGGCGCCAGCCGAAGGCGCCGAAGCCGGAGGAAAGGGCGAGGGCGTCCCGGGCGCCGGGAAGGTCGCGCTGCACGCGTTCGGCGCCCAGTTCGCCGAGGTTCGCGTGCACGCGGACACGGGGGAGATCCGCGTGCCCCGGCTGCTCGGCGTCTTCGCGGTCGGCCGGGTCGTCAACCCCCGCACCGCCCGCTCCCAGCTGGTCGGCGGGATGGTGATGGGCCTGTCGGCGGCGCTGCACGAGCACGGCGTCATGGACCCGGGCCCCGGCCAGGTCGTCACCCGCGACCTGGCCGACTACCACATCGCCGCGCACGCGGACGTCCAGGACGTCGACGCGGTCTGGATCGACGAGTCCGACCCGCACTACAACGAACTCGGCGCGAAGGGCGTCGGCGAGATCGGCGTCGTCGGCGTCGCCGCGGCCGTCGCCAACGCGGCGTACCACGCCACCGGCGTCCGCGTTCGCGACCTCCCCCTCACGCCCGACGCGTTCCTGCGCTGACGTGCGGCGGCGCACGGAAGAACCCTTGTTTCGCAAACTCTATATACTGTAGCCTATGGTGCATTGAGTTTCGCGGGGGAGGATTCTGGGAGGGATTCGGCGGTGCTGAGTCACGAGAACAACGACCTGGTCACGCGCGTGGGCCCGGGCACGCCCATGGGCGGCCTGATGCGGGAGTACTGGGTGCCGGCCCTGCTCTCGCGCGAGCTGCCCGAGCCGGACGGCGATCCCGTGCGCGTCCTGCTGCTCGGCGAGAAGCTCATCGCCTTCCGCGACACCTCGGGACGGATCGGCCTGCTGCCCAACAACTGCCCGCACCGCGGCGCCTCGCTGTTCTTCGGACGCAACGAGGCCGACGGCCTGCGCTGCGTCTACCACGGCTGGAAGTTCGACGTCACCGGCGCGTGCATAGACATGCCGAGCGAGCCCCCGGAAAGCGACTTCAAGCGGAAGATCAAGCCCCGCGGCTACCCGTGCGTCGAGCGCGGCGGCATCGTCTGGACGTACATGGGCCCGCGCGAGGAGCCCCCGCCGCTGCCCGATTTCGAGCAGCTCGACGACGACGTGGAGAACCGCGAGTCGTTCGCCAGCTACCGCGACTGCAACTGGCTCCAGGTCCTCGAAGGCGACCTGGACACCTCGCACGTCGGCTTCCTGCACACCGGCCACGGCTCACCCGACGAGGTCGGCGAGGGAACGTTCCTGCAATTCGCCCTGCAGGACCAGGCGCCCCGCTACAAGGTGCTCGACACCGACTTCGGCACGACGTACGGCGCGTACCGTCCGGCCGGGAACGACGACGACTACTACTGGCGCATCGGCCACTTCCTCTTCCCCTTCTACACGATGACCCCGACCGGGGTGCTCGGCCTGCGCGTCGGCGTCCGCGCGTGGGTCCCGATGGACGACCACCACACGCTCCAGTTCAGCGTCGGGATCAAGCGCACCTACCTCGCGCCCCCCGGCCAGCGTGTCGGGATCACCGGGAAGCTGCCGCCGCAGAAGCCCAACACGTCCGGCTGGCTCGGCCGCTTCCGGCTTGAGCAGGACGCCGACAACGACTACCTCATCGACCGCGACGCCCAGCGCCGCGGCGACAGCTACACCGGGATCGAGTACATCTCCACCCAGGACGTCGCCGTCACGGAGAGCATGGGCGCGATCTACGACCGGACGCAGGAGAGGCTCGGCAGCTCCGACATGATGATCATCCGGGTCAGGCGGCGGCTGATCGCGGCCGCGAAGGCGCTGGCGGAGCAGGGCGTCACGCCGCCCGGCGTGGACGACCCCGAGGTGTACCAGCAGCGCTCCGGCGGCATCGTCCTGCCGAAGGACGCCGACTGGGTCGAGCGCACCAGCAACCTGCGCCGCGCCAGGGTCGAGCACCCCGAGCTCGACCCGTCCGTCGCGGGCGGCATCTGAGCGGCGCGCGGCGAGAGAAGGCGGTCCCGTGATGAACGTGGACGATTATCTGGCCATCCCCTACATCCTGGACGTCGTCGCCGTGGAGGGCCCGGACGGCGAATGGGTCTGCCGCCTGGAGTACGAGGAGCTTCCCGGCTGCGTGGCCGAGGCGAGGTCGCCGTTCGACGCCCTGGACAGGCTCGAAGAACTCCGCGAGGAGTACATCCGGAAGCTGGTCAGGGAGGGCCGCCCCGTCCCCACCCCGCGCGCGGCCCTCCGTCCGGGGGCCCGCCCGTGACGGCCCGGACGCTGCCCGGCGGCTCCATGCCCGCCCGCGCCGGACGGATCGTCCGGCTGCGGCGCCGGTTCCTGCCCGCGGACACGCTGGTCGTGCTCGTCCTGGTCCTGGTGGTGGGGTTCCTGTTCATCTACCCCTTCCTGATGCTCGTCTTCGGGGCGTTCCGCACCGCCGCGCCGGGCCTGCCGGGCGACTTCTCCGCCGACGGCGTCACCGGCGCCTACAAGGACTCGAAGGTCTGGACGACGCTGAAGAACTCGGCGCTGTACTCCGGCGCCGTCCAGGCGCTGTGCCTGACGATGGGGGCGTTCTTCGCCTGGGTGGTGACCCGCACGACGACGCCGCTGCGGCGGCTCGTCACGCCGATCATGGTGCTGGTCTTCGCCACCCCGACGATCTTCTTCACGATCGGCTGGGGGATGCTGGGCCGCGACCCCGCCGGGCTGATCAACGCGGGCTACCGGCAGCTGCCGCTGCCCGGCGACGCCATCGTCAACGTCGAGTCCTGGTACGGGATCATCGGCGTCACCTCGCTGAAGCTGACCGCGATCGTCTACTTCCTCTTCCTCGGCTCGTTCATGGGCCTCAACCGGAGCCTGGAGGAGGCGTCCAGGGTGGCGGGCGCGGGACGGCTCTCGACCGTCCTGCGCGTCGAGCTGCCCGTGCTGGCCCCGGCGATCACCGGGATCGCGATCCTCGGCTTCACGGCCGGGCTCAGCCTGCTCGACATCCCGCTGCTGCTCGGCCTCCCGGCGGGCATCCACGTCTTCCCGACGGAGATCCTGTCCCACGTCACGGCGGAGACGCCGTCCGACTACGCGGGCGCGAGCGCGCTGTCGATGCTGCTGGTGGCGATCGTCATCGGGCTCGTCCTGGTGCAGCGGAAGCTCCTCGGCCAGCGGTCGTTCGTCACGGTCACCGGCAAGTCGGACGACCGCGCCCGCTGGGACATCGGACGGTGGAAGTACGCGTGCACGGCGGTGATCGTCCTCTACGGCCTGCTCGCGGTGGTGCTGCCGGTCGGCCAGCTCGTCCTCGGCTCGCTCCAGCCGTTCTTCGGCGTCTACAGCAACCTCACCACGGCCAACTACACGGCCGTGCTGGACGACCCGGAGACCACGTCCGCGCTGGTCACGACCCTGATCGTCAGCGGTGTCGCCGGGCTGGCCGGGACGGCGATCGCGGTGGTCGTCACCTATGTCGGCAAGAACAGCAGGTCGCGGTTCCGGAGCGTCCCGGTGATGGGCGTCTGGATCCTGATGGCGCTGCCCGGCATCACCGTCGGCCTCGCCATCCTCTGGGCGTACCTGGCCGTGCCGGGCCTGCGCGAGCTGTACTCCACGATCTGGATCCTGGTGATCGCGCTCGCCGTGCACGCGGTGCCGATCACCAGCCGCGCGACGGAGGGCTCGATCGCGCAGATCGGCACCGAGCTGGAGGAGGCCGCCCGGATCTGCGGGACGTCCGCCACCAGGACCCTCGTCGTGATCACCGGACGGCTGATCCTGCCGAGCTTCCTCGTCGGCTGGTTCGTCGCGGCGGTGCTGTCCGCCGGAAACCTCGACGTCCCGATCCTGCTCGCCTCGCCCGACAACCAGACCCTGCCGGTCAAGGCGTACTCGCTGTACCAGAGCGGCGACGCGGGCCAGGCGGGCGCCGCGTTCTGCGTGATGATGGCGAGCTTCGTCGTCGTCCTCGCCGTCGGCTGGACCGCGAGCCTGCTCCTGCGCCGTCTCGGACGGGGGCCCACATGAACCAGAACCACGCGACGACAGGGGAGGCGACATGGCCGGCATAGGAATCGACGGGCTCGGCAAGCGGTACGGCGCGCTCGCGGCCGTGGACGGCGTCAGCCTGTCGGTGCGGGAGGGCGAGTTCCTCACCCTGCTCGGCCCGAGCGGCTGCGGGAAGACGACCACGCTGCGCTGCCTCGCCGGGCTGGAGAAGCCGGACGCGGGCGAGATCACCATCGGCGGGGACGTGGTGACGTCCGTCCCGGAGCAGATCTTCGTCCCGCCGGAGCGGCGCGACATCGGCATGGTGTTCCAGAGCTACGCGCTGTGGCCGCAGATGAACGTCTTCCAGAACGTCGCCTATCCGCTGCGGCGGCGCCGGGTGAAGCGCCCCGAGGTGCAGCGCCGCGTCGACCAGACCCTCGAACTGGTCGGGCTGGCGGCGCTGGCGGACCGTCCGGTCACCAAGCTCTCCGGCGGCCAGCAGCAGCGGGTCGCGCTGGCCCGCGCGCTGGTCAGCAGGCCGCGGGTGGTGCTGTACGACGAGCCGCTGTCCAACCTGGACGCCAAGCTGCGCGCCACGATGCGGATCGGCATCCGCGACTTCCAGCGCGAGCTCGGCACCACGGCCGTGTACGTGACGCACGACCAGGTCGAGGCGATGTCGCTGTCGGACCGGATCGTGCTGATGAAGGACGGGCACGTCCAGCAGGTGGGCACGCCGCGGGAGATCTACGAGCGTCCGCGCAACTGGTTCGTCGCCGACTTCGTCGGCTACGAGAACTTCTTCGACGCCGACATCGTCGAGCGCGCGGGGGACCGCGCGGTCGCCCGCCTCGACGGAGGCGAGATCGCCCTCCAGTGCTTCGGCGGCCCGGCGGGCCGCGGCCGGGTCCGGCTCTGCGTGCGCAGCACCGCGCTGAGCGTCGCCCCCGCGGACGGCGGTGCCGACGCCGGATCCGCCGACCGGACGAACACGATCAGCGGACGGGTCAAGGACTCGATGTACCTCGGCGGGCAGGTCGAACACCACGTCGAGGTCGCCGGAACGGTGCTGCGGGTGCGCGGCGCCGATCCCGACCCGGCCGGACGGAAGGTGACCCCGGGGGACGCGGTGGAGCTGCGGATCCCGCCGGAGAGCATCGTCGTGCTGGACGCCGACGACGAGGCGCCCGAGCCGACCACCAGGGGGAAACAGGACAATCTCGACAGGGTAGGTTCTCCATGAGAAGCAAACGGCTGCTCAGCGGGCTGGTCGCGGCGGCGCTGCTCGCCACCACCGCCTCCGCCTGCGGCGGAGGCGACGACACCGCCGAGCTGACCCCCGAGGGGCTCGGCGGGACGGCGAACCAGCAGCAGCTGGACGCCCTCTACGAGGCGGCGAAGAAGGCGGGCCACAAGAAGCTCGTCATCTACAGCGAGACGCTGGGCGGCGGCAGCGCCCGCCCCGTCCTCGATCTGTTCGAGAAGCGCTACCCGGACGTCGAGGTGCAGGCGCAGGCCGGCTTCGGCGCCCAGCTCGCGAGCAGGCTCGACCACGAGTTCGCCGCGAACCAGCACGTCGGCGACCTGCTGGAGGTCGCCATCACCGACCTGGAGCGGCACTCGGCCCAGGGCAGGCTGCAGCCGTACGCGCCGCCGACGGCGAAGGGCATGCCGCAGGAGTTCACCTGCGAGCAGGGCCAGGCGCTCGGCAGCGAGCTGTCGGTGCTCGGCATCGGCTACAACACGCAGAAGGTGAAGAAGGACGAGGCCCCGAAGAGCTGGAACGACCTCCTCGACCCGAAGTGGAAGGGAAAGATCGCGCTGAACTCGCCGCTGCAGCCGGGGCACGGGGCGCAGATCGTCCAGTACATGCTGGCGAACGGCTTCACGATGGACTTCGTGAACAAGCTCGCCGCGCAGGACCCGACGCTGGTGCCCGGCACCCGGGCGCTGGTCGACCGGCTGGCGCAGGGGCAGGCGTGGATCGGCGTCCCGTCCGCGACGGACCAGTTCCTCGCGGCCGAGGCGAAGGGCGCGCCGATCGGGATGGTGCTGCCGACGGGCGGCGGCAACCTCAAGCACCTGAACTGCATGGGGATCATCAAGGGCGCGCCGCACGCGGAGGCGGCGAAGCTGTTCTACTCCTGGTGGTACACGCCCGAGGTGCAGAAGGCGATCGCCAAGCACATGTTCAAGGCGTCGGTGGTGCCGGGAGCGGCGCCGCCCAAGGGGATGCCGCCGATGGACCAGTTCAAGTTCTGGCCGGAGATCCCGCCGGCCCAGTACACCAAGGCGCAGCCGGGGCTGATCAAGCAGCTCAACCCGATCTTCCGATAGCGGCCGGCCGAGTCTCCGGGTCGCCGGTCCGGGCCTTCGGGCCGGCGACTCGGGTGCGCGGCCGCGGGAGCGGGATCACTCCGGCGAGCCGGTGTTCTGCCGGAGCCGGGCCGCGTGCAGGATGTGCTCGGCCATGAAGCGGCGCGCGTCGTAGGGGTCGCCGCGGTCGAGCGCGTCGATGATCCGGTCGTGGTCGTCGGACAGGGACTGGGCGTTCTTGGCGTCCTTCCAGATGGTCATCCGGGGCGGGATGAACGCCCACAGAGAGGCGGCCTGAAGTGCCACCAGCGACGAGCCCGCCTCGTAGATGGCGAAATGCAGTGTGCGGTTCAGCACGGAGAGGCGCGACTCGTCGCCGGCCTCGATCGCGGCCAGCAATTCCGCGTGGGCGTCGCGAATGCGGTTCATCGCGGTCTCGTCCATCCGCTCGACGGCGAGGGCGGTGGCGAGGCCCTCGACCTCGGAGCGCAGGAGGTAGAGGTCCTCCACCTCCTGGGGCGACATGTCCTTGACGGTGGCGCCGCGGTGGGACTCGTACTCCAGCGCGCCCTCCGCCTCCAGCAGGCGGAACGCCTCGCGCACGGGCGTCGGGCTGACCCCGTATCGTTTGGCGACGTCGGTCTGCCGCAGGCTCGTGCCGGGCTTGATGACCCCGTCGGCGATCTCGCGGCGCAGCCGTTCGAGGACGTACGCGGTCTTGCTCAGCGGCGGGCCGCTTTCGGCGGCCGACGCCGGTTCGGTCGATCTTGACATGTTGTTTCCTCCGAGGGTCAACCTGGCTATCTAGATAATAGTCTATTGACTGTCCAGGCGAGCCCATTCCCTGGACTCCCCGGAGCGCTCTTCCGATTCCTTTGTGATGAACCCCGCAGAGCTCGGCTCGTTGACGCGGGGCCGGCTCGATCACATAGAATATAGTCTAGATACGACATCGCTCACAGAAGAGGTCCGCGCATGGTCGACTTCTCCGAGCCGGAGATCTTCACGCTGCTGGCTCAGGCCGAGATTCCGGTGGCGGTGTCGCGACTGGCCGCCGACGCCGACGGGGCCGCCCGCGCGGCCGCCGGGCTCGGCGCACCGCTCGTCGTCAAGGCGGGCGGGCTGGAGCACAAGACCGACGACGGCGGGGTCGTCCTCGGTCTTGACGGCCCGGCCGAGGTGCGCGCCGCCGCCGCCGACCTGCTCTCCCGGCTGGGGGACCGGGCCGGGCCGCTGATCGTCCAGCGGCAGCACGCGGGCCACGAGATGCTCGCCGGGCTGCGCCGCGAACCCGGCGTCGGCGCGGTGGTCGTCGTCGGGACGGGCGGCATCCACACCGAGGTCATCGCCGACGCGGTGGACGCGCTCGTGCCCCTCGACCGCGCCGCCGCCGAGGACCTGGTGCGCCGCCATCCGCAGCACCGCGTCCTGGCCGGGCACCGCGGCTCCCCGGCGCTGGACGTCCCCGCCCTGGTCGACCTCCTCGTCGCGCTGTCCGGGCTGGCCGAACGGCGTCCCGACATCGGCGAGCTCGACCTCAACCCGGTGCTGATGGGCCGGCTCGGCGAGGGCGTGATCGCCGTCGACGCCCGGATGGCGACGATCGACGTGCCGCCCGCCCGCCAGGCCCGCGCCGGGCCTCCGGCGAGCCTCGACCCGCTCCTCTGCCCCCGCCACATCGCGGTCGTCGGCGTCTCCGACGACCCCGCCAAGACCGGCGCGCGGATCTACCGCTACCTGACCGAGAAGGGGTTCGCCGGACGCGTCGACGCCGTCCACCCGGCGGGCGGCGAGATCGGCGGGCGGCCCCGCTACCGGAGCCTTTCCGAGGTGCCGGGCGTCCCCGACCTGGTCAGCATCGCCGTCCCGGCCAAGGCCGTGCCCGGCGTCGCCCGCGAGGCCGCGGGCCTGGGCGTCGGCGCCGCGATCGTGCACAGCTCCGGCTTCGCCGAGACGGGCCCGGACGGCGAGCACCTCCAGCGCGAGGTCGCCGCGATCTTCCACGGCGCGGGCATCCCGCTGGCCGGGCCGAACTCCATGGGCGTCGTCGTCCCGGCGACGGGGATGACGGCGTCGCTGTCCGGCGCGCTGGAGGCCGACGCGCTGGCGTCCGGCGGCGTCGCGCTGCTCAGCAGCTCGGGCGCGCTCGGCAGCTGCGTCGCGTCCCGGCTGATGGAGGAGGGCGTCGGGCTGTCGCGCTGGGTGCACCTCGGCAACGAGGCCGACCTGGACGTCGCCGACTACCTGGAATGGCTCGCCCACGACCCGAGGACCGAGGTCGTGGGCATCCTCCTGGAGAACATCACCGACGGCGACCGGCTGATCCGCGCCGGCCGCGAGCTCGCCGCCCGCGGCAAGCCGCTGTTCGCGTTCAACATGGTCCGCAGCCAGGGCGCGCGGGCGGCGACCCGGAGCCACACCGGCGCGCTGGTCGGCTCGCACCGGCTGCGCGCCGCCGTCCTGGACGCCGCGTCCGCCACCCGCGTCCCGACCCTGCGGGTGCTGGAGGACGCGCTGATCCTCGCGGCGTCCGGCGGGCTGCCGCGCGGGAACCGGCTGCTGGCCGTCGCGGCGTCCGGCGGCGCCTGCACGATCATCGCCGACGGGGCCGAGGCCGCCGGGATCGCGCTGCCGCCGTTCCCGGACGGCGTCCGGGAGCGCGTCGCGGGCGTGCTGCCCGACTTCGTCGCGCCCGTCAACCCGCTCGACATGAGCGCGCAGATCATCGGGCGGCCCGAGGTGCTCGGCGAGGTGCTGGAGCACGCCCTGGACGACTCCCGCTACGACGCCGCGCTGGTCCAGCTCACCACCAACGCCGACCCTGGCGCCGAGCTCACCGCGAAGGTGATCGTGGCGGTCCGGCAGCGGATCTCGATCCCGCTGTACGTGGCCCGCTTCGGCGCCGGGTCGCTGGCGCCCGCCGGGATGGCGACGTACGCCGCCGCCGGGATCCCGGTGCTGGACGCCCCGGACCGCACGATGGACGCCCTGGCCGCCGTGGTGCGCGCGGCCGGCAAGCTCACGGAGGGCTCATGGAGTTCACACTGACGCCGGAGCAGCAGGCCCTGCGCGACTCGGCCCGGCGGCTCGCCGAGGACCGCTTCGCCGCGCGGGCGTTCCAGCGCAGCGGATTCGCCTGGGACAGCGCGCGCGAGCTCGCCGCCGCCGGGTTCACCGGGATCATGATCGACGAGGCGGACGGCGGCCAGGGCGGCAGCCTGCTCGACGCCGTCCTCGTCATGGAGGCGGTCAGCAAGGTCTGCCCGCACAGCGGGGACGCGGTGCAGGCCACGAACTTCGGCGCCATCCGGCAGGTCGCCATGCTGGGCTCGGCGAAGCTGAAGGCCGAGTTGCTGCCGCGCCTGCTGGCCGGTGACGCCCTGATCTCGGCCGGGATGAGCGAGCCGGGCGCGGGCTCCGCGCTCACCGAGATGCGCACGACCGCGCGCTACGACGGCGACGACGTGGTGCTCGACGGGCAGAAATGCTGGACGTCGCACGGCCCCGAGGCGACCCATCTCGTGCTGTGGTGCCGGTTCGGGCCGTCCAGCCGGGACATCGGCGCGGTCGTCGTCCCGGCCGACGCGCCGGGCTTCACGCGGGGGGCGACCGAGCACTACATGTCCGGCGAGCCGCACTGCGTCTCGTACCTGGACGGCTGCCGGGTGCCGCGGCACAACGTCCTCGCCGACCACGACGCGCTGCGCCGCCTGATGACGGTCTTCGGGATCGAGCGGGTGGGGAACGCCGTCCGGGCGCTGGCGCTGGCGCAGTCGGCGTTCGAGCGGGCGGTGGAGCACGCCAAGACCCGCGAGCAGTTCGGACGTCCGCTCTGCGAGTTCCAGGGCCTGCAATGGAAGTTCGCGGACATGTACGTCCAGCTCGAAGCCGCCCGCCTGCTGGTCTACCGCGCGGCCGCCGGGGCGGCGGCCGGGCCGCCGGACCCGATGGAGGCGACGACCGCGAAGCTCTACGCCAACGAGGCGGCGTTCCGGGTCGCGAATGACGCGTTGCAGATGCTCGGCGCGTCCGGCTACTCGACGGAGATGCCGCTGGAGTACATGGTCCGCCGGATCCGCGGCTGGATGATCGCCGGCGGAACGGTGGAGATGCTGCGGAACCGGCTCGCCGAAGGCATCTTCGACCGCCGCTTCAGCCAGCGCCCGCCCTCGAAGCAGGTGTCGCCGTGACAGGCCCTCGCGGCGGCACCGAAGGCGCGACCTGGGAGATCGCCCGGTGGGTGGCGGGCGTGGCGGACGCGCCGCTGCCCGCCGAGGTCGCGCATTCGGCGCGGCGGCTCGTGGTGGACTACCTCGCGGCGACCGTCGTCGGCTCCGGCGATCCGGTCGCCCAGACGGTCCGCCGCCATGTGGTGGACGGCTACCCGGGCTCGCAGGCGACGATCGTCGGCGACGGCCCCGCCTCCGCCGCCGGTGCGGCGATGGCCAACGGCACGGCCGCGCACGCACTCGAACTGGACGACGGTTACACGCCGGGCGCGTCCCATCCCAGCTCGTCCACGCTCCCGGCCGTGCTGGCGCTGGCCGAGCAGGAGCGGTCCGAGCCCGCCAGGACGCTCGCGGCGGTCGCCGTCGCCGTCGAGGTGGCGTGCCGGGTGGCCGCCGCCGCGCACCCGGCGACCTGGCGGCGCGGGTTCCACAACACGCCGCTGGCCGGGGTCTTCGGCGCGGCGGCTGGCTGCTCGGTGTTGCTGCGGTTGCCCGCGTCCGACGTCGCCAGCGCCTTCGGCCTGGCCGGTTCGCACGCCGGTGGCCTGTCGGAGTTCCTGCTGCACGGCTCGCCGGTCAAGCGGCTGCACGCGGGGATGGCGGCCCGCGACGGCCTGCTGTCCGCGCTCCTCGCGGCCGAGGGGCTGGCGGGCCCGCCGACGGTCCTCGAAGGCCCGCAGGGCTACTTCGCCGCGTTCGCCCAGCACGAATGGGACCCGGACGTGCTGCTCGGCGGGCTCGGCGAGCGGTGGGCGATGCGTCGGACGTCCGTCAAGCCGTATCCGTGCTGCCGCCACGTCCACGGCGCCGTGGACGCCGTGCTGAAGCTGCGCGCCGACCATGATCTGCGGCCGGAGACCGTCACGGCCGTCGAGGTGGAGACGTACGCGGTCGCCGCGACCTACGACGGCGCCGACGCCGGGACGCTGCTCGGCGCGCAGATGAGCATGCCGTACACGGTCGCCGCCGCGCTGTGCGACGGCGAGATGGGCCTCGCGCAGTTCACGGCCGAGCGGCGCGCCGCGCCCGACGTGACCCGGCTGATGGCGGCCGTCAGCGTCCGGGCGGACAAGGATCTCGACCGGCTGTACCCCGGGCAGCGTCCGGCCGTGGTGCGCATCGTCCGGAATGGAGGTCCGGAGCTGTGCCTCCGCGTCGACCAGCCGTACGGTGAGCCGTCCAACCCCCTGGACGACGACGCCCTGGCGGCGAAGTTCCACGCCCTCTGCGGGCCCGTGCTGGGACCGGCCAGGGCCGAGGAGGTGCTGCGCGCAGCGTGGGCGTTCACCGACCTCGGCCCCCTGACCCACGGCCTCGGCTCCTTCGGAGGACCTGAATGACCGGCACCCCGCCCCGCGGCGATCTCCGCATCGGCACCGACATCGGCGGCACCTTCACCGACTTCGTCGTCCTGGACGCCGCAACCGGCCGGATCACGCTGGAGAAGCGCCTCACCACGCCGGACGACCCGTCCCGCGCCGTGGTCGACGGCCTCGACGTCCTCCGCGCCGCGCGTCCCGGCCTGCTGGAGCGGACGGAGATCCTCACCCACGGCACCACCCTCGTGATCAACGCGCTGATCGAGCGCACCGGCGGCACGACCGCGCTCCTCACCACCGAGGGCTTCGAGGACGTGCTGGAGATCCGCCGGGAGGTCCGCTACGACGCCTACGACCTGGAGCTGGCGTTCCCGCGTCCGCTGGTGCCGCGGCGGCTGCGGCACGGCGTCCGGGAGCGGCTGCACGCGAGCGGCCGGGAACTGGTCCCGGTCGACGCCGACCAGGTCCGCGCGATCGTGGACGGCCTCGCCGCCGACGACGTCGAGTCGGTCGCGATCTGCCTGCTGCACTCCTACGCGGACGGCGACCATGAGCGGGAGGTGGCGCGGATCGTCCGGGAGCGGCGTCCTGACCTGTGGGTCTCGCTGTCGTCCGAGGTGCTCCCCGAGGTGCGCGAGTACGAGCGGACGAGCACGACGGTCGCGAACGCCTACGTCCAGCCGCTGCTGGCGGGCTACCTGCGGCGGCTCCGGTCGGCGCTGGACGAGCGCGGCTTCGCCGGGAACTTCTACGTCATGCAGTCCACCGGCGGGGTCATCCCGCTGGAGGTCGCGAGGACGTTCCCGGTGCGCGTCGTCGAGTCGGGCCCGGCGGGCGGCGTGATGGCGGCGGCGAGGATCGGCGCGCGGGCCGGGATCAGCGATCTGCTCGCCTTCGACATGGGCGGCACCACGGCGAAGGTCGCGGCGGTCGTCGACGGCCAGGCCGCGCTGACCCACGACTACGAGGTGGCGCGAACGGCGCATTTCCGTCCGGGTTCCGGCATCCCGGTCTGCACCCCGGTCCTCGACCTCCTGGAGATCGGCACCGGCGGCGGCAGCATCGCCCACATCGACAGCCTCGGCCTCATCAAGGTCGGCCCGCGTTCGGCGGGCTCCGTTCCCGGACCGGCCGCGTACGGGCGCGGCGGCGACCAGCCGACCGTGACGGACGCCGACCTCGTCCTCGGCCACCTCGACCCCGATCATTTCCTCGGCGGCGAGATGCCGCTGCGCGCCGACCTGGCCACGGCGGCGATCGCCGCGCTCGGCGAGCCGCTCGGGCTGGACGCCGTCGCGACCGCGCACGCGATCCGCGAGGCCGCGGAGGAGTCGATGGTGGCCGCGGCCCGCGTCCACCTGGCGGAGATGGGCGTGGAGCCGTCGCGGCTGCCGGTCGTCGCCTACGGCGGGGCCGGGCCCGTGCACGCGGTCGGGCTGGCGCGGAAGCTGGGCAGCCCCCGCGTGCTGATCCCACCGGCTGCCGGCGTGATGTCGGCGCTCGGCCTCATCCTCGCGCCCGCCACCTTCGAGACGTCGCAGACCTACAAGGTGAAGACGGACCGGCTCGACCTGGACCTCATGGACGACCTGTACCGCCAGATGGAGAAGTCCGCCGCCCAGCTCCTGCCCGACCGGGACGGCGGCGGACGCGTCACCTACACCCGCTGGGCCGACATGCGCTACGTGGGCCAGGGGTTCGAGGTCAGCGTCGGGCTGCCGGGCGGCGACGACTGGCGCGCCCTGTCAGCGGACGAGGTCACCGCCCAGTTCAAGGCCGCGTACGAGAGCCGCTACCGCCGCTCGTACGACGACGTGGCCGTCGAGACGATGAACCTGCGCCTGCGCGCCACCCTCTCCGGCGACGAGGACGGCGCCCTCCGCCTCCCGACGCCGCCGTCCACCGGACGTCCCGTCGAGGAAGCGCTGAAAGGCCATCGCGACGTGCACCTCCCGGACGGAACGGCCCGCTGCCCCGTCTACGACCGGTCGCTGCTGGAGCCCGGAATGACGGTGGCCGGGCCCGCTCTCGTCGAGGAGCGCGAGACGACCACCGTGCTCGACGCGGGCGCCGTCGCCACGATCGGCGACCTAGGGATCATCAGCATCGACGTGAGGGCGGAATGACATGAGCGTTCCCGATCCGGTCCGCGTGGAGACGTCGTGGCGGCGGCTGCAGAGCATCACCGACGAGGCCGCGACGGCGCTGGTGCGCGCGTCGTTCTCCAGCGTCATCCGCGATTTCCTCGACTACGCCTGCGTCGTGTTCGACAGCGAGGGGACGATGCTCGTCCATTCGTCGCGGTCGACGCCCGGCCTGCTGGGCGTGCTGCCGTTCGTGGTGCCGAACGCGATGGCCGAGTACCCGATGGAGACGCTGCGTCCCGGCGACGTCCTGATCCTGAACGACCCGTGGACGGGCAGCGGCCACCTCATCGACATCACCGTCCTCGCGCCGATCTTCCACCGGGACCGGCTGGCCGGGTACGTCGCGTGCTCGGCGCACCACCTCAACGTCGGCGGGCGGCACGCCACGATCGAGAGCCGCGACCTGTACGAGGAGGGCCTGAAGATCCCGCTGACCCTCCTCTA
Organism: Actinomadura sp. 9N215; assembly: GCF_044326345.1. Taxonomy (NCBI): domain Bacteria; kingdom Bacillati; phylum Actinomycetota; class Actinomycetes; order Streptosporangiales; family Thermomonosporaceae; genus Actinomadura; species Actinomadura sp. 9N215. Next base: position 90,574 of record NZ_JBIRBA010000036.1, on the reverse strand, counting down.
CGAGCGGGGCGAGCCGACGATGGTGTTCGACTTCCTCCGCGTCAACGTCCGCGAGCCGGACAAGGTCATCGGCGACCTGCGCGCCCAGGTCTCCGCGAACGCGCTGATGGTGGAGCGGGTCGCCGCGTTCATGGCGGAGCACGACCTGGCGGCGCTGGAGCCGCTCAGCGCGGAGATCACGGGCCGCTCCGAGGCCAGCATGCGCGCCGCGATCAGCGCCCTCCCGGACGGCGAGGCGACGTCCGAGATCTCGCTGGACATCCCCGGCCTGACCGACCCGGTGCGCGTCGCGCTACGGCTCACCATCTCGGGCGACGAGCTGATCCTCGACTACTCCGGCACGACCGGCCAGGTGCCGAGGGCGGTCAACGTCACGCTCAACATGACCCGCTCGTACTCCTTCTACATCCTCAAATGCCTGCTGGACCCGCTCGTGCCCAACAATGGCGGCTCGCTGCGCCCGGTCAGGATCGTGGCGCCCGAGGGCAGCGTCCTGAACCCGTACCGCCCCGCCGCGACCTGGGGCCGGACGATGATCGCGCACATGCTGCCCGAGCTGATCATGGAGGCGCTCAGCGGGATCGTCCCGGACCCGTTTCCTGGTGGGGGGACGACCCCCCACACCCCCCGGGAACCACTTCCGATCCTCGCCCCGTCCGGCGCCACCCCGCTCGCCTACTGCAACCTGGTGGGGGAGCGCGCCGACGGCGGCACGTTCTTCACCATCGTCACCATGCACGGCGGCATGGGCGCGCTCGCCACTCAGGACGGCCTGAGCTGCATCTCGTTCCCCGCCAACTGCGCGAACATCCCGGTCGAGATCATCGAGAGCGACGCGCCGCTGCTGATCCGCCGCAAGTCCCTGCTGCCCGGCTCCGGCGGACGCGGCAAGTACCGCGGGGGGCTTGGCCAGCGCGTCGAGATCGAGGTCCTCGGCGGCGACCTCGGCCCGCGCGGGACGGTCCTGGCCGGGCTGCGCGGCGGACGGCTCGGCGTCCCGGTGCGCGGCGCGCTCGGCGGCGAGGGCAGCTTCGCGGCGCGGGTCGAGCTGAACGGGACGCAGATCGGCATCGGCCGCCAGGTCACCCTGAGCCCCGGCGACGTCCTGGCGTTCGAGCTCCCCGGAGGCGGCGGCTACGGCGACCCGGACGAGCGAGACCCGCGCCTCATCGCCGAAGACCTGGCCGACGGCCTCGTCGCCCCAGACGATCTCGGCGCGACCGACGGTCTCGTCCCGACGGAGTGACCATGGCTTCGACGACATCGGCATCGACCGGCGCGCTGGTCGCCTGGGCGCGCGACCCGGCGACGGCGCCCCCGCCGCAGGTCATGGACCGGATGCGGCTCGCCCTCCTCGACACCCTCGCCGCGCAGACCGCCGGGCTGACCGCCGACGGCGCGCGGCAGGTCGCCGACCTGGTGACCCACTGGGGCGGACGTCCGGAGGCGACCGTCCACGCCACCGGGGCGCGCGTCCCGCTCCACCACGCCGCGCTCGCCAACGCCACCTGCGCCCGCGCGTGGGACCTCGACGACGTCCTCGAACACGCCTTCTGCCACGTCAGCGGGAGCGTCGTGCCCGCCGCGCTGGCCGTCACGGAGGCGGTGGAGGCGACCGGCCGCCGGACGGTCAGCGGCCGCGAGTTCCTGACCGCCGTCGCCGTGGGCGCGGAGGCGGTGTGCCGGATGGCCCTCGCGCCGCGCGAGTCGTTCAGCGTCACCGGCGCGTCCAGGACGTACGAATGCGGCACGTTCGGCGCCGCCCTCACGGCGTCAAGGCTGATGGGGCTCTCCGAGGAGCGGACGCGCCACGCGATGGGCATCGCGCTGTCGATGCTCTGCGGGAAACAGCAGGCGTTCCTCTCCGGCGCGCACACGGTGAGCCTGGGCCAGGGCCTGTCCGCGCAGGCCGGTGTGCTGGCGGCGGTCATGGCCGAGCGCGGCGTCACCGGAGCCGCGCCCGGCATCGACGTCCTGGAGGGCAGGTTCGGCTACTACTTCACCAACCACCGGGGCCAGTACGACCCGGACGAGCTCACCACGGCCCTGGGGGTCGACTGGCGCGTCCTGGAGTCGAGCATCAAGCCGCTGTACCCGTGCTGCAAGTTCACGCACACGTCCATCGCGGCCACGCTCGACGCCGTCCGTGACCTCGACGGCAAGCCCGACCGGATCGCGGCGATCGAGGTGGCGGTCACCGACCGGGAGGCGTACGACCTCGCGTGCGCGCCCGCCGACGCCAAGCGCCGCCCGGCCACGCAGGCCGCGGCCCAGTTCAGCATGCCGTACGCGGTGGCGGTGGCCGCCGTGCACGGCCGCGTCGGCCCCGAGCACTTCGTCCCCGCGTCGCTCGACGACCCGCGCGTCCTGGCCGTCGCCGACCGCGTGACCATTAAGCCCGACCTGGACGGAGATCGGGCGAAGGACCGGGGCGCACTGCCGATGCCCGCCCACGTAATGCTCAAGCTTCACGACGGCACCACGATCACCAAGCAGACGACCGTCGTGAAAGGACACCCGCAGGCACCCATGGACTTCGCCGACGTGACGGCGAAGTTCCGCGACTGCGCGGCGTTCGCGCTGCCCGCCTGGGACGGCGCGGACGCGGTGGTGGAGATGGTCCGCGCGACGCTGTGGCTGCCGTCGATGAGCGCGCTCACCGGAGTCCTGCCGCGCGGCCCTGTCTAGATCGTTCGATTTTCTATACTATATTCTCTGTTGGCTTCGGGAAACGGAGGTGCGTCGCGGTGCGGATGCAACTGGCCACGGCGATCGCGAAGGCGCTGGAGTCGGCGGGCACGGAGTTCTGCTTCGGCTACAACGGCCACGGCAACTGGAAACTGCTCGACTCGCTCGTCCACGAGACCGAGATCCGCACCATCGCCGCCCGCAGCGAGGACCACGCCGTCCACATGGCGGACTGCTACTGGCGCACCCGACGAGAACCGCCCATGGCGGTCGTCACCACATCGGTCGGTCCGGGCAGCGCCAACATCACGCCCGCCGTCGCCTCCGCGTTCTTCGACTCATCGGCCCTCCTCGTGCTGGCGGGCGGCGGAGCCACGCAGTGGTACGGACGCGGCGGCATCGAGGAGGTCTACCGGTACGGCCCCGAGGAATGGCCGCTCACGCTGAAGCCGCTGACGAAGGCGTCGTTCAGCGTTACGCGTCCGGACAACGCGCTGGAGATGGTGCTCCGCGCCTACAAGACCGCGATCAGCGGACGGCCGGGCCCGGTCGTCGTGCAGCTCCCGTTCGACATCCAGCACACCGAGATCGAGGTGCGCGGCGTCCCCGACCTGTCCCGCTGGACGCGGATCGCCCGTCCGGGCCCCGACCCGCAGGCCCTCGACGAGGCAGCCGCCCTGATCGCGTCCGCCGAGCGGCCGCTCCTCTCGGTCAGCAGCGGCATCCACAACGCGCGCGCCTGGAAGGAACTGGCCGACCTGGCCGAACGCTTCTCCATCCCGGTCGAGACGGCGACACCGGGCAAGGGCGCCATTCCGGAAGACCACCCGCTGTCGCTCGGCTGCGTCGGACGCGCCGGAACCCTCCAGGCCAACCAGGCGGCCCGCGAATGCGACGTCCTCATCGGCGTCGGCACGAGGTTCGGCGACATCGACACCGGCGGCTGGACGCTCCACGACATCCCGGGCTCGACCAAGCTCGTCCATATCGACATCGACGACGGCGAACTGGCCCGCGTGTACCCGACCGACGTGGCCATCGTGTCCGACGCCCGAACCGCCCTGCTCGGCCTGGCCACCGCGCTAGAGCAGTACCCCCAAGCCGACCGCACCGCCTGGCTGGAACACCTCGGCCAGCTGCGCGCCAAATGGGAGGCGGAGGTCGCGCCGCTGCGCACCTCCGACGCCGCCCCGATGGGCTACGCCCGCGTGTTCTCCGACCTGTCGGACGTCGTCGCCGAGCGGGCCCCGGACGCCACCGTCCTGTTCGACACCGGCCACTCGCTCTCCTTCGGCCCGCCGTTCCTCCGCGCGCTGAGCCGCCACTACATCCATTCCGGCTTCTTCCACCGCATGGGCTGGACCCTGCCGGGCGCGGTGGGCGCCGCCCTCGCCCGCCCCGACCAGCCCACCATCGCCATCATCGGCGACGGCTCGTTCACGATGACCGGCTCCGCCCTGCTCACGGCCGTCGAACAGGGCGTCCCCATCGTCGTGGTGGTCCTCAGCAACGGCACGCTCCAGATCGAACGCGAGCAGATGCTGCGTATCTACGGCCGCCATTCGCTGACCGACTACGTCGACACCGGCAGCGGAAAACGCCACGAGATCGACTTCGCGGACTGGGCCCGCGTGATGGGCGCGCAAGGCATCCGCGTCACCGCCCCCGGAGAAATCAAGAACGCCATCCGGACGGCTCTCGACAGCGGCGCCCCCACGGTCATCGACGTGGACATCGACCCGGAGGGCGAGGGCTACCGAGCCGTCCACTACAAATACCCGTCCGACTTCGGTGAGCGCGGCCTCGCGCACCCTCCCGTCTGATGGGCGCCCCCAGGGAACCGACCCTGACCGAGCGGATGCTCGACTTCGCACTCCGCCACCCGTCCGCCGACGTCCCCGACGACCTGCTCGAATGGACGTCGCTCCGCTTCACCGACACCGTCGGAGTGGCCCTGGGCTGCGCCGGACGCGGCCTGGGCGCCGCAGCCGCCCGCCTGACCCTTTCCGAACCCGCACCCGGCCCGGCCTCGATCTGGGGCTCGGGCGGACGACGATCCAGAACCGACGACGCCTGCTTCGCCAACGGCATGCTCGCCCACGGCATGGACTACGACGACACGCACACCGCCTCGATGATCCATCCCAGCGTGGTGATCGTCCCCACCGCCCTGGCGGTCGGCGAGGAGACCGGCGCGTCCGGCCGCGACGTCCTGGCGGCGGCCGCCATCGGCTACGAACTGGACGCCCGACTCGGCACCCTCGCCCCCGGCAAACCGCTCCAGCAGCGCGGCTTCCACCCGACCTCCGTCCTCGGCATCATCCCGGCCACCGCGGTCGCGTCCCGCCTGCTCGGCCTGTCGATGACGGAGGCCGTCAGCGCCGCCGGACTCGCCGGAAGCATGGCCTCGGGCCTGATGGAGTTCTTCTCGGACGGCTCCGACGCCAAGCAGATGCACCCCGGCTGGGCCGCCAAGGGCGCGGTGACGGCCGCGAAACTCGCACGTCACGGCGCCACCGGCCCGGCGTCCGTCCTGGAGGGCCCGTCCGGCCTCCTCAGGTCGTTCGCCGCCGTAGAGATCAAGGACGACGCCGCGTCCGAAACCCTCGCCGACCTGGGCGACCATTGGACGGGAACCGGCGTCTCCACCAAGCCCTATCCAGCAGGACACTGCATCCACGCCACCATCGACGCTTGGCTCGCCCTACGCGACCGCCTAGCCCTCAGCCCCGACGACATCTCCCGCATACACCGCTACACAGCCCTGGTCCCCTCGGCCTACCTGCACCTGGTCTGCGAGCCCCTGGCGGACAAGCACACACCCCGCACCGTCTACGACGCCCGCTTCAGCCTCCCCTTCGCCCTGGCGCTGACGGTCGTCGACGGCTCCCTACGCGTGGACGGCTTCCACCCCGACCGCCTATCCGACCCCGCCGTCCTCGATATCGCCCGCCGCGTCGACTACGAGGTCACGGAGTATGCCGAGTACCCGGCCGCGTTCCCAGGCGGCGTCCGCATCGAACTGGACGACGGAACCCGCCACGAGCAGCACCTCCACCACAACGTGGGCAGCCCCGGCAACCCGATGTCTGCGGACGACATAGCCGCCAAATTCCGCGCCTGCGTCGGCACGGAGGCGGCCGAACCCCTCTTGGACGCCCTCCGCGGCCTGGCAGCGGCCCCGTCCCTCACGCAATTCACTTCGGCCATGTCCGGAGTCGACGCCCTCGCCCCAGGGAGCCCGAGATGAGCGCACCGTCGCAGGCCGTCGTCCACGACCGGCACAGCATGATCATCGCAGGCCGGGCCGTCCCCGCCTGGTCGGGCGAGTGGCTGACCACCTACGACCCGTCCACCGGCGAACCCCTCGCCGAGGTGCCGCGCGGCACCGCGCCCGACGTCGACGCGGCGGTCACCTCCGCGCACCAGGTGTACCGCTCACCGGAATGGTCGCGCCGCAAACCCCACGAGCGCGGCCGCGCCCTCGCCCGCCTGGGGCGCCTCCTGCTGGACGACATCGACCAGCTCGCGATGATGGAGACGCTCGACTCCGGCAAGCCCATCAGCCAGGGCAAACGGGACGTCGAGCTCGCCGCCCGCTACTTCGAGTACTACGCCGGGATCTGCGACAAGATCGAGGGAAGCCACCTCCCGCTCGACGCCGACCACATGGTCGTCACCACCAAGGAGCCGTACGGCGTCGTCGGCGTCATCGTCCCGTGGAACGCGCCACTCAACCAGGCCGCCCGCGCCGCCGCCCCCGCCCTGACGGTCGGAAACGCAGTAGTACTAAAACCCGCCGAAGAGACCCCGCTAACCGCCATCCGCCTGGGCAAACTGGCCCTAGAAGCGGGCCTCCCACCCGGCATCCTGAACGTCGTCACAGGACTCGGCGAAGAAGCGGGCCAAGCCCTGGTCGAGCACCCCCTCATCCGTCGCATCTCGTTCACCGGCTCCGTCGAAACAGGACGCCTCGTCGCCAAGACCGCCGCCGACCGCATCATCCCCGTCGGCCTGGAACTGGGCGGCAAGTCGGCGAACATCGTCTTCCCCGACGCCGACCTGGACGCCGTCACCGCCGCCGTCCTGCGGACCATGACCCACAACGCGGGCCAGATCTGCTCCGCCGCGACCCGCCTGCTCGTCCACTCCGCCGCCCTCGACGACGTCCTGGACCGCGTCGCCACCGCCCTCGCCGACATGACCGTCGGCCCCGGCATGCGCGACCCGATGCTGGGCCCCCTGATCTCCCAGCCCCAGCTGGACCGCGTCCTCGGCTACATCGCCATCGGCGGCCGCGAAGGCGCGTCCAGAGTGACGGGCGGCGCCCGATACACCGACGGCGACCTCGCCCGTGGCTACTTCGTCCAGCCGACGGTCTTCTCGAACGTCCGACCGGACATGCGAATCGCCAACGAGGAGATATTCGGCCCGGTCGTCTGCGTCCTCCCGTTCACCACTGAGGACGAGGCCGTCGACATCGCCAACGGCACCGCCTACGGCCTGGCCGCAGGCGTCTACACCAGCGACATATCCCGGGCCCTAACCCTCGCCCGACGCCTTGAAGCGGGCCAGGTCTTCATCAACGAGTACCAGGCCGGAGGCGTCGAAACCCCGTTCGGCGGCTACAAACAAAGCGGCTGGGGCCGAGAGAAGGGCCTAGCGGCCATAGACCACTACTCCCAGCTAAAAACAACAATCATCCGCCTATAGCCATTCATCCCCAACCTGCCGCTCATACTCCTCCCACAGCTTGAAGGACTCGATCAGCACATCTTCGACCCGTTCGGCCGCCTCCCGGAACGCCTGTGCCCGTCCGGCGCACTTGCCCGCGTCCCACACGCGCCCCTGCCTGGACCACACCCGCGACCGCGCCGCCTCCATCTCCGCGAGCGCCCGCCATACCCGCGTCTCGTCCGGAAACAGCTCGAACGCCCTACGCGCCCCCGGCCCCAGCCCGGCGAACAGGAAGACGGTCTCCGGATACGGCTCGACCAGCAGTTCCTGGACGGCCCGCGCCTCGTCCCGCCGCGTCAGGCCCCGCCAGTCCGCCTCCGTCCCGACCGGCCGCCGCAGCACCGCCAGCGCTCCCCGCAGCACCCGCGACGCCGCCCTCCGCGCCTTCATCGGACGACCTCGAACCACACCGTGTGCCGTCCGTCCCGACCCGCCAGCGTCTCCCACCGATCGGCCAGCCCGTCCACCACCATTAACCCCCGTCCGGACTCCTCCCACCCCGCCCCCTGCTCGGGGATCACCGGACACCCTTCGGCCTCACCGTCGTCCCGAACCTCCACCCGCAGCCGCTCCTCCGCCACCAGCACCCGCACCCACACCCCGCCCTCACTCTTCCCGCTGGCACTGTGCCGGACGGCATTGGTGGCGATCTCACACACCATGAGCTCGACATCGTCCAGATCGAACCCGTCACCGCACCCCACCAACGCCTTCCGAACCCGAGCCCGCACCTCCCGCACATCGGCGCCCATCCGCTCGGCATGCACCTCATCCCAGACGATCACCTCGTCACCCCGGCAATCCGCCGCGCCGCCACCCGAACCGCCCCGACCGGCGTCCGCTGAACGGCGTCCCACAGATAAGCCCACCCACCCCGCTCCTGCACGACGACCACCGCCACCGACCGCCGCCGCGAAACAACCGGCACCGCCAACACCGGCTCCGCCCGCCCGTCCAGATACAACACCGACCCCCGCTCCAGCTCCCGCAAGGCCCACATCAGCCGCACTAGCAGGTCGAACCGTTCGCAGGTCATCTGCGTCCTGTGCTCTGGCCCCGCGTTCTCCAGTGTGATCACTGGCCTCTCCCTTCGCGATCAACGGGCCGGAGTCGGCATACCGATCACCCGGCGTGGGACGTTCGGCTGCGCACGCTCCGCTACCGGTGGCATGCTTTGGGTTGCATCGAACTCTGCATCAGTAAATTACAGATGCAAACTACTGATCACAAGAGGTGAGTGAATGATTGCAAGGAGTACTCCCACGGTGAAGCGCCGCCGCCTCGCAGGCGAGCTGCGCCGACTTCGGGACGCGTCCGGGCTCACCCTCGATCACGTAGCCGAACAGTTGGAGTGGTCGAACGCCAAGGTCAGCCGCATCGAGAACGCCCGTGTCAGCGTCCTCCCGCGCGACGTCAAATACCTGCTGAACGTGTACGGGATCGAGGGCGAAGCACGAGAGGTCCTGCTCGCGCTGGCCCGCGAAGCCAGACAGAAAGGCTGGTGGCACAGCTACGGCGAAGCGATCCCAGCGTGGTTCGAGGTCTACGTCGGCCTTGAATCCGATGCTGTGACCATGGACAAGTACGAGTCCGAGCACGTCCCCGGTCTGCTCCAGACGGCCGACTACGCCCGCGCCGTCTTCCAGTCGTTTCCTCTCGACGACGAAGCCGAGATCGACAAGCGCGTCGAGCTCCGCATGGCCCGCACCGAGCGCCTCACCACGCCAGGCGCCCCAAAGTTCTGGGCCGTCCTCAACGAGGCGGTGATCCATCGCCGTGTGGGCGGCGCCCCCACAATGCAGGCGCAGCTCGCGCACCTGAGCAACATGGCCAAACTGCCCAACATCACCCTCCAAGTGCTGCCGTTTGATGCGGGTGCCCACCCCGCGATGAGCGGTGCCTTCACCATTCTCGGCTTCCCTGAGCCCTCGGACCCGAAGGTGGTCTTCATGGAGGAGCAGACAGGTGGGCTCTACCTGGAGAAGCCCCACGAGATCGAGCGCTATAGCATGGCATTTGACCACTTGCGTGCGGCAGCCCTCCGGCCAAGTGACTCGCAGGCGCTCATCGCCCGCATAGCCGACAACATGACGTGAACATGCGACAACCGAAGCAAGGGAGGTGCGGGATCATGCGAACCTCAGACGTAACCCGCGCCGTATGGCGCAAGAGCACGCGAAGCAATGGTGCTGGCGGTGACTGCGTTGAAGTCGCCGCCCTAGGAGTAGACGTCGGTGTGCGCGACAGCAAGGCCCCGCACGAAGGCCACCTCACCCTCCCTCCGCAGGCGTGGACTGCCTTCATCGCTCAAGCGCGAGCCGGACGCTACGACCAGACTCGCAGATGACAACGCCAGCCCAGCCCCGCGCCGCATGGCGTACGAGCAGCTGGAGTGGCGAAACCAATTGCGTCGAAGTCGCACCCCTTGAGTCGAGCATCGCCATCCGCGACAGCAAGCTGCCAGACGCCGGGCACCTCACTTTCGCGCCAAAGGCATGGGGTGTTTTCGTCACCGAAGCGAAGGCCGGACGCTACGACCAAGGCGCGACATGACAGCGCCGGACCCGGCACACGCGATGTGGCGCAAGAGCAGTCAGAGCAGCGGCAACGGCGAATGCGTCGAAGTCGCCGAGCTGAACTTGAGCGTCGGTGTGCGTGACAGCAAGGCCCCGGATGCCGGGCACCTCGCCTTCACCGCCAGGGCATGGGGCGTTTTCGTCGCCGAGGTGAAGGCCGGACGCCACGACGAGGGCACGCGGTAACGACGCCCGTTCTATCGGCGCACGTGATTGAACGCTGTGCGGGCGGGGCCCGCAGGGCGTCATGTCGCTTGGTCGGGTTGGGCAGAAGGCGTGCCGTCGAAGTTGGTGAGGCGGTAACGGGCGAAGATGACGTCGCCGATCGGGTGGACTTCCTGGAGGGCCATGCGGTTTCCGGGGTGGTGCGGGAACTGGCCTGGGCCGACGAAACGGGGGGCGTGGGCGTCACCGACGAAGAAGGGGGCGACGACGAGTTGGAGTTCGTCGGCGAGTCCGGTGGTGAGGAACTGGGTGTGGACGGCGCCGCCCCCCTCGACCATCAGCCGCTGAACGCCCCGTCCGGCCAGGTCGGCGAGCATGGTGGTCAAGTCGACCGGGTCTCCGGCACTCACGACGGTCGCGGCGCCGCCGAGGCGGTCGCGGCAGCTGTCGACCGCGCCGCTGGAACAATAGACGATCTTCTGAACGTCGCCGGCGGTGAAGAACTTGGCGTCCGGGACCAGGTCACCCGAGCTGGTGAAGGTGACCTTGATGGGGCTTTCGGGCAGGCCACGGGCCACACGGTCTTTGCGGCGTTGCTCGGCACGGACGAGCAAGCGAGGGTTGTCGCGGCGGATGGTGTTGGCGCCGACGAGGATTGCGTCACAACCGGTACGGACTTCGTCGACGCGGTCGAAATCCTCGTCGTTGGACAGCAACAGCCGCTGGTCAGTGGTGTCGTCGATGTAGCCGTCGATGGAGGCCGCGCACGACAGCAGGACATAGGGGCGTTCAGGCACTTGAGGCTCCAAGGTCGTTGTTGATCAGGCCCTCGACGATACGGACGAAGTCCTCACTAGGGTCGGCGCAGGCGCTGAGAGCGGCGAACTGCTCGTCATTGATCGACCCGCGGAGACGTTGGTCGCGGGTCGCCTGCTGATAAAAGCGGCATGCAGTTCCGCCGCTGGCCGGTAGGGCGACGATCGGTGTGCCCATCGAGGCGGCGAGGTCGATCTCGGCTTGCGTGCCGACGCCGCCGCCGATGACGAGGACCAGTTGCGCGTGGGCGATGACATTGCGGTGCCCGAACAGGCCGATCGCTAATGCGAAGTCGGGGGGACGGTACCGGTCGGCGATATGGGTCATGACCTCGATGCCTACGCCGACCGGGCCGTGGCTGACCTTGTATCCCCTACTCATGACTAGGCGTGCCAGGCATGGGACGACGGCGTCGATCACGTCGGCGTCGGTGTCAGGTGCCCGGCTGCCGCAGATAGCCAGGCGCACCGGTACAGGGACGGTCATCGCTTGGTCATCCTGGACGGCCGTGCGTGGCCGGGGAACGACAGGATCAGGATGGAGAGGAAACGAACCGGCTGGGGCGAGGCCGACTAAGAGCCGTGCAGAGTCGGGGATTTGGAGGCCGTCCGCGATCCGGGTGAGGACCTCGATGTCGGACACCCGGCCCTGGCGGGTTCCACGGACCCAGTTGGAGATATCGGAGCGGTCGTGTTGGGTCAGCAGTGCCAGCTGCGTCTGCGTGCATCCGTTGAACTCGGCTAGAAACAACCGGAACAACTGCCCTACGTCGCGTCGAGTGAGTGATCGTTCGATTTCATCGCGTCGCCAGAAAGCGACCGGCACTGTCCCGGGATCGAAGACCCTGCGCCTGGTCACGGCACCACTCGCCCTTGTTCACCGAACCCCCGTCTCAGAGCGTAGCCGGGCGTGGCTCTGCCGCAACGGTGAACGGCGAGACGACTCCGTGGACTCGTCCCACACCCCCAGGCCACGGCCTCGTTCACTGTTCAGCCAGCGTCGTCGGCCGCACGGTGGTGCCCGGACGCACCGCCGACCTAACGGCGGGCAGAAGGGAGAATCCAGTGAACTTCCACAACGACAGCGGCGGGCTGATGGTGGCCGTGGAGGATATCGTGGCGGCGCGCGGACGCGCCTTCCAGCCGTCCGACAGCGTCAAGGACCCGCGCGCACTCGTCCCGGAGGAGGTTTTCAACCTTCTGGTGGACGACATCATCCGGTACAACCATGTCACCCGCGCTTACGCCGAGCGGCTGATGGGGCAGGCACTGGTGTTCCTCAAGGCGCACGCCGACCTCATCAAGGACGCCGCCGAGAATCCCGACGCCTGGGTCAGGATCGTCCCATCGGTCCCTGTCGACGAGGGGTGGCACGCCTTCCTCAAGCGGACCAAGCCGTACCACGAGTTCGGGATGACGCACGCGGGCGCCTATCTCCACCATGTGCCGGTGGTGGATGCCGACATCCTGTCCGGTGCCGCACTCGAGAGGACTGTCCCGATTCTGCGGGCCACGGGCTACCACGTGGACATGGAATTCTGGGAGGCGGGTGTCGGAGCGGGCTGTTGTCCACCGGAATGCAGCACCATCGGCGACTGACGAGGGACGGGCATGCGGGGTGAGTGGTCAGGGCTGCCTACGCGGGTGCGGGAGGCGATCGCTGAACGGACCGGCGTGATCCGCAACGTTCAGGAGGCCCTCGGTGGGAGCAACTCGGATCTGGCCGTCGTGGTCACCGGGGCGTCGGGGCGGACGTTCGTCAAGGCCGCTCCGAAGGTCTCACCGGACGAGGACGGTCGGCAGGTCCGCGCGTTGCGCAGGGAAGTCGCGATCAACCCGTGTGTGCCCGAGTTCGCCCCCCGGTTGCTGTGGACGGTGGAAACCGGGGGGTGGCTTGCCGTGGGTTCTGAATACGTCGAGGGTCGAGAGGCCGACTACTCGCCGGGCAGCCCGGACTTGGCCGCGCTGACGGAGGCGATCCACCACCTCCAGGCGATTCCTTGCCCGGACCCCGTGGTCATGCGGGTTGAGCGACGTTGGGAAGCCCTCGCAGACGATGTGTCGCCCATGGCTGGGAACGCTCTCCTGCACACCGACCTCAACCCGAACAACCTGCTCATTACTGCAGATCAGTGCGTCTATGTAGTGGACTGGGCTTTCGCGTCCCGAGGTGCTCCTTGGGTAGAGGTCGGCCAAGTGATCCCGTGGTTGATCCACGCGGGCCATGCCCCCGCCGAAGCCGAACAGTGGGCCATGCAATTTCCGTCATGGATGGACGCCGACCCTGTGATCATCGACCGGTACGTGTATCTGACGGCCGAACGGTGGGCCCAGATCAGCGCCGCTCGTGCCGCTCCCAACGTTCCGGTCAATCTCTCACTCGCCCGGCGATGGGCCTCTCACCGGCAGGGCCCTCATCAGCCCAACCGCTAACCTCCACAATGGTGGCCGTGCTGGCCGTCCGGCTTCCGCGTGAAGCCGGTGATCCTGAGAGAAATGGAGGCACTCGATGGGTTCGCCGCTGACCAACGAGATGTTCGAAGAGCTTCTCGCCGCTGCCAATCATTCGGCAGTCCACCTGGAGTCGCGTGACGCCTACATGGCGGACACTTCGTTCACGAAGTGGCTTGGAACCGGCATCGTGTCCACCGATGCCGATGATGAGTGGTGGATATCCACAATCGACAAGGCGGTCGCGAGAGGGGTTGAGATCCGCAGAGCACGGATCGTCTCCGAACCGCTCTCCCGCTACAGTCGCTGGCTGTGGGAATGTACAGGTCCGGTCAACCTGGCGGCGGGGGAGCAGGTCCGGTGGTTGCCTCGTCACCTGACCGCCGGGCTTGCGACACCACCCGCGGACTTCTGGGTTTTTGATTCCGCCGTACTTGTCTGGAATCACTTCACCGGTGAGGGCGAATGGGCCGACAACGAGGTGACCGGCGACCGTGCACTCGTCTCGCTGTGCTCCGACGCATTCGCGGCCGTGTGGGAACGGGCGGTCGATCACGAAGACTACCGGCCTTCCTCAAGGATGCGGTAGGTCGTCGCTGGGCAAGTGCTCAAGTGACTCGTTTCGGGTGACGCTTAGCGGGCGGTTATTAGTGGGGGAGGGTGTGGTAGTGGCGGTTTGTGTAGATTAGGGGACCTGTTTTGGTTGGGGGTAGGTGGGTGTGGGTCACGGTGGCGATTATCAGGGAGTGGTCGGCGATTAGTGTCTGTTCGGTTATCAGGCAGTCCAGGGTTGCTAGGGCGCCTTCCAGTACTGGTGCGCCGTTGGGGGAGGGGTGCCAGGCGAGGTCGTTGAATTCCTCGTCGCCTGGTTGGCGGCGTTTGGTGAAGTGGTCGGCGAGGGGGCGTTGGGCGGCGGAGAGGATGTTCACGGTGAAACGGCCCGTCCGCTCCAGGATGCCGTGGGTGCGGCCGTTGCGGGCCAGGACGATCAGGAGGGTGGGCGGGTCGAGTGATACCGAGAGCAGGGCGTTGATCGTCATCCCGTGGGGGCCGTCGGGGCCTTGCATGGTGATCACGGCTACGCCGGATGCCCAGCGGCGCATGACGTCCCGGAATCCGTCGGCGGTTACCATGCGGGCTCCAGCGGCTGGGCGGCCGAGAGTGCGGGGAAGTGGGGCACTACTTCCTCGCCGAGTTGCGCCACCACCTCGGCCGCTGGGCGTCGTCCGTGTTGGACGCCGAGGGCGGCGTGGTTGACGCCCTCGTCCTGCCAGCGGTTCAGGAGTTCGAGGAGCCCCTGCGTGCCGGTGCGCAGCACGAAGCCCCCGCGCAGCGGCGTGGGCGGGTGTGCCGGGTCTTCGGTGAGGTCGATCCATTCGTTGGTGGCGACGGGGCGGAACTGCTGGCCGGGCACCAGGGCGCGCCATTTGGCGATCTTTTGGCCGAGGGCGCGGGGGCCGTCCGGGGTCGCGGTGGGACCCGGGTAGACGAGCCAGCCGTCGGCGTTCTCGGCGATCCACTCGGGCGACTGCTGTGACGAACCGGTGACCAGCAGCGGGACGCGTCCATGCGTCGGCTTGGGGAGGAGGTCCACGCCGCCGCCGGGCTTTGGCTCCAGCAGTTCGCGGAAGGCGTCGACCGTCTCGCGGTACCGCGCGCCGCGCGTCTCGTAGTCGACGCCGTAGGCGGGGAACTCCACCGGGCGGTCGCCCGAGGCGATGCCGAGCACCAGCCGTCCGCCGCTGAGATGGTCCACGGAGGCCGCCTGTTTGGCCAGGTCGATGGGGTGGCGGAGCGTGAAGATGACGCTGCCCGCCGCGAGCGAGATCCGCGAGGTGCGGGCGGCGAGCCAGGTCAGCGCCGACCAGGGGTCGTACACCTGGCCGACGTCGCCGAAGCCGGGATCGGCGAGGGGGACGTCCCGCACCCACGCCCCCGCGAAGCCGGACCGCTCGGCCTCCTCCACCACGGCGCTCTGACCGTGCAGCGCGGCCATGTCCCCCGTGTACGGCCACAGCGGCAGGAACAGCCCCACCGTCAGCTTTCCGGGGGCGAACATGCGCCCGTATCCAGGGTGCCCCGCCCATGAAGCCGTTGTGTTCGTCATCTGCGCACCCCTTTGGTTGGAACGTTCGATCCAGAGCGTAGCAACATTGAAACGAACGTTCCAACCAGTAGGGTGGGGGCATGAGAGCCGGACGCTCGCCCGCCGAGAGCGACACCCGTGACCGCATCGTCCGGGCCGCCGCGGCACTGCTGCAGCGCCAGGGGTACGAGGGCGCCTCGGTCAAGCCCATCGCCCAGGCGGCCGGAGCGTCGGTGAGCTCGGTCTACCACTTCTTCCCCGACGGCAAGCAGCAGCTCGCCATCGAGGCGATGCGGTACGGCGCGGAGGAGTTCAGCCGGGTGCTCGAACGCGGCCTGTCGTCCAGCCCGGACCCTGCCGAGGCCGTCGCCGCCTGCGCCCGTCTTCAGGGCGGCACGCTCAGGGAATCCGGCTGGACGGACGGCTGCCCCGTCGCCGTCACCGCGCTGGAGACCGTCGGCCGCGTCCCCGGAATCCAGCAGGCCGCCATCGAGGCCCTGGCCCATTGGCAGGGCCTGGTCGCGGCCAAGCTGGAGAGCTGCGGCATGGACCCGTCCACGGCCCGGTCCCTGGCGGGGACGGTCATCGCGATCCTGGAGGGCGCCGAGCTGCTGAGCCGCGTCACCGGTGACGACACCCCCCTCAACGACGCCGCCGTCCACCTCGCGCAGCTCGTCCAGGCCGCGCTCAACTGAAAGGCCCGCTCCGCCTCACGGCCGGTCCCGGGCAGGGCGTCATCGGCGGCGCCCGGCGGCCATGCCGCGGTGGGCCAGATGACCCGCGGCGGCCAGCCTCCAGGGCACGGACGCCAGCGGCTGCCGTGCGGACGGCCGGCGGAGCCGTCGAAGCGCTGCCGCCACCGCGGTGCGACGCACCGGGGTGATCAATGGGCCGTGAGGGTCAGGAAGCGGTCGACGGCGGTTTGCGCCTGGCGAACGTCGCCCGCACCGCCGCGTCCACCACCGCACTGGCCTGCCTGCTGCGGGCCCTGATCCTGCACGGCAGAGCAACCCGTCCCAGCCCACGACGCCACGACCCGTCCGGCCGCTCGCCGGTCGCGCCCTGAATCACCTGCCTCAACCCGGCTCCGACGCCTTCCAAGCGGTCTGCCGATTCTGCGGCAGGGCACCTAGGGGAGCAGGGCGAGTTTGCCTGTGGTGGCTCTTGCCTCCAGTTGGGCGAGGGCTTTGGGGCCGTCGGCCAGTTCGTGGGTGGTGGGGCGCGCGGGGGCCAGGACTCCGGCCGCGATGAGCGCGAACACCTGGGACATGACGTCGCCGAAGATGTGCGGCGCGGTCCGGATCAGGGTGCCGATGTTCAGGCCGACGATGTGGAGCTGGTGCCGGTAGACCAGGTCCCAGTTGGTGATCGCGGCTTCGCCGCCGGGCAGGCCGTAGACGATGACGCGGCCGGTGACCCGTTTCGCGGCGGCCAGGCTGGCTTCCAGAGTGGCGCCGCCGGCCGACTCCAGGACCAGGTCGGCGCCTGCGTTGTCGGTCAGGGCCAGGACGTCGGCGGCGATGTCGTCGCCGCGGGAGTCGATGATGTGGTCGGCGCCCAGGGTGCGTACCACGTCGTGCTTTTCGGGGGAAGCGGTGGCGATCACCGTCGCGCCGTAGTGTTTGGCCATTCTCACCGCGGCCTGGCCGGTTCCGCCGGCGGCGGCGTGGATCAGCACGGTCTGGCCGGTGGTGAGGCCGCCCAGGGGTTTGAGCGCCGCCAAGGCGGTCGGCCAGTTCACGAGCAGGCCGAGGGCCTGCTCGCCGGTCCAGCCCGCCGGCACCGGGACGGCGGCGGGTGCGGGCAGGACCATGTACTCGGCGAAGGCACCGCCTCTGACGTCCACGCCGACGACGCGGGCGCCGGGTTCCGGGCAGGTCACGTCCTCGCCCGCGGCGGTGACCTCGCCGGCGGCCTCGATGCCCGCCAGATACGGCGGCCGCGGGCCGTCCGCGAACGTGCCGCGGGCCTGCGAGATGTCGACGTAGTTGACGCCGGCGGCCGTGACACGGATCAGGACCTCGCCAGGGCCCGGGGACGGGACCGGCGCGTCGGTGGTCAGGTGCAGGTCCTGTGGGCCGTTCAGCGACGTCTGCCGCAGGGCGCGCATGGTGGACGGGACGCTCATGGAGGCTCGCCTTCTATTTGTTTATCGAACGGCCAACAAAGCGTGGCATGCAGCCTCCGCTGGGTCAAGGTAAAGTTGATCGAACGACAAAGAAGTTCGGAGGGACGCTCGATGGCCGCTCGCGGCAGGCCGCGCACATTCGACCCGGACACCGCCCTGCGCCAGGCGCTGGACGTGTTCTGGGAACGGGGCTACGAGGGCACCTCGATCAACGACCTGGCCCAGGCCATGGGGATCGCCTCGGCCAGCATCTACGCCTGCTTCGGCAGCAAGCAGGACCTGTTCCGCAAGGTCATGGCGCTCTACGGCAGCACGTCGGGCGAGCCGCCGCGGCGCGCGCTGCGCGAGGAGCCGACCGCGCGCGCCGCGATCCACGCCATGCTGCGCGCCACCGCCGACCAGATCACCCGCTCGGACGCCCCGCACTACTGCATGCTCATCCTGGCCGCGCCCACCGGCGCCGTGGAGAACCACGCGATCCGGGAGTTCCTGGCCGACCGGCGGCGCGGCATGCTCGACACCGTCCGGGAGCGGCTCGCCCGTGGCGTCGCCGACGGCGACCTCACCGTGGCGCCCGACGGACTCGACGCCATGGCCCGCTACTACACCACCGTGGTGCAAGGCCTTTCGCTGCAAGCCCGCGACGGTGCCGACCGCGCCGAGCTGGAGGCGGTCGTCACCTGCGCGATGGCCGCCTGGGACACGCTCACGTCCACGCCGTCACCCCGGTGACCTGGACGGCCATCGACAGCGGCCGGAGGCCGACGCGGCGGTGCTCGTGAGCCTCTACGGCCTGCCCGTGCACGACGCCATGTCCCGCGCGCTCGCCGACCACGGGTACCGCTTCGACGAGGCGGAGGTGAAAGCGCGCGTACCGGAACGCGGCGCAGCTGGAAATGGTCCTGATCGTGGGCGTCGTCAGGTGTCGAGGAGGTCTGGGACGAATACGTCCTCGATGGTGAAGCGTCGCGGGGAGAGTCCCTGTTCGTGCTGGTAGCGCAGGAAAGCGTCGAGCTCTCCGCGGTTCGCCGCGATTCCGTAAGGCCACCAGTCGGCGCCGAGCAGGGCGATGTCCTGCTCCACCAGCGCGCTCATCCACGGGACCATCGTGTGCACCTGGTAGAGCCGCCGGCCCATTCCGAGGTAATGGTCGCGTGCGGTGTTCTTCGCGTCGAGGAAACCCTGGTAGGCGGCGCGGGCGACGCCGGGGCGCGCCGCCAGGACATCGCCGCGGACGACGATCGCGTGCATCAGCGGGAAAAGACCCGTCCGGCGGAACCAGTCGCGCTCGACCTCCGGATAGTCCTCGAACAACCGGCGGACCCGCGGCGACCCGTCGAGGACGCAGCGCGGGACGTTCGCCGAGAAGAGCGCGTCGATCTCGCCGCGGTCGAGCATGTCCGAGAGCGCCCGGTTCCGCTCGTAGGCGACCTCGACCCCGTCGGGCACCACCTGCGGCACGAAATCGAACGGCGCCATCGGCTGGTCGAGCCCGCCGATCACCCAGCGCGACTTCGCCGGGTCGAAGCCGTACTCGTCGGAGAGGATGCCCTTGGCCCATACCCCCGAGTCCTGGGAGTACATGCCGAATTCCCCGATCGTGCGCCCGTGCAGATCGGTGGGGGCCTCGATGCCGCTGCCGGCGTTCACGTAGACGCACGAATGCCGGAAAACGCGGTTAGGGAAGGCCGGAATGGCTCGGAAAGGGCCCGATGCCGGGGCGTCCGGGTCGAGTGTGCGCAGGTAGAAGGTCATGCCGAGTTCGGAGACGTCGAATTCCCGGTCGCGCATCATGCGGGCGAAGACGTCCGGCACCACCGGGCCGGTGCGCAGGTCGACGTCGTAGCCGGGAATGGTGGCGGCGCCCTCGAACAGGGCGGCCGTCGTGTCGTAGCGCATGCATCCGACCGTGAGTCGCGTGTTCGTCATGGGTTCGAGCATCGCACCCGGCTTAAGGCGGCCAAGAGGCGCGGGAGCACGGCTTCGGGAAGGGCGCCGAGGTCGGGAGGGCAGACGGCGCCGGCGGGAGCGGTGCGCCCCTAAGCGGACCTTAAGAAAGTCTCAAAGGCGTTGAACCGGGGGCCGGGCCGGGCTCGTACGTTCTGCTGACCGCCTGTCCCTCTTGGGCCAACCCTCTCAGACCCGGAGACGCACTCGGCCATGGCAGCACCAGGAACCGCCGGCGGGTTGAGAAACCTCATCCGTTTCCCCCGGACCGCGCCCGACACCGATGACGAACGGATCGTCACCGAGCTGTACCGCGACTACCATCGGCCGCTGACGGGCTTCGTCATGCGGCTCACCGCAGGCGACCGGCAATGGGCCGAGGACGTCGTCCAGGAGACCTTCATCAGGGCGTGGAAGGGCGCGGACCGGCTCGACTCCTCGTCCGGCTCCCTGATGCCCTGGCTGGCCACGGTCGCCCGGCGTATCGTGATCGACCATCGGCGGTCCCGGGACATCCGGCCGCCCGAGGTCGGCGACGCGGCGCTGGAGCACCTGCCGATGGCGGACCAGATGGACGGCCTCCTGCGCAAGGTGGTCGTGTCGGAGGCGCTGAACGCGCTTTCGGCTCCCCATCGCGAGGTGCTGACCGAGACCGTGCTGCGCGACCGTACGGTCAACCAGGCGGCGGAGGTGCTGGGAATTCCGGTGGGGACGGTCAAATCCCGCGTCTATTACGCGTTGCGCGCTTTGCGCGTCGCTTTGGAGGAAAGGGGGGTGACGGCATGACCTCGCAGATCGAGCACACCGATATCGGCGCCTACGCCCTCGGCCTGCTTGAGGACGATGACCGTCGCGTCTTCGAAGCGCATCTCGCACGGTGCGCCTCGTGCGCGGCCGAACTCCGCGAGATGAGCGGCGTGGCCGAGGCGCTCTCCGGCATCGGGGAGTTCGCCGAAGCCGTCCACGGTGTCGAGCGCGGGCCCGAAGCCGGTGGGGTCGGCGGTGCGGCGGAGCCCGCCCCGGAGCGGCCCCCGGCCGAGGTCATCGATCTCGTGCGGCGCCGGCGGCGCTCCGAACGCCGCCGCCGGCGCGGGACGTACGTGATCGGCGCGGCGGCCGCCGCAGCGCTGATCGCCACGGGCGTCACCGTCGGCGCGGGCCTCGGCGACGACGGCCTCCCGGCGGACGGGCACCAGCACGGCCCGGCCCAGGCGCTGGTCGTCTCCGGCGAGCGGCACTCCGGCGCCGACGCCAAGACGGGAGTGAGCGGCCTCGTGGGCCTGAGCGCCGTGGGATGGGGCACGCACGTCGGGCTGGAGTTGAAGGGCGTCCGGGGTCCCCTCCGGTGCCGCCTGGAAGCGGTGTCCCGCAGCGGTGAACGGACGGTCGTGACCGGCTGGCGGGTCCCGGTGAAGGGCTACGGCCTGCCCGGTTCGCCGGAGCCGCTGATCACCCATGGCGGGACGGCGATCCCGCGCCAGGACCTCGACCGCTTCGAGGTGAAGGTCGATGGCGGCGGGACCCTGCTCACCATCCCGATCTGATCGGACGCCGGTACGGCAGAGCGCCCGGCACGGTGATCGCACCGTGCCGGGCGCTTCTCTTCGTTTGGGACGGGCGCCGGTCAGTCGTTGAGCTGCCCGCGGACGGCGCCGCCCGGGAACTCGGTGCTGTGGAGGTTCGCGTACCAGTTGCGCGGGTTGGTCCTGATGCCCTGGACGACGTTCGGGTCGACGCCGGTCGCGGTGCCCGACACCGCGAAGATCGTGCTGGGCACTGCGGTGGTGACCAGGTCGACGGTGACGGGGCCGTTGGTCCCGAACCTGCCGCGGTGGAGGTGGGCGAGGCTGGGCGTGACGCCGACCCAGGCCATGGAGAAGCGGATCGAGTCGGCGGCGCCCAGCGAGGGCCGGACGAAGGCGACCGCCCTGCCGTCCGGGTCGCCGACGGCGGGGCCGTCCTTGACCGGCACCTCCTGGTCACCGGACATGAAGGCGCGCTTGCCGCCGGTCTTGAGCAGCTTCAGGATGTCGCTCCTGCCGCCGAGCGGCGCGAGCTGGGCGCGGACGGCGCCCTTCGGGTTCTCCTTGGTGTGCAGGTTCACGTACCAGTTGCCCGGGTTGGCGCGGAGGCCGTCCGCGATCGTGGGGTCCGGGACGGTGACCGCGCCCGCCGCGGAGGTCACGGTCGCCGGCATCGCGCTGGTGAACAGCGGGACCGCGACGTCGCCGTTGACTCCGGCCGCGCCCCGGTGGATGTGGCCGAGCGTCGGGGCGGTGATGCCGCTCCAGTTCAGGGCGAAGGTCACCCGGTTGCCCTGCACGCGGACGAGGGCGGTGCCGCGCCCGTCCGCGTCGCCTTCGGACGCCGGGACCTCGTTGGCGCCCGAGAGCCTGGCCGCCAGGAACACCGCCTTGCCGCGCGTCCGGTTCGTCGCGCCGTTGCTCTGCGCCGGGGTCTCCTGCCCCTGCCCGGTCTGCGGCTGCGAGGACGAGCCCGACGGGTCGGCGGACGGGCCGCCCGACGGATCGGTGGACGGGTCGCCGGACGGTGCGGGCGCGCCGTGACCGCCTCCGTGCCCGTGACCCGGCGCCGGGGTGGCGTTGGGGCCGGGCGTGGGGTGGGCCGCGTGCGCGGGCACCGCCCCCAGCAGTGCCAGCGAGATCGCCGTGATCGGCAACGAGATGAGACTCCTGCGCATTGGTCGAGCCCTTCCAAGGGAGTGAACGTGCGTCTGACTGAGGTGACCCGGTGTACGACGAGATCTTCGAGTCGGGTTCAACAAAAGAAAAAGGAATCCGATTGAACCGGGCCCGCCGAACTCAACGTGTAGCGGGTTAAGTAAGCATCACTCACCCCCCAATGCATAGGGAGTATTCTCATGCGCGCACGCATTGCCGTTCTCGGCGCGATCGCCGTCATCGGACTCGCCGGATGCGGCGGATCTGAGAAGGATCCTGGCCGATCCGGCCAAGGGCCGGCGGTGGAGAAGGCCGGTGAGGCGGCGGGCATAAAGGTCAGCCCGTCCGGCCTCGGGCCGATCATCACCGACCGGTCCGGACGGAGCCTGTACGCGTTCACCAAGGACAAGGCCGGGACGAGCGTCTGCGAAGGCGAGTGCATCGCCACCTGGCCCGCGCTCGCGGGCAAGGCGAAAGCCGCCCTCGGTGAAGGCGTCGACCGGTCGCTGGTAAAGCACTCCCAGCGGTCGGAGGGAACTTTCCAGGCCACGTATGGTGATTGGCCGCTCTACTACTATGCGGGTGACGCGCAGCCGGGCGATCTCGATGGCCAGGGCGTCGACGGAGAATGGTTCGTCGTCGGCGCCAACGGCAAGCTCGTCAAACGCGAGGCGTGATGTTCGCGACGGGCAGATCCGGTGCGTCCGCCGTCCGCGGCGGCGGTCGGCGCGCACGGATCAGCCCGATTTCGTCCGCCATTCTGGACGCGTCCGCAACAGGGTTTCGGCGCCAATTCGGCCGCACCGTGCTCTGGGTGCCGTGCCACCTGACGGGTATTCGTCAGGTGGGGATGGTCAGGAGGTCTCCGACGCCGTCGGCCCGGACGACGAGCCGGTCGAGTTCGCCGCGCGGGATCGCTATCCCGCCGTGCACCTGGAGATGGTCGGACGAGTCGATCGCGCCGTAGCCCCGCACCGGGACGGCCCAGCCGGTCACCTCGCTCTCCGCGCCCGTGGCGGAGACGGCGACGAGGCGGCAGGTGAGCGGCCCCTTCAGGTTGCCGAGGTCGAGGGCCACATGGGTTCCCCAGCCCTTGCTCTGCACCGCCGCGACGGCCTCCAGCCCGGACCGCTCGTCGGTGGCCGACCGGATCTCGCCCCAGCCGTGCAGGTCGGCGGGGATCGGCTCGCCGCCACGGGTCGTCCCGACGAGGACCCCGCCGGCGAAGAGGGCCGCCGCGGCGGCGGCGAGCAAGAGGCGGGTGCGCCGGACGCCGCGTCCGGACTGGCCGGGCCTGCCGATCCCGCCGCGCGGAACGCCTTGTCCGGGCCTGCCGGTTCCGCTGGGGGTGTCGCGGTGCCGTGTGAGGTCGGTGATTTCGCCTTCCGGGGCGGCGTGCGGGGTGTCCTCGACCGGGCCGAGGCCGGTGAGCAGATCCGCCATTCCGGCGAAGTCGCCGAGTTCGCCGGCGCAGCGGCGGCACGCGGCGAGGTGGTCCTCGAAGGCCTTCGCGTCGCCGGGCGTCAGCAGGCCCAGCGCGTAGGCCCCGACATCGGTGTGCTCGACCCCGGCGGTCACGCCGTCACGCCCCGCTCCTCCAAGGCGATCCGCAGTGCCCGGAGCGCGTAGTAGACGCGTGACTTCACCGTTTCGACGGGGAGCGCGAGCACGTCGGCGGCCTCGTTCACGGTGCGCCTGCTCAACACCGTCTCGTTCAGGATCTCGCGGTGGGCCGCGGACAGCGTACGGATGGCCTCCTCGACCACGACCATGCCCCACCGCCTTTCACTTGCCGGACGCGCCGATCCGCGACGCGAACCGTCCGCGACGATACCGCCTGAGGACGCGCCCGTTCCGGTTCCGAGCCGTCCATTTCGGGCGTGGACGAAGCGGCCGAAGAACCGCTCAAGGAAGAAACCGGCAGCTAGAAGTCGGATGATCTCCGGTCGTCACGATCCCTTACGGCGTTGTCGCTGATCGGGAGGGCACGCGATTGTGCCCTTCGCCTTGTCCCGGCGGCGTTCACCGGGCTTCTCCGTGCTCGGTCGCGGCGGACGGCGGGCGCCGGCGCAGCGACGTGGGGTCGAGGGCGTCGACGGACGGGACGCCGAGAAGCACGAGCGTACGCTCGATCTCCGATTTCAGGATGTCGAGAACGCGGATCACGCCGTCCTCGCCGCCGACGGCCAGCCCGTAGACGTACGGGCGGCCGATCAGGACGGCGCGCGCCCCGAGGGCGAGGGCCTTGACGACGTCGGCGCCGCGGCGGACGCCGCAGTCCAGCAGGATCTCGGTGCTCCGGGTTCCGACGGCGGCGACGATCTCCGGGAGGACGTCGAGCGTCGCGGGGGAGAAGTCGAGCTGGCGGCCGCCGTGGTTCGACACGACGATGCCGTCCAGGCCGAGGACGGCGGCCCGGTCCGCGTCCTCGGCGGTCAGGACGCCCTTGAGGTAGAGGCGGCCCGGCCAGCGGTCGCGCAGCCACGCGAGGTCGTCCCAGTCGAGCGTCGCCTGGCTCAGGTGGCGTTCCTGGATCTCCACCGACTCGACCGCCGCCGCGACGCCGCCGCCCTCGACGAGGTTCCGGGCGGAGATCCGGCGGTGCCGGAGCGTCCGGTACGTCCAGACCGGATGGCGGCACATCCGCAGCGCGCGGGCCGGCGTGAGGACGGGCGGCGGGCCCATGCCGGTGCGGCGCTCGCCCTCCCGGTTGCCGCGGACGGGATAGTCGGCGGTCACCATCATCATCCGGTTCCCGGCGTGCCAGGCCCGTTCCATGAGGGCGGACGCCGTCTCGCCCGAGTGCGGGTAGAGCTGGAAGAAGTGGTCCTCGGCGGTGGCGGCGGCGACCTCCTCGATCGTCCAGGACGACGCCGTGCTCAGCACGTGGCGGGTGCCGTGCCGCTCGGCCGCGCGGGCGGCGGCGACGTCGCCCCGCCAGTGGGCGAGGCCGGACAGGCCGACCGGTGCGAGCAGGACGGGCAGGTCGAGGCCGACGCCCGCGACGGTGGTCGCGAGGTCCGGCGCCCGGTGGCCGGTCAGGACGCGGGGACGGAACTCCCAGCGCGCGAAGGACTCCCGGTTCCCGGCGAGCGTGGCGAGGTCGTCCGCGCCGCCGTCGACGTACGCCCGGACCATCGCGGGCAACCGGCGGCGGGCCGCGCGCCGGTAGTCGTCCACGTTCAGCAGCGGCCCGGGGGACCGGGGGCGGAGGTCGAATCCGAACGCTCGCATCGGCGGCTCACACGCAGCGCACGTTGATGACCGCGGGGCGTCCCTCCTCGCGCACCGCGCGCAGCCCGCGCCGCAGCGCCGGGGCCAGCTCGGCACGTTCGGTGACCCGCTCGCCGTGGCCGCCCGAGGCTTCCGCGTACTTCTCGAACGCCGGGACCGGGTCGAGGCGCGCGAACGCGCTGACCTCCCCGGACGACGCGGCGTGGCCATCGGGATACATGGTCAGCGCGGAGTTCTCGACGGCGGCCCAGCGTCCGTTGGCGGCGATGACGGTCAGGACCGGCAGGCCGTGGGCCTGCATGGCGTGGTGGCACGCGGCCGGGTTGGCGAACATGTAGGAGCCGTCGCCGAGCGTCGCGATCACGGTCCGGCCGGGCCTGGCGAGGCGGACGCCGAGCGCCGCGGGCAGTCCCCAGCCGAGGCCGCCGTCGGGCGGCAGGCCGAAATAGCCGCCGGGCTCCAGCCCGCCGAGGAACTCGGGACGCGCCCAGTACTCGTTGACGATCACGCCGTCGTCCGGCCTGACCTGGGCGAGCGCCCAGTTCAGGAACGTCTTGTCGATCGGGCCGGTGGCGCGGGCGGCGGCGTCGAGGGTCGCCTGGCGGCGTGCGCGGCTCCGGCGCGCCGCCTCGGTGATCCGCCGGCGGCGGCCGGGATCGATCGCGCCCGCGCGCTCGTCCAGCGCGGCGAGCAGCGCGGTCAGCAGGCTCCGCGTGGCGGCCGTGATCGACAGGTCGGACCGGTGCCCTCTGATCGGGTACGCGCCGAAATGCGGATCGGGCCCGCACTGGACGACGATCGCCTCGTCCCGCGGCTCCGCCACTCCCGGCGTCCACGGGACGTCCACGTCGAGGAAGCACAGCACGTCCGCCTCGGCGAGGGCTGGGGCGAGGTCGAACCCGAGGTGCAGCGGATGCCCGGACGGGACGTTCACGTACCGCGGCTTGTGTTCGAGCACGCCGATCGAGAAGCGGCGGCACAGGTCGTCCAGGAGCGCCGCCGTCCGCGGATCGGCTCCCGTCGCCGCGGTGACGACGACGGGGTGGCGGGCTCCCGCGAGGTGGTCGGCGAGGCGGCCGACCGCGTCCGGGTCAGGGGACGCGGGGACGGGAGGCGGGGCGGGGCCGTCGCGCACCTCGACGCCGTTCACCGGCCGGGCCAGCGCTTCGCGCGGCAGGGTGAGATACACCGGCCCGGCCGGCTGCGTACGCGCGACGTCGAGCGCCCGGTCCACGACCGTCTCGACCTGCACTCCGTCACGCAGCTCGTAGTCCCATTTCACGAGTTCGCGGAGCATTCCCGCCTGGTCGTACAGCTCCTGCGCCCAGTGGATCCCGGCGTCGCGGGCGCCGGGCGCGCCGTCCTCGAACAGCGGGGTGCGACCCGCCGTGACCAGCAGCGGGACGCGGTTGCGCGCCGCGGTGAGGACGCCGCACACCGCGTTCGCCGTCCCGACGCTCGTGTGCAGCATCACCGCCTGCGGCCGCCCGTCGCCGAGATGCGCGCCGTGCGCCATCGAGACCGCGAGGTTCTCGTGCGCGCAGACCACGACCTCTGGCAGGTCGAGCCCGGATTCCGGACGCCGCGCGTACGCCTCGACGATCGGCGCGAAGTCCGTCCCGGCGTTCACGAAGAGGCGGTCGATCCCGCGGTTCTTCAGCAGCGCGAGGTACGCCTCGGCGACCGTCCCGGCCGCGAACCGCCTCGTCCGCCCCATCAGCCGGCGCTCGCCATCAGACCACCCTGCCCGTCAGACCACCCGGGTCCATCAGCCGACGCCCGGGCCCTCGGTGAGGTTGAACAGCCGCGCGGCGTTCAGGCCGAGGATGTTGCGCTTGGCCTTGGCGTCCAGGAACCGGATGCCGAGGATCGAGCTCGGCAGGTCGAAGTCCCAGTGCGGCCAGTCGGACGCGTACAGCAGCTGCGTCTCGGCGTTGATCGCCTTCATCGTCGCTTCGAGGAGGTCGTGGTCGTCGCACTCCATCGGCTGGGACGTGTAGTACATCTCCCGCATGTACTCGCTCGGCAGCCGGGTCAGCAGCGGCGCCTCCGACGTCCGCTTGAGGTACTCGTGGTCGAGGCGCTGCATCATGAACGGCACCCAGGCCAGGCCGCTCTCCACCCAGATGACCTTCAGCCGCGGGAAGCGCTCGGGCAGCCCGTTGATGATCCAGTTCGTCAGGTGCACCATGTTGCAGTGCACGAACGACAGCGCGTGCACCGAGATGAACCTGTTCATGGTCTTCATCCAGTCGTCGTCCCACGTCGGGCCGGCGTGGAACGCGATCGGCAGCCCCGTCTCCTCGATCGCCGCGTAGAGCTCCATGAACTGGTTGTCGTGGACGGGCGAGTACCGGATGCTCGTCACCAGGAACCCGACGACGCCAGGCCGCCCCGCGAACTCGCGGACGATCCGCAGCGACATCTCCGGGGAGCGCAGCGGCAGGTACGGCATGAACTTGATGCGCGGCTCCTCGGCGCAGAACGCCTCGATCATCCACCGGTTGTAGGCGTACGCGGCCTGCGCCTCGCCCTCGGCGAGCGGGGACATGCCGAGGCCGAGCAGGCTGGTCGGGAAGATGACCTGGACGTTGATGCCGATGGCGTCCATCGCGCGGCGCGACAGCTCGATGTCGCGGTGCCGGGTGACGCCCTCGACCGCCTCGGCCTGCGGGTCCTGGTGGGGCACCCGGCCGAACATCGACTGCGAGCTGACGCCCGACGCGCCAGGGCCCGGGTACGGGACGTACATCATGGTGCCGCGCGCGTCCAGGGTGGCGAGCGAGTTCGACCGCATGACCGGGTTCTCCATGAATTCGAGAACCTCGCGCCAGTGGGCGTTGGGCTCGCGGTGCGAGTCCACGTCGACGACGAAGTAGTCGTCCAGCCCGAACTCGTCCGACTGCTGGCGCGCGTGGTCGAGCATCTCCCGGGTGTCGGTGAAGCGGTCGAACACCGGCGTGAGCGTCTTCACCCGCGGATCGGTCGTCATCTCGGCTCCTGTCCGTCCTGGCCCTGCTCCTGTCGTCTCGCGGCGTCGACGCGGCTGTTGGAGAACCACACCGCGAACTCGAACGGGGTGAGCGACTGGGCGTGCAGCAGGGCCGCGGCGGCGGTGCACGCCTCCGTCGGCGTGAGCTTCAGCTCGGCGAGCGCGGCCGGGGCGTACGGGTTCTCCGAGCACCCGGAGTAGAGCCGGACGGCGAGCGTCAGCAGCGCCCCCAGCTGCACCGGGTCACTGGGCCCGTGGCCGGCCGCGGCGAGGTCGCCCAGCTCCGCGACGAGCCGGTCCAGCGCGGACGCCCGGTCGCCGGACGCCTGGTCGTCAGAGCTCGACAACGATCTCACCGCCCTTTTCGTAGACCTGGTAGCCGCGCAGCCGGACGCGCGGGTCGCCGGGATGCCTGCCGGTGCGCAGGTCGTACTCGTAGCCGTGCCAGGGGCACACGATGTGGACGTCGTCGGAGAACGCGTCCCCGAGGCTGCGCTTCCCGGCGTCGAGCCGTTCCGTCACCCGGTTGATGACCATTCCCTGGCACACCGGGCCGCCCGCGTGCACGCAGTAGTTGCCGTAGGCGTAGAGCACGCCGTCGATGCGGAAGACGCCGATCTCGGTGCCGTCGACGTCGACGACCAGCCGTTCTCCGTCGGCGAGCGCGTCCGAGCGCCCCACCACCACCTGCCCGTGCATCATCTCACCACCTCGGCATCAATATTGTATAGAGCACTCTGCGACGTCAATGTCCCACCGCGATAATTCTATTGAAGATAGGATATCGAGCCGCGGGCCCGGCGATACCGCCTGGTCAGGCGGCACCACCGGGCCTGAGCGGTCGGGGATGCGGGGGTCAGCCGAGGGCGACGGCGTTCAGGTACCAGCTCGTGTGGGGGAGCCACTGCTCGCCCCAGCGCCAGTCGTCGTCCTTGCCCGTCTGGGCGAACCCGTTGTCCCAGAGGATGCCGCTGCCGTTCTCGTTCTTGCCGGTGATCCCGTTGACGATGCCGCCGGGCGTCTGCAGGAACTGCCAGGACCCGAGCCACAGGTACTGCGGGTTGTTGCGTCCTGAGCCGTCGAGCATGCAGACGTCGTACGGGTTGGCGCCGAGGATCCAGTTGAGCTGGTCGGCCGCGTACGCGCGCAGCTTCGCCGCGAACGGCCGGTCGTCGGCGAACTGCCGCGCGGCGAGGCGCGCCGCGGTGGCGAGCGAGGCGATGCGCGCGTTCTCGCCCTGCCACCACTGGTCCCTGGTCCGCGGCGTCACGTTGTGCGGGAAGAAGAACTGGGCGGCCCGGTTGCCGTCCTTGTCCTGGACGAGCTGCCGCGCGTACCCGAACGGATTGCGCACCTCCGCGGTGACCGCCAGCTCCCACCGCATCGACCGGCGGACGGCCTCGACCGCCTGCTCCCTGTCGCGGCCGTCGGCGACGCCCGCGTACGTGAGCAGCGCCACGACCGGGAGCCCGGCGTCGGACGGGTGGAAGTACGGCCGGTCCTTGTCGTCCGCCCGCCAGTAGTCGCGGTGGCCCTGCCAGGACACCAGCCGGGACGCCAGATTCGCCGCGCGCTTGTCCGCGCTCTTTCGGTAGGCGTCGTCCTTGGTCGCGCGATAAAGCTCGACCGCGGCGAGCAGCGCGTTGTAGTCGTCCTGGATGTTCTCCTTGCCGTCATTGGTGAGGCGGACGTTGTTGGCTTCGAGATAGGCGAAGGCCTGCTTGGCGGCGGACAGATATTCGGCGCTCTCGTAGTCGCCCGAGACGTCGTGCGTGCTCGCGATGGCCAGCGCGGCGATCGCCACTCCGCCGCCTTCGCGGAAGTTGACCTGCGCGGTGCCGAGCATGCGTTTGACCGGGTCCTTCGGCGGGCCCGGCTGGTTGACGGTGCTGTAGAAGGACTGCCCGGGGACGTAGACGCGCCGCAGGTAATCCACGCCGAAGAGGCCCTCGTCCTGCAGCCAGGTGCGCAGCTGCGTGAAGTTCTCGTCGTTCCGCGCGGTCAGTTCCCGGTGGGAGATCAGCAGCGACCAGGCGGTGAGCGGAAGCTGGAGCGTGTTGAAGTAGGAAAGGGCGGACAGCTGCGTGAAGTGCTTGCCGAAATCGCCGGTCGCGTCGTACCACCCGCCGTGCGCGTCGAACGTCTTCCCGGTGTTGCCGAGGGGCAGCCGGCGGTCGAATTTGTCGTACTGGCCGGAGCAGCGCCAGCCTTTGAAATGGTGGACGACGTGCGAGAGCGTGTACCGCTCCAGCACCGTCGCCTCGATCTTGAACTGCGCCGACTGAGCGGAGCCGACGGCGAGGTAGTAGTCGCCCGCCCGCTTCACCTGGGAGAAGTCGGCGGTCCAGTAGCGGCGGCCGTCGTCCCAGTCGTCGACGGTGCCCGCGTGGTCGAGCCGTCCGCTGTGGACGGTCTGCCCCGTGTCGGCGTCGACGATCCGGTACCGTCCCGGCGCCCGGCGCGACGTGACCACAGCGCGCTTGGGCCCGGCCGGGTCGAAGCCCACGTTGTTGAGGAGGATCCGCGTCGTCGCGTCGCCGTCGTCCGGCGGCGCCGCGGCCTCGGCGGGCGCCGCCACGACGGAGGGGACCGTGAGTCCCGCCCCGGCCGTGGCCGCGCCAATCAGGAATCGCCGGCGATCGTGTCCTACGGTCATTGCTCGCACCACCCTTGGGTCGCTGAGCCCCCGAACTTCACTGCCGCGCGAAGTTAATTAACGACATTTCGATATTCCGCGATCTTGCGGCGAAGGTCAAGAGGGGACCGGGCGGGGCGGAAACGGCGAGCGTTCAGCCGCTCGCCCCCCTCGCGAAGGGCTTCTCGACGGGCAGGGTCTTCTCGAAGGGCAGGGTCTTCTCGCGGTAGAAGGCGGCGATCATCGCCTCCCTGCCGGGCAGGTTGAACTCGCGGCCCAGCGTGCGCATGATCGAGTTCTGGCTCGGACGGTAGATGCCGCGCAGGTGGTAGTAGGCGCCCTCGAAAGTGTCGATCACGCCGCCGTCGGGGGTGGGCTGCCCGAGGAATCGCGCCCACTTCGCCTGGTTCTGCTGCATCTGCCCCCTGGAGTAGATCGAGACGTTGAGTTCTCTGGGCTCGGGGCCCCGGTAGACGTCGCCCTGGCCGTCGCTGTACTCGTCGGCGAGGCCGCCGATCGAGTGCCCCATCTCGTGGACGGCGACCTCCCCCGACCGCGCGTTGCCGCCGGACGCGGTCGCCACGGCGCCGCCCGCCCCGCCGTAGGTGGTGGAGTTGCCCAGCGCGAGGACCTGGTCGACGTCGCGGGCCGCGGCGGCGTATTGCCGGGCCTTCGTTTCGTTGACGCACAGCAGCCGCTGGATTCCACCGCACCAGAAGCCCATGTCGAGCGCGGTCGCGCGGTCGACCCCCCGGCTGGGGTCATTGTCCACGCCGGATTGCTGGGAGACGACGTTGACCTGCCACACATTGAACTGACTGCGATGCGACCGGAATGGCTCCTTGGCCATGGTCTCCTCGAATTTGCCGCGCACGTGACCGCCGTAGGCGCCCATCTCCGACGCGGTGTAGCCGTCGCCGACGAAGACCAGGTCGAAGTGGTTCTCGCTCGGGCCGTTCACCTCGACCGGGATCACCTCGGCGGCCTCGACCAGGGAGCGGGGGGCCGGCGAGGCATGGATCTCGCGGGTGACGCGGACCCGCCGAATGGTGCCGTCCGGTGAGAACACTTCCCGCCATTCGGTGCGGACCGGCGCGGACTGTGCGGTGGCGGGTTCCGTCACAACGGTCAGTGCCGAGGCGGCTACGCCCACACCGGCCAGATAGGGGAGCAGGGGTCTGATACGCACGGGGGAACCTCCTGTGAGGATCTCCCGAGTATGGGAGAAAAAGGCCGCGCCTCCCCATCTCAGTTCTGCATAATCCCCGGCTTATGGATGGCGGGTATCGCGGATCCAGCGGAACCCGGCGCCCGGCGTCCCCGTCCTCTATATTTCAGAGCCAATGGCGTGGAAAGGCGGTGTGACGTGCAGCTTGAGCTCCGCCATCTCCGGACGCTGTGCGCGATCGCGGACGCCGGCAGCCTGAGCCGCGCGGCCGCGGCGGTCGGCGTCTCCCAGCCCGCCCTGACCGGACGGCTCCACCGGATCGAGACGTCCCTCGGCGGCCAGGTCTTCCGCCGCGGGCGGCAGGGCATCAGCCCGACGCCGTTCGGCCTGTTCGTGCTGAGCCGGGCGCGGTCCGTGCTGGTCACCGTGGACGAGCTGCTCGCCGGCACCGGGACCGAATCCGTCGCGGCGGGCGTGCGCGTCGGCGGCTACGCGACACCCGTCCTCACCGGGCTGCTGCACCGGCTCTTCGAGCTGCCCGGCGCCCGCATCACCGTGCACACCGAATACTCGCCGCGGCTGCTGCTCGATCTCCTGGCGTCCCGGCGGCTCGACGCGGCGACCCTGGTCGACTATCCGGGGCACGAGCTGCCGGCCCGGCCCAGCGTCGGCGTCCGCGTCATCGCCACCGAGCCGATCGCGGTCGCGCTGCCCGCCGGCCACCCGCTCGGCGCCGCCGACGAGGTGCCGCTGGCCCGGCTCGCCGCCGAGGACTGGCTGGTCACGCCCCCGGACGGCGCCGGATGGCCGGAGTACTTCTACACCGCCTGCCAGGAGGCGGGCTTCGCACCCCGCGTCCGGCACATGATGACCGAGCACGACATGATCCGCGCGCTCGTGGCGGAGGGACGCGCGGTCGCCCCCTGCCAGGCGACCCTGACGGTCGGCGCGGACGTCGTCGTCCGCCCCCTGACGAGCCCCACCCTGTGGATGCGGCACCTGCTCGCCTGGCGGCTCGGGGGCCCGCTCGCCGACCGGGCCCCCGAGCTTGCCGCGCTGGCGGCCGAGGCGCACCGGACGGCCGCCGCCGGCGTCCCCGGCCTCGCCGACCGGCTGCTGCCCGGCGGCACCGCCACGACTCGCGCCTAACGCTCGCCTAACGCTCGCCGGGCGCCGCCTCGATGGCCGTCTCGATGCGCTCGCCCGATACCGCATGGATGGGCACGTGAGACTGCCCGGCGGGATTTCCGAGCCAGTGCGCGTCCGGCGGGACCTCCTCGCCCTTCATGAGGAAGGAGTCGGCGGCGAGGACGGCCCCCTCGCCCATCGTCACGTCGTAGTGGACGAACGACTCCACGCCCAGGGTGCAGCGGTCGCCGAGCCGGGTCCGGCCGGATTTGAAGACCCCCTCTTCCAGGGAATGGCACTGGATCACGGTTCCCGCGTTGAGCGTGCACTCGTCCCCGATGGTGACCAATGTCTTCTCCGGAATGGCGCAGCCGTCGTCGAAGACCCGGCGGCCGATGCGCACGCCCATCAGCCGCCAGAGCACGTTCTTGAACGGGGTGCCGCTGAACAGCGCCTGCCCGCCCATCTTCCAGAGCCGCTCGTGGAACCAGAAATAGCGCTCGTAGATCGAGCACAGCTGCGGCTTGAGAGACCGGAAACGCAGGACGGCGCGCTCGACCAGCACGCCGTAGCCGGCGGTGAACAGGAGCGCGGCCAGCACGGCAGCGACGATCCCGGTCACCGGCTGGACGTGCAGCAGATCCTCGACGACCAGCATCAGCACCGTCACCCCGAAGATACGGAACCATCCGACCAGGAGGAAAAGGCCCATGGTGGCGAGGTTGTAGCGGTTCTTGGCCGACAGGCGGCGGCGGAACTCGTCCCCCTTCTCCATTTCGGAGAACGCGTGGTCGCGCTCCACCGAGCGGGGGATCTCGAAGCACGGCGAGCCCAGCAGGCCCGTGTTCTCCCGGACCGGGCCGTCGATCGGCACCGCCACCTTCGTCCCGAGCAGGACGTTGTCGCCGACCGCCGCGTTCGCCGGGAACGCGATGTTGTTGCCGAGGAAGTTGCGCGCCCCGATCTTCACCTCCGACACCGTGAAGGACGTGCTGGAGTAGTCCGCGTTCATGATCCACAGCGCGTCCGAGACCATCGTGCCGCTGCCCACGGTGGTCAGGTAGGGCGAGTGGTGCGACAGCTCGGTGCCGAAGTTGCTGCCCGTCTGCACGATCGGCCGCGCGAA
The DNA here is from genome assembly GCF_044326345.1 of Actinomadura sp. 9N215. Lineage (NCBI taxonomy): Bacteria > Bacillati > Actinomycetota > Actinomycetes > Streptosporangiales > Thermomonosporaceae > Actinomadura > Actinomadura sp. 9N215. Next base: position 56,017 of record NZ_JBIRBA010000036.1, on the reverse strand, counting down.
GCGGTACCCGAGGGCGCGCAGGTAGCCGACGACGAAGGAGCTGTCCCCGAACAGGTTGTTGAAGAACGGGAGGTTGGTGACGCGCTTGGTCGTCATGATCGCCCAGAAGCGCAGCCCGAACAGCCGGTAGACCCGGCCGGGCCTGATGAAGAGGCCGAGCAGGCGGGGCAAGGTGAGCACGAACGCCAGGCTCGCGACGGCGCCCCCGAAGAACAGCACGCCCGAGATCAGCACGGCCTCCCCGAGGATCTCCAGGCGTCCGAGGCCCTCCGGCTGCGTCTCCATGATCTCGGCGAGCATCGGGACCTCCGTGAGGAGCGACACCAGCAGGACGATCCCGAGCGGCCCGGTGACCGCGATATGGGTCAGCAGTTGCAGCACGCTGTAGCCGACCCGCCGCACGGTGCCGCACTTCCGCTCGGGAAGCGTCAGGTAGTCGGTGCCGGTCGGGCGGGCCGGGCAGCCGTGCCAGCGCTCGCCCGCGGGCACGGTCTGCCCGGCGTGCAGGGACGACGCGTGCCCGAGCTGGGTGCCGTCCTCCATGACGGTGTCGATGTCCAGGACCGTCTTGTCCCCGACGAACACGCGCTCGCCGAGCGTGATCGCGCCCGTCCGGATCACCCCGTCGTCGGCCCGGTACCCGGCCATCGCGCAGTTCTCCCTGATGACCGTCCCGGCGCCGACGGTGAGCAGGTCGGTGCACACGGGCGTCCTGGCGAAGATCACGGCGCCGCGGCCGATCCGCGCGCCCAGCGTCCGCAGGTAGAAGGAGTAGACCGGCGACCCGGCCAGCAGCGCCATCGGGCTCGACCGGATGAGCGTCTTGACCGTCCAGAAACGCACGTAGTCCAGGCTCCAGACGCGGATCTCCCGCGGTCTCCACCGGCCGATGAGCGTCCATTTCGCCAGGACGGGCAGCGCGCACGAGAACGTGAAGACCGCGCCTCCGGCCAGCAGGCCCCGCAGGTAGAGGTCGGCGGGGCCGGTGGCGTCGCGCGCGAACCTGTAGCCGGCGAGCACGACGCCGGCGGCGGAGTAGGCCGTCGCGATGAACAGCAGCAGCTGCAGGACGCCGCAGACCACGTACTCGCGGGCGCGCTTCCGTTCGGACGGCCGCGCCGGGACGGGATCCCGGGACGCCGCCCGCGCCGACTCCCCGGGCGCGGCGACCTCCGTGCCGGGCGGCGCCGCCCGTTCGGCCAGCACCGCGGCCAGGCCCCTGACCTCCGGGTTCTGGTAGACGTCCAGCATCGACACCGGCAGGCCCGTCCGCTCCCGGAGGGCGGCGCAGAAGCGGGCCATCAGCAGCGAGTCTGCGCCCAGATCGTCGAAGAAATGGCTGTCGGCCGACACCCGGTCCAGCCGCAGCACGTCCGCGAGCGCGGCGGCGATCTCCCGCTCCGTCCCGGTCTCCGGCGCGACGTGGCCGTTGTGCGCGGCCGGGCCTCGCGGCCTGGTCGGCGGGGGCAGCCGCCCGCGGTCGGCCTTGTCGCTGGCGAGCATCGGGATGGCGTCGAGCTCCTCGAAGTACGCCGGCACCATGTAGCTCGGCAGGTGCTGCCTGGCCCGCGCGCGGAGCAGGTCGCGGTCCAGTGGCGCGTCGCGGTTCCGCCGGGTGAAGTAGGCCACGAGCTCGACCACGCCCGGCTCCGGCTCGTGCGTGCCGACCACCACCTGCGCGACCTCGGGCGCCTGCGACAGGACCGACTCGATCTCCGTCAGCTCGATCCGGTACCCGCGGATCTTGACCTGGGTGTCGATGCGGCCGTGGTACTCGATCTCGCCCCAGTCGTTGATCCGGCCCAGGTCGCCGGTGCGGTAGATCCGGCCGGACGGGTTGTTCCCGATGCCGATGAAGTCGCGGACGAACCGGCTCGCGGTGAGGTCGTCCCGGTTGACGTAGCCGCTCGCCAGCCCGACGCCCGCGATGCCGATCTCGCCCAGCTCGCCTCGCGGGAGGGCCCGGTCCTCGTCCGGGTCCAGGACGACGACGGAGTAGGTCGGCAGCGGGACGCCGATCGTCACCGCGCGGTCCGGGTGCAGCGGCGTCCACGTCGCGGTGACGGTCGCCTCGGTCGGCCCGTACACGTTGAGGAACCTGCGGCCTGGACGGTGCCAGCGGGCGACGAGGTCCTGCGGGCACGCCTCGCCCGACACCAGCAGGAAGCGCAGTCCTGGGAGGTCCTCGTCCAGGGTGGCCAGGAGCGTCGGGACGCAGCACAGCGCGGTGACGCGCCGCGCCCGCATGAAGTCCAGCAGGTCGGCGCCGACCAGCACCGCCCCGCCCGGTTTCGGGACGAGCGTCGCGCCCGAGATCAGCGGCACCCAGATCTCCTCGACGGAGAAGTCGAAGGCGATCGTCATGCCCTGGTACATGCGGTCCGCAGGCAGGATCCCGTACACCTCGACGGCGACGCGGACGAAGTTGCAGATGGCGGCGTGCTCGATCGCGACGCCCTTGGGACGGCCCGTCGAGCCGGACGTGTAGACGATGTAGCACAGGTCGTCGGGCGGGAGGCCCTTCTCGGCGTCCGTGAGGCGGTCGCCGGAAAGCGCGCCGACCGCCGCCGCCTCGTCGACGCACAGCACCGCCGCGCCGGCCTGCCGCAGGTGCCCGCGCAGGTGCGACAGGGACAGGACGGTCCGCACGCCCGCGTCCCCCACGATGTAGGACAGCCGGTCCGGCGGGTACCCGGCGTCGAGCGGCACGTACACCGCGTTGATCTTGAGGACGGCCAGCGTCGCCGCGTAGGAGTGGACGGCGTCGTCGAACAGCAGCCCGATCCGGTCTCCGGGGCGGGCGCCCTCCGCCAGCAGGTGCCGGGCGAGCCGGTTGGCGCGCTCGTCCAGCTCGCCGTAGGTGAGGACGAGGTCGCCCGTGTCGACGGCGAGGTGCTCGCCGCGGCCCTCGTCCAGGAACCGGTCGCATTGCTCCTCGAACAGGTGCTCAAGGCGCTCTCCCGGCCGCCAGCGAATGTCCTGCGCGTGCCCCGTCGCGACCAGCACGTGGTCGGGGGTGACATGTCGGGCCGTCTCTCCGGGAACGGCGAGCATGCGGCCGCCCGCTTCTGTCGTCATCTTCACTCCGCCCTGGGTGCAGATAAATTCCCCCGAATCGCATCCGCGGCCGAGTCAGGACCCGCAAGATGAGAAGTCAGGACCGAAAGATGATCCAACCGAACCATTGGTCAGCCATAGACCGTGACCAGAGGCGGTCATGGAACGGCCTGGCAGGCATTCCCATTGACCATGCATTGACATCGCTTTAAACGTTTCATTGACTATGCCGTTCCGGCCCTGGGTGCCGAGAAAATGCCGAGGTCGGCAACGGGCGCCGGCGGACCGCGACCCCCGCCGAGAGTTGTGGATCATGAAATCGGGCAACGCCTTGAAACGTTTCATTTCAACCGCCTTCATTCACATTCAAGAGGCGGGAACGCGCCTTTCTATTAGCTGTAGTGACCGCTGCCGGACGGCGTTCCCGCCCATGACCACCTGAAACGCCGCCCGGAATCACGGCGGGGCCCGAAGTTCGTCACACATTGCTCTTTACGAGGCCAATGCCCGCGCATACTGTTCAGCGTCATCCTCCCTCTGGTGCGCACGCGCCGGAGTCCCCCCGCTGGAGGCAACGACGAATGCGCAGAAGAGCACTGCCGGATGGCGCCCATGCCACCCCGGCGGCGGTACCGGCGTTCCCCCGAACGTCGCGGAACCGTTGAACCGGAACCGGCACCGGCCCGCCGCCCGGCGGGCCGCGGCCACCGCCCGACGACCGCGACCGGCCTTCTAGGCCGACGCCCCCGACACCGCCCCGGCCCTTCGAGGCAGCGGCCCACCGTGGGCTCCCTGCCTGCCCGCCGGACAGTCCCCCCGCACACGCTCCCCCCGGAACACAGATCCGATTGGTCAGGTAACCCCCATGATGAAACGCAAGCGCGTCCTCGGCTCCGCCGCGATCGGCGCCGGCCTGCTCGCCGCGACGCTGGGCCTCCCCGGCACCGGCGCGGTGGCGCAGCCCGCGCCGCCCCCCGCCGCCGTCTCCGTCCAGTCGCCGGACATCCCCGCGGCCAACTCGATGGCGCACGCCCAGCAGTTCCAGACCATCGCCAGTTCCAACGGCGGCAACCGCGCGCACGGCAGGCCCGGCTTCCGCGCCTCCGCCGACTTCGTGAAGGCGAAGCTGGACGCGGCCGGATTCCAGACCACGCTGCAGTCCTTCACCTACCAGGGTGCCACCGGCTGGAACCTGATCGCCGACTGGCCGCAGGGCGACCCCAACCAGGTCGTCTTCCTGGGCGCGCACCTCGACGGCGTGCCCGCCGGCCCCGGTGTCAACGACAACGGCTCCGGCTCCAGCGCCGTCCTGGAGACCGCGCTCGCCGTCGCCCGCGCCAACGCCAAGCCCACCAAGCGGCTCCGGTTCGGCTGGTGGGGCGCCGAGGAGCTCGGCCTGATCGGCTCGAAGTACTACGTCCAGCAGCTGCCCGCCGCGGAGCGGTCGAAGATCAACGCCTACCTCAACTTCGACATGGTGGGCGCGAAGGGCACCCGGACCTGGGGCGTCTACACCGACACCCCGAGCCTGAGCGCGACGTTCACCGAGTACTTCCGCAGCAAGAACCTCCCCACCCAGGGGTTCAACATCGGCGCGCGGTCCGACCACGCCTCGTTCAAGAACGCCGGTATCCAGGTCAGCGGCATCGCCAGCGGCAACGACCCCTGCTACCACGCGCGCTGCGACGACATCAACAACATCGAGTCGTCGGTGATGGGCCACGCCACCAACGCCGCCGCCTACGCGGCGTGGAAGCTCGCGGGCATCCCCGAGGGCGCCGCGCTCCCCGGATCGCCGTACCGGCCGGTCGGCTGAGGAGAACGAACCGATGAGAACACGTAACCTCAAGGCGGCCCTCGTCGCGGTCTGCCTGGGCGCGGCCACCCTGACCGTCGTCGGGACCACCGCGTCCGCCGCCCCGACGACGGTCGCCGGAGCGCCCGCCGCCCCCGCCGAGACCGCGAAGCGCTTCCTCGTCACGGGCCCCGAGACGTCCGCACAGCGGACGCAGGTCGCCCGCACCGGCGCCGCGATCGACCTGGTGCGCCCCGCCGCGGGCGGGCTGGAGGTCAGCGCCATCCCGGCCGAGGTCGCCGCCATCAAGCGGCTCGGCTTCGGCGTCAGCCCGCTCGGCGCCTTCCCCCGGCACGCCGCGTCGGCGCAGTCGTACCACACGCACGCGGAGACGATGGCCGAGCTCGACCAGGTCGTCGCCAACTATCCGCAGATCGCGAAGAAGTTCAGCATCGGCAAGTCCTACGAGGGCCGCGACATCGTCGGCGTCAAGATCAGCGACAACGTGGCGACCGACGAGGCCGAGCCCGAGGTCTTCTACCAGGCCAACATCCACGCCCGCGAGCGCCTCACCAACGAGCAGGCGCTGTACTTCATCGGGATCCTCACCAAGGAGTACAACTCCACGGCGCGGATCACCAAGCTGGTCAACGAGCGGGAGTTCTGGATCATCCCGATCCTCAACCCCGACGGCCAGATCTACGACATGACCAGCGACACCCAGGCCGGCCGCATGTGGCGCAAGAACCGGCAGGGCGTCGACCTCAACCGCAACTACGACTACAAGTGGGGATGCTGCGGCGGCTCGTCCGGCACCCCGTCCAGCGAGACGTACCGGGGCCCGTCGCCGGCGTCGGCGCCCGAGATCCGGGCCGTGCAGAACTTCGTGAAGAGCCGGGTCGTCGGCGGGAAACAGCAGATCGGGATGTTCCTCGACATCCACTCCGTGGCGAACCTCGTGCTGTGGCCGTTCGGCTACACCACCGCCAACACCGTGCCCGGCGCGATGTCGGCCGACGAGGAGGCCGCGCACCGCACCATCGGCGTCGAGGTCGCCCGCTTCAACCGCTACACACCCGAACAGTCGAGCGACCTCTACATCACCGACGGCAGCTCCGACGACTGGCTGTGGGGAGACCAGCGCATCTTCTCCTACACGTTCGAGCTCGGCGGCGGCAGCTTCTACCCGGCGCCCTCGCAGATCGAGTCGCTCACCCAGATCAACCGCGACCCGCTGCTGGTTCTGGCCGAATACGCGGACTGCCCGTACCGCGCCATCAACAAGCAGGACCAGTACTGCGGCGCGGGCCTGCGCGCCAGCCACGGGTGACCGATTCCGTAACCGCCAAGCGGAGCATCGACGAACGCTCGACGTTCCTCCGAGCGCGTAGCCAATGCCCGTGACCCTCTTACCCACCCGGGTTTCTCGGACACCGTCCGAGAAGCCCGGGTGAACCATTTATGGAGCCTCCGGCACTTCGGGCAATGGCCAGCACGAATCGCGATAGCCTGCCGAAGGCATGCTCCCACGGACAGGAGGACGAGCGGCTATGGCCGGTCTTCTGGAGATCTCCCGAGTCGGCGTGGATTCACTCCCGCAGGATCTGCATTATCGGGTGACCGATTCAAACACCGGCGAGACGGTCGCGAACGTCTCCCCGGTCTCGGTCGGAGAGACGCCCCAGGAGAGCGGGTTCAAGAAGATGCGCAAGGCCGCCAAACTGGGTCCGCAGTTGAGCCGCCAGCCTGCCCTTCGCCGCTATGTTCCGCGGATCACCGTGGTGGTCACGGACGCGTGGAATTCGGCGGTCCTGTTCGTCGACAGGGCGGAGAAGATCGTCGGCAATCCGTACGTTCCCCACTGCGCCGTCGTCGAGCCGGGCGGCCGAGTGGCGGGATACCTGACCGATGATCACTACAAGTTCCCGAGGCCGTCAGAAGACGACGTCGACCCGGACGGGATGGGCGTGATCGGCGGAAGGCGCCATTTGCGAGACCAGGCCGGTGAAGCGCTCTGCGATGTCGTGTTCCGGTTCGCGATGCCGTCGATGCCCCAGGAACTGAACCACGACCCGAACGTGGACACGACCCGGTTCATAGGCCAGAACGGTACCGTGTGGGCGCGAAGGCGAGGCGGGAACCCCGTCGTGGAGATCTCCCCGGACGCGCCGCAACCCCTCAGGACGCTGATCCTCGCGGCCGCCATCGCCGAAACGATCGACGAGGACTACCACCGGCCGTGGCCCGACTCGCCCTACACCCCTCCGCCGCCACTCCAGGCCGTGCCCGACCCCTACCCGGGATACGCGGACGTGCATTCCCGCTACATGGAGTACCAGCAAGAATTCGTCGAGTGGTACCGGAAGCATATGACCGGGCGGTTCACTTCATCCCTCTGATGGGTTCAGCCTCTTGGCCTCGGCGCGGGCCGTCGGCGCCGCGCCGGAGCCGAGCGAGGAAGGTTCACAGGTCCTGATCCCATGGGGGCGGCGGGTCTTCCTTCTTCTTCTCGAAGCTGCCGTCGGTCCTGTTGAAGATCGGCGTGTTGACGTTGTACTTGTCGCTGTAGTCGTTCTTCTGATCGAAGGTGCCCTCGTATTCGGCGCCCGAGCCGATTGCCGGATTCTCCGCTCCTACATTGAACGACTTGTTCTTGAGATTCTCGTTCTCATCCCATTCGAGTTTTCCGCCGCCGCCGACGTTGAATCCTCCCGGAACGGCGAACTTCCCCTTGGCCTCAACCTCCTGGCCCTGAAGGTTGCCGTCCTTGATCTTCGCGTGGTAGCCGAGTTCGCCCTCGGCCGCGCCGCCCGGCGTGGTGCCCTTGACGCCGCCTCCGACGTTCCAGGTCTTGTCGATGTCCCGGTCGGCGTCCAGATCGACCCCGGCCAGCGGAAACATCTGCGAACCACTTCTGTTCACGAAATTGAGGCCACTGTTCGCGGCATTCTGCGTGAGGTTGGCGGCGGCGCCGGCCGAACCGGTGACGACCGCCTTCTGGAGAGCGCCGAAGGCGTTCTCGGCACCGTTGTTCTCCTGCGAGTTGGCGGTGAGCAGCGCACCGCCTCCCAGCACCGCCGCGCCGATCATCCCGGCGGCGGCGAGAATGCCGGTCGCCCCGCCGGTGATCGCCAGGGCCGTTCCCGCGAGGCCCATGCACTGGGCATAGACCGGCGCGCCGCCCACCGCGCCGATGCCGGTCGCGGAGGCGGCCAGCGCGGCCGCGGCGGCGACGGCCAGGGCGCTCAGGTACACGGCCATCCCCATCGCGAACACGGAGTAGGTGAACAGCGCCCACGCCACACCCATGATCGAGGAGCCGACGGCGGTGCAGTAGGTGCCCAGGGAGTCGAGCTGCTGCCGGTAGTCCGCGACGTGGCTCTCGTATAGCGGCCGGTCGTCCATGGTCCATGCTTCGCCCGGGATGTCCTGGACCAGTTGGGCGATCTCCTGGGCCGCCTGGTGGAGCTGCTGGGCCGCGTCGGTCCAGGTCCGTGCGCTGACCTCCAGCTTCGTCGTCTTCCCGGTGGACTCCTTGAACAGGAAGGCGACCATGAGTCCCGGCGGCAGGACCAGGCCGGCGGCTCCCGCCATCTCGGTGGCCGCCGCCATCAGGCTCTCTGCCGTTCCCACGATCGAGCCGCCGGTCGCCCCGGCGATGAGCGCTCCGCCGAGGCCGAGGGCACCCGCACCGGCGCCCTGTTTGATCCCCTTGGAGTGCGCGTTGCTTGTCGCCTGGGCGCGGGGTGCGGGCGATTGGCTTTGGGAGCGCGGTGCCGGTGACTGGCTCTGGTTCCCTCCGGGCCGGCCGCTTGGGTCACCCATTTCGCATGCCTTTCGTTGAACCGCCGCTGATGCTCTGCGGAGGGCTAGATCTTGCTCTGGAGATCGGACTGCCGGTAAATTCCCGCTGCCCGCTCGATCTTCTCGGCGTAGTCCTTCGCGGTGGTCATCAGCATCTTGACGTCCTCGAAGGCGAACTGGATCGCGATCGGGTACGCGAGGGCCATCGACGTGCAGGTGATGCTGAAGTCTCCGCCCTCAAGGTTGTAGTTGCCGTCCTTGGTGAGGGTGTCTCCGGCCTTTTTCACCAGGGGAATGACATCGGACCTGATGTCGCCTGCGTGCTGCTTGATCCGCTGCGGGTCCGCCTGCTTCGGCTGACCCCCCGGGTCGCCCATGTTCGCTCCCATTCGGAAGGGGACGCGGTAGGTGAAGTCGGACGCAGGCTAACAGCGCGGGGTTGCGCAGGGCGTCGTCCGGACGGGAATCGGACATCCATAAACCGTGATCACTAAGCCATGATCAGAACAGTTGCATTTGCGGCTGGTCATCGCCGCTGTTGGGGCTGGGTGACGGCAGCCGTCCTGTGTCCAAGCCGACCGTATTTCAGACACACCTAAATGCCGTGGCCCGAGGGGGTTCTGCGGTTAGGAGGCGGCTTCCAGTGGGTGGGGGTTGCCGCGCCAGATGGCCGCCAGGTCCTGCATGGGGACGTTGAGGGCTTCGCCCAGGCAGACGATGGTGCCGAAGCCGGGGGAGGGGAGGCGGCCGGTCTCGATCTTGCGGAGGGTCTCCGGGGAGATGCCGGCGGCGTGGGCGACGTCCGCGAGGTCGCGTTCCGCTCGCGCGTGGCGCAGCAGGGCGCCGAGGCGCCTGCCGGCTTCGATCTGTTCGGGCGTGAGCGGTTGGCGGACCATGCGCCCAGAGTAGGGGTGGTATTTCTATACCGTCAAGCGCTAGAGTTTCGGTATAGAAATACCGGAACCCGTAGGTGAGGATACGCGTGATCGAGCTGAAGACGGCCGCGGAGATCGAGCGCATGCACGTGGCCGGGCGCTTCGTCGCCGGAGTGCTCTCCGAGGTCCGGCGGCGCGCCGCGGTGGGCGTCAACCTCCTGGACCTGGAACACCACGCCCGCGCCATGATCAAGCGGCGCGGCGCGCAGTCGTGCTACTGGGACTACGCGCCGTCCTTCGGCAACGGCCCGTTCCGCAATGTGATCTGCCTGTCGGTCAACGACGCCGTCCTGCACGGGCTGCCGCACGACTACGCGCTGCGGGACGGGGACGTGCTCAGCGCCGACCTCGCGGTAAGCATCGACGGCTGGGTGGCGGACTCGGCCTGCACGGTCATCGTCGGGACCGCCGCACCGGAGGACCTCCGGATCGTCCGCGCCACCGAGGAAGCGCTGGAGGCGGCGATCGAGACGGCCCGTCCGGGCAACCGCCTGGGCGACATCTCGGCGGCGATCTGGGCGGTGGCCCGCGACTACGGCTATCGGGTCAACGACGAGTTCGGCGGCCACGGCCTGGGGCGCACCATGCACGAGCCGCCCCACGTGTCCAACAAGGGCCGGGCCGGGCGCGGCCTCACGCTCCGTCCGGGCCTGACCCTCGCGCTCGAACCCTGGTTCGCGTGCACGACCGACCGGATCGTCTACGACCCCGACGGCTGGACCATCCGCTCGGCCGACGGCTCGCGCACCTCCCACTCCGAGCACACGGTGGCCATCACCGAGGACGGCCCCCTGGTGCTCACGCGGCGCGAATCCGAGCGCCCTGCGACGAGGGTGAAGCCGACCGGCCCTCTCTCCACGGAGAACGCCTGACGTTCCGGCCGTAGGCGCCGAAAAGCCGGGGCCGCGTTCGGAAACGCGGTCCCGGCTGATCGTTCGGGCGTCCGGCGGCCGGTGGCGGTGGACGGTGGCCGGACGGGTCGGCGCTAGCCCGTCAGGCCGCCGAGGATCGGGGACGTGACGCCTCCGATGATGTCGGTGACCGGGTCCAGCGGGCCGTCCGAGTCCGATCCGTCCTCCCGGTCTCCGGGCGGCGGGGACTGCGCGGGCGGGGACGGGCTCTCCTGCGCGGGCGGCGAAGAGGTGGGCGGCGAGGACGGCGTGTCGTCCGCCGGCGGCGTCGTCGGGTCGGTCTCGCCGCCGCCCGGGTCCGAGGGCTTCTCGGTCGCGGGGGTGCGCTTCTCGGTCGACGGGGCCGGGGCGGGGGCGGCGTTCCGCTGGCCGCCGTCCGACGGCGGCTTCGGCGTGCTCGGCTCCTCGGTGACGCCGCCGCCCGGGGCGGGGCCGCCGGGGCTGGTGTTGGTGTCGGGCGGGGGCCCGAGGGCGTTGACCGTGCCGTCGTCGGGGGACGGCCACGTCATCATCAGGCCGACCGCGATCGAGGCGGCCACCCCGGCCACGCCGCCGACGCCCTTGAGTGCGGCTCTGCGGCGGCGGGCGCGATCCGGTCCGCCGAGGTCGGGGAGGTCGGGGAGGGGCTCGGCGCCGGAGCCGATCACGACGAGCGGACGGGTCGGGTCCGGGGGCACCGCGGGCGGGACGGGCACCGACGGCGCGTGGCCGAGCTCGACGTCGCCGTTCAGCAGGTGCTCGCCCAGCGCGTCGTCGTCCAGCGCGTGGGTGTTCGGCTCGTGGCCGTCCAGCGCTTGGTCGCCCAGCACGTAGTCGCGCACCGGGGCGGGCGCGAAGGCGGGCGCGCGGCGGGCCAGGAGGTTCGGGAGCCGCCCCCTCTCGAACGCCGCGATGACGTCCATGTGCTTGGCGGGGTCGGCGGTGCCGCGCATGAGGGCGTCCAGGACGACGCGTTCCAGCGCGGTGCGCGCCTCGTGCAGGCGTTCGCGCACGGCGCCCGTCGAGAGACGCAGGACGCGGGCGATGTCGCGGACCTCCAGCCACTCGCCGGCGGACAGCAGCAGCGCCTCGCGGTGGTCGGCGGGCAGGTTCCGCGCCGCGCTCAGCAGCGGGTCGATGTCGGCCTCGGCGAAGACGGGACGGCTGTGGCGGCTGAACGCTCCGCGCTCGGTGCAGACGGTGCGGGCCAGGTGGTGCAGCCACAGCACCGTCTCGCCGGGCGGAGGGTGCTGTGCGGCTTGGTTCAGTGTGTCCTTGAGCGCGCTGGGCGCGCCCTGGTCGCCGACCAGCGACCAGCAGTGTGCGTACAGGCGATGTGCGTGGGCTTCGTAGAGGTTTTCCAGGTCCCCGTGCATGTGACCTCCTCGTGAGGTGGCCGTGGGAGCAGCCGTCGGAGAGCGGGCAAGGGCGACGAGCCGTCCGCGGCACGCCTGGGCACGGGACTCTAGTGCATATGCGTGACGGATGAGAAGCGAATGACACCTATAAGTAGCAGTTTCGACGCAGAGTAAGGTAATGATTCTGATCTGTTATGATCAGTGAGATTGGCGCGGATTTCCCGCTTATGCAGGTTTGTTTGCAGGTCGTCAGCGTTCGATCGCGGCGATGATGCGCGGGCGGAGTTCCGCGGCGCCGATGACGGCGTCGACGGAACCGACCTCGACCGCGCGCCGGATGTCGTGGACGCGGTCGAACTCCGCGGCCACCTCCCCGACCTTCTCCGCGCGGACCGAGGTGCGCAGCTCGTCGAGTTCGGCGTTCAGCGCGGCGCGCTCCGGGCCCGCCGCGGCGGTCGCCCGGGCCTCCAGGTCCCGGACGCGCGGGTCCGCCGCCGTGCGGGCGTTGACGTCGCCCGCGAACACCACCGCGGCGGCGGGCGCCCCGCCGAGCACCGACGCGAACGAGCCCTCCAGCGCGAGGACGGTCATCTCCGGGTTCAGCGCCTTGGAGAACACCACGAACGCGCCGCCGTGGTACCGCGAGATGACGCAGAACACGATCGGCCCGCGGAAGTTCACGATCGCGCGGCCGATCTCGGCGCCGTACTCCAGCTGCAGCTTCCGCATCGACTCCGGCGAGCCGTCGAAGCCGGACAGGTTCGCCAGCACCACCAGCGGACGGTTGCCGCTGGCCGCGTTGATCGCCCGCGCCGCCTTCTTGGACGACAGCGGGAACAGCGTCCCGGCGGTGTAGGCGTCGGGGCCGTCGGCGGGCGGGAAGCCGCGCCGCGGAACGGCCCGCGACTCGATGCCGAGCAGGCACACCGGCATGCCGCCGAGGTGGACGTCCTGCACCACCGCCGTGTCGGCGTCGGCCATGCCCGCCCAGCGTTCCAGCACCGGGTGGTCCTGGTCGGAGAGGGCGCGCATCACGGTGCGGATGTCGAACGGCTTCTTGCGGTCCGGGTTGGCCTCGGCGGAGAAGATCTCGCCGACGGTGGTGAAGTCGCTGCCCTCCATCGTGTGCGGGTAGTCGGACACGTCGCGGTCGACGGGGTCCGTCGTCGGCGCGCGGCGCGGACCGTCCTCGCCTGGCGCGACGTAGGTGTGGTCGTAGTGCGCCATCAGCACATCCCGGGCGGCGACCAGGTGCGGCGCCCAGTACTGCGCCTGCCCGTTCGGGCCCATGACCCGGTCGTAGCCGCCGATGCCGAAGTTGTCCTCGGCGGACACACCGCCGGAGAAGTCGAGCGCCTGCTTCCCGGTGAGCACCATCGCCGACTCCGGCGTCATCACCAGGATGCCCTTGGTGTGCATGAGCATCGTCGCCTCGGCGTTCCAGTACGGCTGCGCGCCGACGTTGATGCCCGTGACCACGATGTTGATCTCGCCGCCGCGCTGGGTGAACTCGACGATCCGCTTGAGCGCCGCGGCCACCCAGTCCATGTTCTCGGTGCCCGACTTCATGGAGATCCGGGCGCCGGACGACAGCGTGTACCACTCCAGCGGCACCCGCATCCGCTCGGCCAGGTCCAGCGCGGCGATCACGCGGCGGCACTCCGGCTCGGACAGCGCGCCGAGCGACTTCGTCGGGTCGCCGAGCAGCACGACGCGGGTGACGCCCTGCCGGTGCCGCCGGGTCGGCGTGGTGACCACCCCGGCGACGATCGCCGCGGTGTTGCGTCCCTTCGGACGGTCGACCGGCACGAGCGCGTAGTCCCCCTCTTCGGCAGGGGCCAGGTCGTGCTCGACGAAATCGCCGAGAATGCCGGTCAGCTCGTACGGGTACACGGTGTTGCGGCTGCTCGCGCGGAGCACCTTCTGCCGGTAGTCGTCGACGGGCTCGACCGGCTCGTCGGACGGCTCGCCGATGGTCAGCTCCGTGCCCCCGGTCGCGTCGAACGAGACGCGCACGGCGACCTTGCGCAGCTCGCCGGTCGTCCGGTCCCGCCGCCGCGCGATGATCTCCAGCTCCTCCAGCCCGGCGCCCGGCGTCATCGCGAGCAGCCGCCCGGCGATCACCTCCAGCTCCGCGCGGGTGATGCCGCTCGGCGGCCAGACGTAGATCACGATCCGGTTGGTGCTGAGGCGCTTCTTCGACGGCCACCGCGACCGCGCGTTGCGGATCGAGTCGAGGCAGGAGGCGATGGTGTACTCGGCGGTCGGCAGGCTGAGCAGCCTGCCGTCGTGGTCGCGCAGCTCGGTCAGGTCGCGGACCTGCGCGAACGCGACGAGCCGCTCGTCGGACGGGTTCTCCCGCGCCACGCACCGGAACAGGTAGACCTCCTCGTCCGACGACGGCAGCCGGGTGAGGTCGAACTTGTGCAGCCGCTCCATCCGCATCCGCTGCGCGATGTACGGGTGCAGCCCGCGGATCAGCCGCTCCTCCGCCATCCCGTCGCCGGGCGACGGGCTGAACGTGAAGTGGTGGTGCATCACCGCGCCGCCGCTGCCCGCGACGGTGGCGGTGAGCCTGCGGACGCGCTGCGGCAGCGGGTGCGCGTTGACGACCTCGTGCAGCGCGGCCGCCATGGCGTCGAAGTCCTCCGGCTGGCGCTCCCAGGAGAGGTAGATGTCGGCGTCCGTGTGGGCGCCGGGGGCGTCCTCGCCGCTCGCCAGCTCCGCGAGCCCGCGCAGCGCGTCGCCCAGCGTCTCGAAGCTCACCGCGGCGGACACGACGGACGAGCCCGTGCGCTCCGCGACCACGAACGAGCAGCCCGCGACCTCCCGCGTGCGGACGCGGGTGAGGCCCTTGTTTCCGTAGTAGCGCCTGGTCAGCACCTCCAGCATGACCGCGTTGTCGCGGTCCTGGCGGTCCCGGTGGACGATCCGGCGGCCGAGCAGCCGCACCAGCGGCTCGGTGCTGCGCACCATCTCGGCGATGCGGTCGGCGCGGTCCGGCGCTTCGGGGTCGGCGTCCAGGTGCCGCAGGTGCCGGCGGACGTCGGCGTACACGCGGGCGCGGTTGCGGCGCAGCAGCGGCTGCGCGAACCACGCGAACACCACCCCGTAGGCGAGGTCGGCGACGACAGGGAAGCGCACCTGCGTCGCGGCGACCAGCCGTTCCAGCGCGAGGCCCGCGGGCTCGCGGAGCGCCTGCTCCGGCGGCGGCTCCCGCAGCCAGGTCCGCAGCAGCGTCGCGATCACCGTGGTGTCGGCGGACGTGCGCTGCTGGGCGAGGAACACGCGGAACACGGCCGATTCGAGCCCGGGCGAGCGGTCCAGCCCGGTGACGCCGTAGTGCCCGAGCGCCTTGGCGAGCTTGGCCTGGAAACCGTCCGGCAGCCCGGCCCGGTCGACGTCGAGACTCTGCAGGTAGGTGTGGAAGTACTCGCGGGCGCTGTGGACGTGGCTGCCGTCGCCGGTGCCGTCGCCGCCCGCGCCGTCCCCGCCGCCGCCCGGCCGGTTGCGGCTCAGCTCGGCGAGGTCGGTGAACACCTCGACGAGGGCGAGCTCGTCCGCCAGCGGCCGGTGGCCGTTCTCCGCGGCCGTCCGGCGGGCGTCGAGGTAGTCGTCCAGGACGCGGCCGTCGTCGTGCGGGTCGACGTCGAATCCCAGCAGCAGGCTGCGCAGCTCCTCCCGGCCGTGCGCGGCGCGCTCCCGCGCCGAGAACGTCGCGGGCGCGGCGGACAGGTCCAGGTCGACCGTCGCCGTCGACTGCGCGAAGGCCCCGTCCTCGGCGTCGTCGGCGAGCGGCTCCAGCCGCAGCAGCGGCGCCCCGGTCTCCACCTGGCTGCCCACGGACACGACGCATTCCTTCAGCCGCGCCTTGAACGGCGCCCGCAGCACCGTCTCCATCTTCATGCTCTCCAGCACCAGGACCGGAGCGCCCGCCTCGACCTCCGCGCCGACCTTCGCCGGTGTCGCGACGACCAGCGCGGGCGCGGGCGAGCGGACCACGCCGCCCTCGTCGCGGCTGACCCGGTGCGTGACGCCGTCCACCTCGACCAGGTGGACGGGCCCGTGCGTGCCGGTGACCAGCCGGTACCGGACGCGGTCGACGACGATCTGCCCGGTGTGCCGGTCGAAGCGGTCGAGCTCGACGACGGCGGTGCGGACCGTGCCGTCGGAGCCGTCGCCGGCCTCGATGCCGACGCGGAAGCGGTGCGCGCCGACCCGCGCGACGCGCAGCCGGTAGGCGGCGCCGCGGAGCTTGAGGTCCAGCGGCCGGCCGCTCTCGTGCCGCACCTGCGGGCGCCCGCCGGACGCCGTCGCCAGCAGCCGCTGCCGCTCGGCGCGCTCGTCCTCCTCGTATGTCTCGATGGCGGCGGCGATCAGCGCGACGCCGGAGTGCCGGTGCGCGACGAGCCCGCCCTCGCCGCGGACGCGGTCGATCCAGCCCGTGTCGGCGGTGGCGCCGATCACCTCGGGCCGGTCGAGCAGGTCGAGCACGAAGCTCTTGTTCGTCGCGCCGCCCTCGATGATCACGGTGGTCTGCGCCATCGCGCGGCGGAGGCGGCCGAGCGCCTCGTCCCGGTCCCGGCCGTAGGCGATGATCTTCGCGATCATCGAGTCGAAGTCGGCGGGGATGGTGTCGCCCGCGCGGACGCCGGTGTCGACCCGGACGCCGGGCCCGGCGGGCAGGTCGAGGCGGGCGACGCGGCCGGGGGAGGGCGCGAAGTCGCGGTCGGGGTCCTCGGCGTTCAGCCGGGCCTCGATCGCGTGCCCGCGCTCCACCGGCGGGTCCCCTTCGAGACGTCCGCCGGACGCCACCCACAGCTGCGCCCTGACCAGGTCGAACCCGGTCGTCGCCTCGGTGATGGGGTGCTCGACCTGGAGGCGCGTGTTGACTTCGAGGAACGCGAACAGCCGGTCGCCCGGGTGGTAGAGGAACTCGACCGTCGCCGCGCCGCGGTACCCGACCGCGACGGCCAGCCGCTCGGCGGACGCCTTCAGCTCCGCGGCCTGATCGGGGTCGAGCACCGGCGACGCCGACTCCTCGATGACCTTCTGGTTGCGCCGCTGCACCGAGCAGTCGCGGACGCCGAGCGCCCACGCCGTGCCCGCGCCGTCCGCGATCACCTGGACCTCGACGTGCCGGGCGCCGGTGACCAGGCGCTCCAGGAACACGACGCCGCTGCCGAACGCCCGCGCGGCCTCCTGGCTGGTGCGCTCGTAGGCGTCGGCGAGCTCGGCCTCGTCGGTGATCACGCGGATGCCGCGCCCGCCGCCGCCCGCGGTCGCCTTCAGCATCAGCGGGTAGCCGATCTCGGCCGCCGCGCGCTTCGCGGCGTCCAGGGTCTCGACCGCGCCGCGGCTCCAGGGCGCGACCGGCACCCCGACCTCCTCGGCGATCAGCTTCGCGCCGATCTTGTCGCCGAGCTTGCGCATCGCGTCCGGGCTCGGCCCGACGAAGGTCACGCCGATCCGCTCGCACAGCTCCGCGAACGCCGGGTCCTCGGCGACGAAGCCCCAGCCGACCCACGCGGCGTCCGCCCCCGACTCGACGAGGGCGCGCTCCAGCACGTCCAGGTCGAGGTAGGGGCGCGCGGACGCGGGCCCGAGATCGTAGGCCAGGTCCGCCTCGCGGACGAACGTGGCGGTGCGGTCGACGTCGGTGTGCAGCGCGACCGTCTCGATCCGCGTCCCGGTCTCCGCGGCGATGTCCCGTACGGCATGGATGAGGCGCATGGCGGCCTCACCACGATTGACGATGGCGACACGACTGAACAACGGTCCGAGCCCCTCCTATAGACCACGATGTCTGCGCCGGGACACGGGGAACCCCCGACAATGCCTCACCTTTCCGCGTGCGGCTCCGCGGCGCCATGTCGGAGACATCGCATGCTGAGCGGCTCCAGTTGTGGGAAACCTGCAAAGCCGTCCGGACGGCGGCGGAGGGTCAGGAGGGCCGCGCCAGGAATTCGGCCAGGTGGCGGAGGAGGCGGTCCACGTCGCCGGCGTCGCTGTACGGGGCCAGGCCCACGCGCAGGCCTCCGGCGTCTCCCAGGCCCAGCCTGCGGGACGCCTCCAGCGCGTAGAACGACCCGGACGGCGCGGCGACGCCCCGTTCCGCCAGGTAGCGGTGGGCGTCGGCCGTGTCGCGGCCGTCGATGGTCAGCAGGAGGGTCGGGGTGCGGTCGGCCGCCCGCGCGTGCACGGTGACCTGTCCGAAGGCGGCCAGCCCCTCCTCGATCTTGAGCCGGAGGGCGTCCTCGTGGCGCCCGAGGGCGGCGAACGCGGCGACGAGCCGTTCGCGACGCGTCCCCTCGGCGTGCGTCCCCTCGGTGCGCGGGCTGAGCGTGCCTCGGGGGCTCAGCCCGGCGAGGAAGTCGACCGCGGCGCGGGCGCCGGCCAGGAGCTCGTAGGGGAGGGTGCCGAACTCGAACCGCTCGGGGACCACGTCCGTCGACGGCAGCAGTTTGTCCGGCCGCAGGGTCTCCAGGAGCTCGGGACGTCCCGCCAGGACGCCCAGGTGCGGGCCGAGGAACTTGTACGGAGAGCAGGTGAAGAAGTCCGCGCCCAGGCTCTCGACGTCGACGCAGACGTGCGCGGTGTAGTGCACGCCGTCCACGTAGAGGAGCGCTCCCGCGTCGTGCACCGCCTGGGAGATCTCCCTGACGGGCGGACGGGTGCCGATCAGGTTGGACGCCGCGGTGACCGCCACCAGCCGCGTCCGCTCGGACAGCACGGCACGGACGGCGTCCAGGCCCAGCTCGCCGGTCGCCGGATCGAAGTCGGCCCACCGCACCACGGCGCCCGCGCTCTCCGCCGCCTGGACCCACGGGCGGATGTTGGAGTCGTGGTCCAGGCGGGTGACGACGACCTCGTCGCCCGGGGACCACGTCTTGGCGAGGGTGCGCGAGAAGTCGTAGGTCAGCTGCGTGGCGCTGCGCCCGAAGACGATCCCGGACGGCCGCGCGCCGAGGAGGTCCGCCAGGGCGAGCCGGGCGCCCGCGACGATCGCCTCGGCGTTGCGCTCCCCGGGCGTGACCCGCCCCCGGTTCGACAGGGGCCTGGACAGCGCGTCGGCGATGGCGTCGACGACGGGCAGCGGCGTCTGCGTGCCGCCGGGCCCGTCGAAATGGGCCGACCCGGCCTTCAGCGCAGGGAACTGGTCCCGGACGGCGGCGACATCGTAGGCCGATTCGTGTGCCATGGGACTCCTCGTCTATGGGTGGGTGGTCTGTCGGTGGGCGTCAGTAAGGTCGGGGGCATGTCGCGGCGCCGGTTCGATCACGCTATGCAACGTATGCGGGCCGGTGAGCCGCAGGCCCGGGAGGACGCGTTCGACTTCCTGCGCGAGCACGCCGACGCGTACGTCGACGACCTGATCGCGGAGTTCGCCGCCGAGGCCGAGGCCGGCGACGGCGGCCTGCGCGCCTGGCTGCTCGAACTCGTCGCCGAGGCCCGGTCCGCGAAGGCGCTCGGCGTGTTCCGCGACCAGCTGGAGGGCACGGACGAGTCGCTGCGGTTCTGGGCCGTCCGCGGCCTGGAGATGCTCGACAGCCGCGAGGCCGACCAGGTGCTCGACCAGGCGCGCGCCGACGGCTGGATCTCCTGACAGGGTTCCGCGCCCTCCGGCCGTCCCGGCCGCGCGCCCCACGGCGGTTGTGACCCCTGACACAGGGCTGACCGTCCGCCGAAACCCCTCGTAAGCAGGCACGTTGTCGCGGCGGGGCCTTGTGTGCCCCGGTTCTGCATGCGATATTGGCTCCAATATTGGGAACCAATCGCCGCCTGGAGGAACCGTGGCCCTGACGCGGAACGAGCCGAGCCCGCTGGCCGGCGTCCGGGTCGTGGATCTCAGCACCACGTTCATGGGGCCCTACTGCGCGATGATCCTGGCGCAGTGGGGCGCCGACGTGATCAAGGTCGAGGCGCCGGCGGGCGACGTCCTCCGCTATGTCGGCGACGCCAAGGTCCCCGGAATGGGACCGATCTTCCTGAACGCCAACCGCGGCAAGCGCAGCGTGGCGCTCGACCTCAAGGACCGAGCCGCGACGGACGTCTTCGCCCGCCTCGTCGAATCGGCCGACGTGCTGGTGCACAATCTCCGCCCGCGCGCCGCCGCCAATCTCGGCCTGACGCCGGAGCGAATCCTGGCGTTGAACGAGCGGCTCGTCTATTGCGCGTTCTGCGGATTCGGCTCGGGCGGCCCGTACGAGAATCGGCCCGCCTACGACGACGTCATCCAGGGCGCTTCGGGAATGGCGTCCGTGCAGGGCGTGAACGGTGGAAGGCCCGCCTACTGGGGGTCCGCCGCGGCCGACAAGACGATGGGGATATTCGGCGCCGCCGCGGTGCTGGCGGCGCTGCACGGCCGGGCCGTCACCGGTCGCGGCCGCGCGATCGAGGTGCCGATGTTCGAGTCGATGGCGTCGTTCATGCTGCTGGAGCAGCAGGGCGGCTGGATCTTCGACCCGCCGAGCGGCCCGACCGGCTACCCGCGCACGGAGTCGCCGTACCGCAAGCCGTTCCGCACCAAGGACGGCTTTCTCGCCGTCATGGTCTACACCGACGAACAATGGCGGTCGTTCTTCACCGCGATCGGCGAGCCCGCGCTGGCGGACGATCCGCGCTACCGCACCATCGGAACCCGCACCGTGCACATCGACGAGCTGTACTCGTTGATGGACGACCACCTGACCAGGCGCAGCACCGCCGAATGGCAGGAGATATTCGAACGCGCCGATATCGCCTCCAGCAAGGTCAACGCCATTCAGGACCTGTTCGACGACGAGCATCTGGTCGCTACGGGGTTCTTCGAGTCGGTGGAGCACCCGTCCGCGGGACGGCTCCGGATGGCCAGGCCGCCCGTCGACATGGGCGATCGCGCGACGGCGACGCTGCGGCACCCGCCGCGGCTCGGCGAGCACTCCGTCGAGGTGGCGCGCGAGCTCGGCTACGCCGACGCGGCGATCGCCGACCTGGTAGGCCGCGGCGCACTGGTCGACGCCGCGACGCCGAGCCAGGACGCCGCAGCGGTACCGGGACAGGACGCCGCGGCGCCGGGACAGGACGCCGCCCGAGCAGAGGAGGGACATGCCCCACTCCAGTAAGGCCCACTGGCAGTCGCTGTTCCGCGGGGAGCCGGTGCCGGACATCACGCCGCCGCGGTCGGTCGAGGAACTGGTCGGCAGGCGCCGCAAGCCCGTCCCGGCCCCGCTCACCGACGCCGAGGCGGCGCGGGTCCGGCTGCACGAGGACGTCGAGCTGGGCGGCCTCGACGGCGCCCTCACGGCGGAGATCTACCAGCCCCGCCTGCCCGGGCCGCACCCCGTGCTGATGTACGTCCACGGCGGCGGCTGGTACACCGGCTCGCCCGCGATGGACCGGCGGTACTGCGCGTCCATCGCCGCTGAGGGCGTGCTCGTGGTGAGCGTCGGCTACGCGCTCGCGCCCGAGCACCCGTACCCGCGCGGCCTGGAGGACTGCGTGTACGCGACGCGCTGGACCGCGAAGAACGCGGCGGCCTACGACGGCGACCCGGCGCGGATGGCCGTCGCGGGAAGCTCGGCGGGCGCGAACCTCGCCGCCGGGACGGCGCTCGTCCTGCACGATTCCGGCGAGACCGCCACCGTCCCGCGTGATCCCGGCGAGACCGCCACGGTCCTGCGCGGCGGCGACCTTGCGGGCATGCCGGTCTCGCTGAGCGCGCTGCTCCTGCTGTTCGGGCTCCTGGACGCCCACCGCTGGGTCGCGGACCCGAAGTACTACGCGGGCGAGCCGGAGATCACGCTCGCCGCCTACCTCGGGCCGAACTTCACCGGACGGCTCCGCGACCCCCTGGTCAGCCCGGTGCACAGCCCGTCGCTGCACGTCCTGCCGGCCACGTACCTGTCCTGCGGCGACGAGGACGCCCTGCTCGGCCACTCGCTCGCCATGACCGAGCGGCTCGCCGCCGCGGACGTGCCGGTGACGCTGTCGGTCGTGCCGAACGCCGACCACGAGTTCCTCAAGATCCCGGAGCGGGTCGAGGGGGCGCGCGCGGAGAACGAGCGCGTCGTCCGCTGGCTGCGCGACCGCCTCGGGCTGCCCGACCAGGCGATCGGTGGCGCGTCGTGAGCATCGGTGGTGCGTTGTGAGCATTGGTGGTGCGTTGTGAGCATTGTCAGCATCGGCGGCCTGACCAAGCGGTACGGCGACGTCACCGCCGTCGACCGGGTCAGCCTCGACATCGGCGACGGCGAGTTCGTGGCGCTGCTCGGCCCCAGCGGCTGCGGCAAGACGACCACGCTGCGCTGCGTCGCCGGCCTGGAGTCGCCGGACGAGGGCACGATCCGCCTCGGCGCCGGCACCGTCGTAGACCGGTCGCGGGGCTACGAGCTGCCGCCGCACAAGCGCGACATCGGCATGGTCTTCCAGAGCTATGCGCTCTGGCCGCACATGTCGGTGATCCAGAACGTGAGCTACCCGCTGCGCCTGAAGCGGCAGCGCAAGCCGGCCGCCAGGGCCAAGGCGATGGAGGCCCTGGAACTGGTCGGGCTGGCGGGTTACGAGTCCCGATCCGTGTCGGCGCTGTCGGGCGGGCAGCAGCAGCGCGTGGCGCTGGCGCGGGCGCTCGTCCGCGAGCCGAGCGTCCTGCTGCTGGACGAGCCCCTGTCGAACCTCGACGCCGCGCTCAGGACGCAGATGCGCGTCGAGCTTAAGCGCATCCACGAGCAGACCAGGTCGACCATGGTCTACGTCACGCATGACCAGGAGGAAGCGGTCAGCATGTCCGACCGGATCGCGGTCATGCACGACGGGCGCGCCGTGCAGATCGGGTCGCCGCGGGACGTGTTCGACGAGCCGTCCTCGCGCTGGGTGGCGGAGTTCCTCGGCTACGAGAACATCCTGCCGGGCCGGATAGAGAGCGTCGGCGACGCGAGCGCCCGGGTCAGGCCGGACGGCTGGGACACGAGCCTGACCTCCACCCGCACCACGCGGTGTTCGGCGGGCGACCGCGTCTGGATCGCGATCCGGAGCACGGCGATCGCCTTCGACGACGCCCCCGCCGACAGCCAGGACAGGCCGAACCTGCTGGACGCGAAGGTGCTGCGCTCGACCTTCCTGGGCACCGCCTTCGAGCACGAGGTCGCCGCATTCGGCTCGCACCTGGTCGCCAAGCAGATCACGGCCGAGCAGAGCAGTCCGGCCGCGTCGCAGGGCACGGACGCGGTGGTCCGCATCGAGCCGGGCCAGATCGCGCTGATCCCGGCCGCGGACGACCCGGCCGCAGACGAGGCTGGACGGCGTCCTGCAAACGAGGCCGCGACCGGCCCGGCGGCGGACGCCACGGCGGACGAGCCGGTGGCCGGCGGGGGACGTGTCTCGTGACGGTCGCGACCGAGCTGCGAGCGGGCGTCCGGTTCAGGGGGCGCCGCGTCCCGGCGCTGGCCCTGATCGGGTTCGCGACGCTGCTGCTCGGCTGGCCCCTGCTCATGCTGCTCGTCGGCGCGTTCCGCAGCGCACCGCCCGGGCAGAGCGGGTCCTGGACGCTGTCCGCCTTCCCGGAGGTGTTCGGCGACGGGCGCACCTATGACGCGCTGCTGAACTCCGTCCTGTTCGCCGTGGGCTCCACGGCGGTGGCCCTTTTCACCGGCGGATACTTCGCGTTCGTCTCGGCGCGCACGACGGCGCCGGGCCGGAGCCTGATCACGCCGATCATGCTGCTCATGCTCGCGCTGCCGACCCTGCTGTACGCGATCAGCTGGAGCCTGCTCGGCAACCCGGAGGTCGGCCTGCTGAACAAGCCGTTCGAGGCCCTGTTCGGCGCCTCGCCGCTGAACATCTACTCGTGGCCGGGGCTGATCCTCGTCCAGGGCCTGAAGCTCGCGTCGTTCTGCTACTTCCTGCTGCTCGGCCCGATCTCGACGCTGAACAGCAGCTACGAGGAGGCCGCGTTCACCTCCGGCGCGAGCCGCCGCCGGACGCTGTTCTCGATCGACCTGCCCACCCTCGCGCCGACGCTGTTCGGCGTGGGCATCCTCGTCGGCATCTACTGCATGGGCACGTTCGACGTCCCGCAGATCATCGGCGAGAACGCCGGCGTGGACACGCTGTCGACGCGGATCTTCTTCTACATCGCGGCGTCCACCCCGGCCCAGTACGCCGCCGCCAGCGGCATCTCGATGATCATGATGCTGGCGATGGTGGTCCTGATCGCGCTGCAATGGCGGTACACGAGCAGGCGGAGCTTCGCGACCGTGACCGGGAAGGACTACGCGTCCAAGCGGTGGTCGCTGGGGCGCGCCGGATACCTCGCGACCGCGTCCATCGCCGTGCTGCTCCTGGTCGGGGTGCTGCTGCCGGCATCGCAGGTGGTGCTCACGTCCTTCCAGAGCGTGCTGGGCATGTACAGCCGTTTCACCCTGGCGAACTACACGGCGGTGTTCGACGACCCGCAGACGGTCGGCGCCTTCCAGCTCACCCTGTCGCTGTCGGTCGCCGCGGGCCTGGTCACGATGGTGTTCGCGACGCTGCTCGTCTACGCGGGCAACAAGACGAGCCGGCGGTTCGGCCGCTACGTCGACCTGCTGAGCCTGGCGTCGCTCGTCCTGCCGGGCGTCGTGCTGGCGGCGGCGCTGACCTGGGGCTACCTGTCCGTGCCCGGCCTGCGGCAGCTGTACGGGACGACCTGGCTCTGCGTGATCGGCCTGGTGATCCTGCTGGTGCCGGTGGCGAGCCGGGCGGCGTCCGGGGCGCTGGTGCAGATCAGCGCCGACCTGGAGGAGTCGGCCCGCGCGTCGGGGGCGTCCGCGCCCCGGGCGTTCGTGGGGATCGTGCTGCCGCTGATGCTGCGCAGCTTCCTCGCCGGCTGGCTGGTGTGCAGCGTGATCATGGCCGGGGTGCTGGACGTCCCGCTGATGCTCCTCCCGGCGACGCACGCGAACGTCGCCACGCTGTCCTACAGCCTTTTCTACAGCTCGGCCGTGCCGACGCAGGCGTGTGCGCTGCTCGTGCTGCTGACCGCGCTGATCTGTGCCCTCGGGATCGCCTACCTCGTGCTCCGCTACGCGGTGCTCACGGTGACGGCCGGCGCTGCCCGAAGAAACCCGGTGACAAGGTCGAGGTGAGTGCCATGACTGTTTTCGGCTGGAGATCGGCGGAGGGCCCGGACGGCCGCCGCGGGGTCGCCGGTGTCGTCCCATCGGGCGGCCGCCGGAGGGCCGCCGGTGCGCCGCGCCGCCGGAGGGCCGCCGGTGCGGCGGCGGTGGCCGCGCTCGCGCTCACGGCGGCGGCGTGCGGCGGCGGCGTGGGGAAGGCGGAGGCGTCGAAGCAGTGCACCGACAGCGCCTCCGGCGACACGGCGTGGGCGGGCGACGCCGAGAACGCGCGCGCCTTGGCGGACCTCTGCAAGAGCGCCGCGAAGGCCGGCCAGAACCAGGTGGTCGTCTACGGCGCGTACGCCGAGCTGTTCCGGCCGATCTGGCAGGACTTCACGAAGCGGTACCCGTCGATCAAGATCGTCCCGAAGGTGCAGCCGCCGGGCGCGACGGTCAGCGCGGTGCAGTCGGAGGTGTCCAGCGGACGGCAGATCGGCGACGCGCTGATGCTCGGCCTGGAGTCGGTGAGCGTGTCCGCGGACAAGGGCCTGCTGGAGCCGTTCGAACCCGCGACCGTCGACGACCTGCCGAACCGGTACCGCGACTCCAAGCAGCGGTTCTACGTCCCCTACGGCGACGTCTACGGCTTCATGTACAACAAGAACAAGATGTCCGAGGCGGACGTCCCGGCGAGCATGGCGGACCTCGTCTCGGGCAAGCTGAAGGGCTTCGTCCTGGACGACCCCGGCCTCGGCGTGATCAGCGCGCAGTCGCTGATGCCGATCTACAAGGCGAACAAGCTGACGCTCGACCAGCTGCGCGGGCTGAAGCGCAACGGCAAGCTGGTCGACTCCACCCGGCCCTACTACGACCGGCTGGTCACGGGCGAGACGACGATGATGCCCTGGGCGTCGCACATGCGCCATCTGCTGAAGCAGCAGGCCGGCGCCCCGGTCGCCTTCAAGGCCGTGCCCGGGCTGTCGTCGCTGCTGTACGGGTCGGCCGCCGTGATCAAGGGCGCCCCGCACCTGGACGCCGCGAAGCTGTGGGCGTCCTGGATGCTCACGCCCGAGGCGCAGAAGCTGATCGCGTCCAAGGGGCTGAACACGCCGCTGCGGCCGGGCGTCCAGACGCCGCCGTCCTGGCCCGACTACCACGTGCTGGAGAACGCGGTGCCGCAGATCGCGCCGGAGAACTTCAACCGCGTCCTGCAGGAGTTCCTGCAGTGGGCGAAGCCGGTGAACTCGTGAACCGGAGCCGTGTCGCCGTTGCCGTTGCCGTTGCCGTTGCCGTTGCCGTCGTCGTCGTTCGCCGGGAGGCCCGTCCATGACCATGAGCACCAGGCGCGGCGACCTGCGCAAGCGCGAGCACACGCGCGCTTCGGTGGAGGAACTCGCCGCGAAGTACCGCACCTGGGGCGAGTGGGGCCCGGACGACGAACTGGGCGCGCCGAACCGCATCACCCCGGAGAAGGTGCTCGCCGCCGCCGGGGAGGTGCGGAAGGGCGCGGTGTTCTCGCTCGCCGTCCCGCTGGACAGGGCGGGCCCGCAGGGGGCGGGGTCGTTGCGGGCGAATCCGCAGCACCTGATGCTCGTCCTGCCGACCGACCCGTGGCCGGGCGACAGCGAACTGCAACGGTTCAGCGACGACGCCGTGTACATGCCGTTGCAGGCCGGAACGCAGTGGGACGGCCTGTGCCACGCCTTCTACGACGGCCGCACCTACAACGGCCGCGACACGTCGAGCGTGACCGCCGCTCACGGCGCGAAGTTCAACAGCATCACGAACCTGAAGGACCGCGCGGTCGGCCGGGGCGTGCTGCTCGACGTCGCGCGGTGGAGCGGGCACGCGTACCTTCCGGCGGACGCGAGCGTCCAGGCGGAGGACCTCGCCCAGTGTGCGGCCGACCAGGGCGTGGACGTCGGCGAGGGCGACTTCGTCCTGGTCAGGACCGGTGAGCTGGCCCGGGTGCGGGAGGCGGGCGGCTGGGGCCGCTACGCGGGCGGCCCGGCCCCCGGGCTCGGCGTCGGCGCGGCGGATTTCCTGTGCGGGCGCCGGGTGAGCGGCGTCGCCACGGACACCTGGGGCCTGGAGGCCATGCCGTACGAGACGTCCGACCTGATCGCGCCCTTGCATGCGATCCTGCTCGTGAACGCGGGCGTCTACATCGGCGAGATCTGGGACCTCGAAGCGCTCGCCGACGACTGCGCGGCGGACGGCACGTACTCGTTCCTGCTGGCGGCCCAGCCGTTGACGATCACCGGCGCGGTCGGGTCGCCGCTCAACCCGTTGGCGATCAAATGAGCGGCGGAGGTGCGGAGATGACCGATCCCGAGTACGACGTGCTGATCGTCGGCGCCGGCTTCAGCGGGCTGGACGCGCTGCACCGCCTGCGCGGGCGCGGCCTCCGGGCCAGGGTGCTGGAGGCCGGCGACGACGTCGGCGGCACCTGGTACTGGAACCGGTATCCGGGCGCGCGGGTGGACATCGAGAGCGTCGAGTACTCCTACGCGTTCTCCGACGAATTGCAGCAGGAATGGCACTGGCCGGAGCGGTACGCCGCGCAGCATGACGTCCTCCGCTACCTGCGGTGGGTGGCCGAGAAACTGGACCTCCGCCGCGACATCGAGCTCGGCCGCCGCGTCCGCAGCGCGATCTTCGACGACGACACCGGGCTGTGGACGCTCACCGTCGAGAACGAGGGCGAGAACGGCGGCGAGGACGGCGGCGAGGACGGCGGCGAGGACGGCGGCGAGGACGGCGGCGAGCCTGTGCGGCTCCGCAGCCGGTACTGCGTCATGGCGACCGGGTTCCTGTCCGCGCCGAAGCTGCCGGACATCCCCGGCCTCGGCGGGTTCCGCGGCCGGCTGATCCACACCGGCGCGTGGCCGCACGACGGCGTCGACCTCGGCGGACGGGTCGGCGTCATCGGCACCGCCGCGAGCGGCGTCCAGGTCGTCCAGTCGGTCGCCCCGGTCGCGGAGCGGCTGACCGTGTTCCAGCGCAGCGCCAGCTGGGCGGTGCCGCTGCAGAACGAGCCGATGCCCGACGAGTACGAGCGGTTCGTCAAGGAGAACTACGCGGAGATCCGCCGACTGGAGCACACCACCAGGGGGCCGGGCATGGTGCTGGTGGGCAAGCGCGTCATGCTGCCGGAGTCGCGCGGCGCGCTCGAACTCTCCGCCGAGGCCCGCGAGGCGGCCTTCGAGGAGCTGTGGCAGGCCGGCGGCACCCACTGGGGACGGATCTTCCGCGACCTCGCCCGCAACGAGGACGCGAACGCCGCGGTGCGCGCCTTCCTGGAGCGCAAGATACGCGAGGTGGTGAAGGACCCCGACGTCGCCGACCTGCTCATCCCGTCCTACCGTCCGTTCACCCGGCGCCCGCCGGGGGAGTCCGGCTACTACGAGGCGTACAACCGCGACAACGTCGTCCTCGTGGACGTGAGGTCGGACCCGATCGCGGGCTGCGACGCCGACGGCGTGGTGCTGGAGAGCGGCGCCCGGCATCCGCTCGACGTGCTCGTCTGCGCCACCGGGTTCAACGGCGGGGCGGGCGCCGTCCTGCGCATGGACGTCAGGGGCCGCGGCGGCCTGACCCTGCGGGATCACTGGGCCGAGGGCGTCCGCACCCACCTGGGCATGATGACGGCGCGATTCCCGAATTTGTTCTTCATCAACGGCCACCAGAGCCCGTGCGCGCATTTCTCGCCGCCGCTGCTGGCCGATTACCAGTCGGAATTCATCGGAAACCTCATCGAGCACGCGGAAGTCGACGGGACGCCGATCGAGCCGAGGGCCGACGCCGAGGACGCCTGGTCGCGCCACGTGGACTGGGTGTACGAGCAGACGCTGATCCCGAAGACCGACAGCTGGTGGATGTCGCGGATCGCCCCCGGCGCCAAACGGCAGGCGGTGGCCTACGCGGGCGGATTCACCGAGTATCGGAAGTGGTGCGAACGCGCCGTCGCGGGACGTTTCCAGGAATACGAACGACACCCCCGCGCCTAGGCCGGGAGACGAAGGGAGACACGACTCAGATGGCGATCGATCCAGGCGACTTCCTCGCCGTCGACGACCAGCTGGACGCGGACGCGCGCGCCGTCCGCGACACCGTCCGCTCGTACGCGGAGGCGGAACTCGCCCCGAACGTGAGCGAGTGGTACGAGACCGGCGGGCTGCCGATCGAGGTGGCGAAGGGGCTGGGGAAGCTCGGCCTGTTCGGCATGTACCTGACCGGCTACGGCTGCGCGGGGCTGAGCGCGACCGCCTACGGCGTCGCCTGCCGCGAGCTGGAGGCCGTCGACTCCGGGCTGCGCAGCTTCGTGTCGGCGCACGGGTCGCTGGCGATGTCCGCCATCCACCACTGGGGCAGCGAGGAACAGCGGACGAAATGGCTTCCCGGAATGGCGTCAGGTGAGCTGATCGGCTGCTTCGGGCTGACCGAGGTGGAGGCCGGCAGCGACCCGGGCTCGATGCGGACCACCGCCGTCCGCGACGGTGACGCGTGGGTGCTCAACGGGTCCAAGATGTGGATCACCAACGGCACGTTCGCGGACGTCGCGGTCGTGTGGGCCAAGGCCGCCGACCCCGACGGGCCGGACGACGGCCGCATCCGCGGCTTCCTGGTCCCCACGGACACCCCCGGCTTCGCCGCCGCCAAGATCGAGCGGAAGCTGTCGCTGCGCGCGTCGGTCACGGCGGAGCTGTCGCTCGACGGGGTGCGGCTCCCCGCCGACGCCGTGCTGCCCGGCGCCCGCGGCCTGTCCGGCCCGCTGACCTGCCTGAACGAGGCGCGCTTCGGCATCCTGTGGGGCGCCGTCGGAGCGGCCCGGGCGTGCTATCTCGAAGCGCTGCGGCACTGCCTCGTCCGGACGCAGTTCGGACGGCAACTGGCGTCGTTCCAACTCGTGCAGGCGAAACTGGCGGAAATGGTCGTAGCGGTGAACGGAGCGGCGTTGAACGCCGTCCATCTGGGGCGGCTCAAGGACGCCGGCGTGATCGAACCGGAACAGATCAGCTTCGGTAAGCTGGCGAACGTCCGCGCCGCGGCGGCGGTCGCCAGGACCGCGCGGAGCCTCCTCGGCGGCGCCGGCATAACCCTCGACCACACGGTGATGCGGCATATGAACAACCTGGAGACGGTCATGACCTATGAGGGCACGGAGGAAATGCACACGCTCAGCATCGCGCGCTCCGTGACCGGAATCTCGGCGTTCCGGTAACGCGGAGAGCTCCCAGGAAATGGCGAAGTCGAAGTCGGCGTCGGATGCGGGATCCGTCAGGTGGGCGGTGTCGCGCATCCGGGAAATGATCACCGTGATGGAACTCCTGCCGGGTCAGCAGATCCGGCAGGAGGACATGGCGTCGCGGCTGAACGTCAGCCGGGCGCCGATCCGGGAGGCGCTGGGCATCCTGCAAAGCGAGGGTGTGCTGGTGTACCAGCGCAACGTCGGCTACTCGGTGAAACGGCTGACCGTCCAGGATCTGGAGCAGGCGTACCTGATGCGGCGCGTCCTGGAACGCGAGGTCATCAATGCGCTGCCCGAGCTGACCGAGGCGCAGCTCGAAGAGCTTGAGAAGATCAACGACAGAATCAAGCAGGCCGGCGAGGCCGCCGACGTGCTGACCATTCAGCGGCTCAACAACGACTTTCACTTCTTCATCTTCCGGACGTCCGGTCTCGACCTGATCGTGGACGAGCTGCGCCGCATCTGGTCGCTGACCGAGGCGTACCGGTCGGTGTACCTCTACGAGGCCGACGCGCGGGAGCGGATCGTGCACGAGCACGCCTCGATCGTCGACGCGCTGCGCCGCGGCGACCGGGCGGCGGTCGTCGACCTGTCGGACCAGCATCGCAGCAGGGTGCCGAGCCGTCTGGCCGCGGTCTTCCCCGCCGAACGGCGCCCGCCCGACAGCGAGCGCCCCCCGGCCGCAGGCTGACCCCCTCCTGTCGGCGGGCCTCCCCTGTCGGCAGGCCCCCTGTCGGCGGGCCCTGTCGGCGGGCCTCGCCGCGGGCCTCCGCTCCTCCCGCGACCGCCGCCGGGCCCGTGGCATTGCCCGCCGGTGCCGGAACAGGAAAGCCAACCAAATTGATCGGAATATCCCGGTCACTTCGGCGGGGGTTGAATCTGCCCGCCGCCGGAAATGGCTAATAGTTCGGGGTCGTATGACCTGGCGGTTGTTGTATGGCGCGTCCAATGTGCGGGAACGGGAGGAGGCATCCGTTTTACTCGCCATTTACCTTGGCATTGCGGTTCGCCTGCGCCGTGCTCTCAGAACGTTTCAACCGCCGCCTTCCGCGAATTAACCGCGACTTCTAGGGCCGCGTCAAGGGCGGTTCGGCTCCCACCGGGAAAGGTTTTCCGGATCCGGCCACGCCGTTCTACGAAACGGGCTTTTCAAGGACGCGCTTCGGTTCGCCTAGAAAGGGGCTCCCGCGTGCCCGGTCGCGTTGCTGATCAGGACGGTCACGGCCGGGTGCTGTGGAAGATACGTCGCCGCCTCGACGATTCAACCCCGTACATCGAGGTCGAATTGACGCGAGACCGGACAATGGTTCACCCTTTCCGGGTGGAGCCGTGCCATGATTCGCATTTTCATCGCCGAGAGTGTAGGTCTCGTCCGCGGCGGGCTCACCGCCCTCCTCGACGGGGTGCCGGGCCTGAAGGTCGTCGGCACCGTCGATTCCGGTCGGAAGGTGCTGCAGGTCTGCCGGGAGTGCACCCCCGACGTCGCTTTGATCGACATCGATCTGCCGGGCCAGGACGGGTTCACCGTGACGCGGGCCATGCACGATGAGCTTCCCGAATGCGTCGCCGTCCTGATGGTCAACCGGCACCGGCCGGGCGACGTGCGGCGGGCGGTCGAGGCGCGGGCGGCGGGCCTGATGCTCAAGGACACCACGCTGGACGACCTCGTCCGGACGATCCAGCGCGTGGCCGACGGGGAGCGGGTCGTCGACACCGACCTGGTCTTCACCGAGCTGTCCACCGGCCGCAGCCCGCTGACCGAGCGCGAGCTGGAGGTCCTCGACCTAGCCGCCCGCGGGGCCACCGCGGCGCAGATAGCCGCCGCCCTCCGGCTGGAGATCGGGACGGTCCGCAACCACCTGTCCCGCATCAACCGCAAGGTCGGGGCGAGCAACCGGGTCCAGGCCATCCGGATCGCCCAGGAGGAGGGCTGGCTCTGAGCCCGCCTCCCCTATCGCTGCGCCGGGCGTCGCTGGCTGTGAGCCCGCCGTCCAGTGTCCGAGCAGGTCGCGGTAGAGCGGGCTGCGGGCGAGGAGCTCCTCGTGCCCGCCCAGGTCGGCGCGTGAGCCGTCCAGCACCAGGATCCGGCGGGCGCGCAGCGCGGAGCTCATCCGGTGCGCGATGACGATGAGCGTGCCGGGCCGGCGGGCGAACGCCTCCTCCGCCGCGTCCTCGGCGGCCGGGTCCAGATGGCAGCCGGCCTCGTCGAGGACGACCAGCGGCGCGGGCGCCAGGTAGGCGCGGCCCAGCGCGATCAGCTGGCGCTCCCCGGCCGACAGGGCGGACGGGTCGAGCCCGGCGCCGAGGCCGCCCGCCCGCAGCGTCAGCTCCTCCAGGCCGACCGCGATGACGGCCCGCGCGATCGCGGCGGGCGTGGCGTCGGGCGCGAGGTAGGTGAGGTTGTCGCGCAGGGTGCCGTCGAAGACGTACGCCTCCTGCGGGATGAGCACCCGGGTCCGCGGATCGCCCGCGGGACGGCCGTCCACCCGGATCCGTCCGGTGCCGGGGCGCAGCAGCCCGGCGATGAGCGCGGCGAGGGTCGACTTCCCGATGCCGCTCGGGCCGACCACCGCCAGGTGATCGCCGGGCGGGAGCGTCAGGTCCAGGTCCTGGATGACCGGCTCGGCGGCCGGACCGTAGGCGAACGTGACCGCCCGCATCTCCACCGCCGGTCGCGGAACGGAACCGCCGGAAGAGCCGCCGGAAGAGCCGCCGGACGAGACCGCGGACGGGACCGCAGGCGGCCGCGCATCGTCCAACGCGCCATCCTGTTCGCGCTCCGGCGCGCTCGTCTCCAGGATGCGGCCCAGCGTGACGGCCAGCCGCAGCCCGCTGCCGCCCATGCCGCGCACCATGCTCTCCAGCGCGGGGTGCAGCCCGTGCAGGACGTAGGTCAGCGCGCCGATCAGCGTGCCCGCCGTGGCGCCCCGGTGCACGAGCCACGGTGCGGCGCCCAGGATCAGCAGCGCCGGACCCCACCCGCCGATCGCGAGGGCCAGCGCCCGGACCGCCGCCATGCGCGCGACCGCGCGTCCGGCCGCGGCCTGCGCGTCCACCTCCTCGTCCAGGCCGGTTCGCAGGCCGTCCTCGGCGCCGCAGGCCACGACGTCGCGGAGTCCCTCGGCGAGGGCGGTGGTCCGCTCCGCGACGCGCTCCTCGCCGACGATCAGCCGGCGCTGCCGGACGGCCGCCGCGCCGAACACCGCGCCGAACAGCCCGAGCCCCAGCGCCAGCGGCGGGACGACCAGCAGCACGACCTCGGGCATCAGCGTCAGCATCCCGGCCAGCGCCCCCGCCGTCGCGAACAGGAATCCCCGCAGCACGATGAGGATCCCGCCGAAGGTGTCGCGGACGATCTCCACCTGGTGCGTGAGCCGCGCGACCGCGCCCGAGTCGGGCCCGCCGCGGACCGACCGCCGCAGCGCCGCGCCCGCCACCGCCCGCACCAGCTCGTCGCGGAACGGCTCGACGATCTGCGCGAGGGGCCGGTAGAGCCGCCGCGCCCCGACGGCCCCGGCCACGGCGGCGGCGGCCAGCGCGGCGAGCCAGCAGGCCGCGTCCACCGGGCGGCCGGTGCGGAAGGCGTCCACCGCGCGGGCGACGGCCTGCCCGAACACGACCGTCGGGACCGCCTCGGCCAGCGACCAGAACGCGAGCCGCGCCGTCGGCCGCGGCCGTGCCCGCATCGACGCGACCAGCAGCCGCACCAGCAGCCGGACGGTACCCCGCCGCGACGTCATCGCCGCCGTCATCCGCCTCTCACCCCGTTGACCCCGTCCATCTCGCCCACCCCGTTCACACCGCCCATCCCGTTCACGCCGTTCCCCCCGCTCACGCCGCTCGCTCCGAAGACGGCGCGGTAGGCGGGGTCGCGCCACAGGACGCGGTGCGGGCCCTGCGCGCGGACGCGTCCGCCGTCCAGCCAGACCACGAGGTCGGCGCGGGCGGCCGTGCCCGCCCGGTGGGCGATGATCAGCCGGGTCCGGTCGCTCAGCGGGCCGAGCAGCGCCTCGGTGATGCGCAGCTCTGTCGCGGTGTCCAGGCTGGACGTGGCGTCGTCCAGGATCAGCAGGCGCCCGGCGTGCGCGAACGCCCTGGCCAGCCCGAGCCGCTGCCGTTCCCCGCCCGACATCGGCACGTCCGCGAGCGGCGTGCCGTACTCCAGGGGCAGGCGGCGGATGAAGCCGTCCGCGCAGGCGGCCTCGGCGGCGGCCCGCAGCCGCGACTCCGGCGGCCGGTCCGGCCCGAACCCGATCGCGTCCAGGACCGTGTCGCCGAACAGGAACGGGCGGTCGAAGGCGTAGCCGACCGCCCGCCGCAGCGCCGTCCGGCCGAGCCGGGGGAGCGGGACGCCGTCCAGCCGCACCTCGCCCCGGTCCGGGTCGGTGAGCCGTCCGGCCAGCGCGGCCAGCAGCGACTTGCCGGCGCCCGAGCGGCCGACGACCGCGACCGCCGTGCCGCCCGGGATCACGAGGTCCAGATCGTGCAGCACGCCGCCCTTCGCGACCCCGCGGAACTCCAGCAGCCCGCCGCCCGGCCGCGGCTCGGCCGCGCCATGCGCGGGAACGGGCTCGGCGAGGACCTCACTGCCATGCGCGGGGACGGGCTCGGCGAGGACTTCGGCGGCGCGGCGCGTCCCGGCGCGGGCCCGGCCCAGCCGGACCAGGTTCGACAGCACAGGGCCGAACCCCGCGGCGAGCCCCGTGTACTGGACGGCCGCGACCAGCTCGCCGGGACTGATCCGTCCCGCCATGAGCTCCGCGCCCGCCACGCCCACCACCGCCACCTGGAGCAACAGCAGGGTGAGCAGCCCGCGCGCCGCGATCCTGCCCTGGGCGTCCCACGTCTCGTCGCCCTCGGCCCGCAGGTCGGGAAGCGGCGCGAGGACGCGGGCGAGCTCCCGGTCAGTGGTCTTCGCCGCGGCGATGGTCCTGGCGCCGCCGAGCGCCTCGGCAAGCCGGGCGGCGATCGTGCCCTGCAGCGCGAGGTAGCGGTGCACCGTCCGGGTGATGTCGCGGACGAACACGCGCAGCAGCAGCCCGACCAGCGGCAGCGCGACGGCGATGGTCAGCGCGATCCGCCAGTCGACGGCGGCGAGCACGGCCAGCGCCCCGGCCGGCGGCACCGCCGCGACGACCGCCTGCGTCGCCGCCACCGGCGCCACCCCCGCCTCGGCCGCGCCCGTCACGACGCGGCTGGTCACGTCCCCCGGACGGATGCGCAGCGCAGGCCCCGCGGCCAGCACGCGCCCCACGAGCAGCCGCCGCAGCCAGGCCGTCGCGCGGGCCTGGCCGCAGCCGGTCGCCAGCTCGCTGAGCACCTCCGCCGCCGCGGACGCGACGATCAGCGCCCCGCACAGCATCACCGCCGCGGACGCGCCGCCCCCGCTGCTGCCCCCGCCGAGCGCGGTGTCGACCGCCCCGGCCATCGCGATCGGCAGGAACGTGGCCGCCAGCGCGTCGGTCAGCGCCGCCGCGCCGAGCAGCGCGTTCCACCAGCCGCCGGTCCTGGCGGTGCGCAGCAGCAGCCGGTCCGCCTCCGCGAGGCGCGGCCGCCGGTGCGAGGCCGGAGGCCTGGTGACGGCTCTGGATGCCATGACCACTCCAACCGGGCCGCCCCCGCGAACCGGGACGGCCCTCAAAACCAGGGGCGGCCATGGCCCGGGGACCCGGGCCATGGCCGCCGTCTCTAGCGCTGGGCGTCAGCTGTCGCAGATCGTGACACTGGCCCGGCTACCGCAGTGCACGGAGAGGCTGCTGCGGCCAGGGTGATCGCTGTTCTCGACCGTCAGTCCCTGAAGGTCCATGAGCGCCATGTTCATTCACCTCCTTTCAGGCAGGGTTGTCGGGAGGAGCCACCGCGGACGACTCCACGGAAGGCCCCACGGCGGCTCCGGTCGGCCGGTACGACGGCGGACGGTGGAGGAAGGGAAGCCCCACCGGCCGGTCGTGCAGAGCAGAGCCGACGGCGAGCAGCACTCCCGCCGTACCGGTCGCCAGGTCCATGGAGAGCCGGTACAGGTGATCGCCGGGTGTCGCCAACCCGTCCTCATAAGGGAGCGCGTGCCAGGCCAGGTCGCGAATGTGCCGCGCGACCCACGGTTCCGCCCGGTCGTGCCGGGCGAGGTAGAGGATCATTCCGGCGCGGCCGGCGAACAGGCCGGCCTGCGCGTAGTAATGGGACATCGCCGCCAGGCGGATGCCGTCGCGCGCCGCGGCGAACTCCTCGTCCGAGCGGTGCGCCAGGTACTCGTCGACGGCCAGGCCGATGCCGACGCTGCCATGGTCGATGTAGGGCAGGACGCGGTGGCCGTCCTTGACCTGCAGGCCGTACTCGTCCTCGACGCAGCCCGCCAGATCGCGGCGCAGCGCCTCGGCGGCGCGGTCGAGCAGGAGCGGGTCGCCGGTCCGCTCGTACAGCCGGACGAACATCAGCGCCGCGCCCGACGCGCCGTGCAGCAGCCCGGGCCGCGGGGGCGGCGACTGCCCCGGACGGTCGGCGACGATCTCCGCCGCCTTCCACGCCGCCGCGCGCAGCTCCGCCTCGCCGGTGAAGTCCGCGAGGTGGTGGAGCACCAGCGCGTATCCGGGCAGTCCGCCGTAGAGGTCGTCGCCGAGCTTCTCCCAGGTCTCGCCGAGGCAGATCTCCGCCACGTCGAGCGCGGGCTGGACGTGCCCGAACCCGGCCAGGACGTACGCCGCGCCCTGGAGGCCGTCGTAGAGCCCGAGCCCGGTTCCGCGCGGGGGGTCGCAGGCACGCCGGGCGAGCCATTTCTCGTAGTCGGGCCATCGGCCGAGTCCCGTCGCGTCGAGGGTGTAGAGCACTCCGGCCGCGCCGTGCGCGAGGCCGAGCGTCGATCCGAAGAACTGCTCCACGTCGCCGGGGAACAGCCGGTCGTCGCGCTCCGGGGTGGCGGAGGCGAGGACGGCCCGGCTGAGTTCTCCCCGGACCCGAACCCAGCCCTGCCGGTCCGGGGAGAACTCGGGGGCGGCCTTCACCGCCCCCCGCGCCGATGCCGTGGCGGGCCGGGCGCCGCGGGTGATCTCCGCGACGGCCTCGTCCAGGAAGGCGGGGGCGACCGGGAACCACTCCTTGACCACCTCGGCGAGCTGCCGGGCCTTGTCGCGGTGCAGCACGAACAGCGTGGTCATCGGGAGGAACAGCGCGAGCCGCAGGCAGGCCAGGCTGTAGACGTCCACCTGGGCGCCGCGCCGGTCGGGCGGCGCGAGGAAGGCCGGGCTGGCGAGGGTCTGCCGTCCGTTCTCCCCGGCGGGCGCGGCGGTCTCGAAGTCGATCAGCGCGACGGAGTCGTCCGGGCGGACCATCACGTTGAACATGTGCAGGTCGTTGAAGACCACGCCGCGCCGGTGCATCTCGGCGATCACGCGCTCCACCCCGGCGTGGACGTGCAGCGCCCACGCCGTGTACTCGACGATCTTGTCGTGCGCCGGCTCGGGGTCCAGCAGCGGATGCCGTTCGGCGAAGAAGGTGTTGAGCGCCCTGCCCTCGATGAACTCCTGGACGAGGAAGTGGTGCTCGCCGAGCGTGAAGTAGTCGTGCACCATCGGCACGCCCTCGACGCCCGCGAGCCTGGTCAGGACGTCGCGCTCGCGCCGCAGCCGGGTGACCGCGTCCGCGTCGTCGGCGGCCAGGCCCGCATACGGCCGCGCCTCCTTGAGCACGACCTTCTCGCCGGTCCGCGTGTCGATCGCCGCGTACACCCCGCCGCCGTTCGAGAAGTGCAGCGCCTTCTCGATGCGGTAGGGGAGGTCGTGGGTCGTCGTGGCGGTCCTCGCCGCCATGTGCGGTTTCAGGCAGTCCGGGACCTTCACCCAGCCGGGCACGGTGAAGACGGGCTCGCGCCGATCGGGCACCAGCTCGCCCGCGCCGTTCTCCATCGCCGCGACGAGTTCGCCGCGTTCGTCGAGACATCGGCGCTCGGCGAATCCGCCGTAACGCACGTGCAGCGGCCCCTCGCCAATGCGCAGATCGCTGAGAATGTACGGTCCCGGCAGCCCGGAAAGGAGCGGGCCGAGGTCGGCGAGAATGCGTTCCAGCTGGCCCTCGTCCGCAGGGTAAATGGTGACGAGCTTTCCGCTCGAACCGCGCGGCGCGTATTTCGCGTTGCGCATCCGCAGCGTTCCGGGGCCGCGCAGGTGCTTGAACTGGATGCCGCGCGGGACGCAGTACCGCCAGGTGTGGCGGAGTATCTCGTCGGCGCTGTCCGCACACCCTGTCACGTGCACCTTCCAGCCCTGCGGCGGGGTCCGGTCGGCCGGCGGGATGTAGACCGTCCACTCGTCGCCCGACACCAGTTCCCAGCCCTCGGGAAGGGCGCGGTGGGATATTTCGTAATCGGTGTCACGCGTGACCGGAGGGGCGTCATAGAAATACCGGTCGGTGAGGCAGTAAAGCTCGTACTGCTTCCGCATGACCCGCTTCCTCTCGTTCGCTCGAAAGGAAAGATTTCAGCTCAATGGGGTGCAATGCAAGTAATGGAAGTCACAATTGCGCCGTTAAAACCTATCCCGCGGGCCGTGAGTGAAGATCCGTGAACCCCGCACGCCGCCGAGGACCG
Source organism: Actinomadura sp. 9N215 (assembly GCF_044326345.1). Lineage (NCBI taxonomy): Bacteria > Bacillati > Actinomycetota > Actinomycetes > Streptosporangiales > Thermomonosporaceae > Actinomadura > Actinomadura sp. 9N215. The sequence continues at coordinate 17,276 of NZ_JBIRBA010000036.1, read as the reverse complement.
GCGGCGGGACCGGGCGGCCGCCACCGGAAAACCGGGTGCGCGGGCCGGGCCCATGGGATAGAACGCGGGGGTGGAAGAGCAACGGCTGCCCGGGGGCAGGCACGTGGGCGGGGTCCGCATCGGCGACACCGTCCACCGGCGGGCGAAATCCGTGGACGTCCACCGTGCACGCGCTGTTGCGCCATCTGGAGGACGCCGGGTTCACCGGTGCGCCCCGGGTGCTGGGCTTCGACGAGCAGGGGCGCGAGGTCCTGACCTTCCTGCACGGCGACACCATCGGCGAGCGCCATCCCTGGCCGGCGTGGCCGCATTCGGAGGAGGCGCTGCACCAGGTCGCCGCGTGGATGCGGTGGCTGCACGACCTCACGGCGGCCTACGTCCCGCCGGACGACGCGACCTGGTTCGCCGGAACCTGGCACCCCGGCCTGATCATCGGCCATCACGACGCCTCGCCGTACAACGCGGTGTGGGACGGCGGCGGTCTCGTCGGCTTCGTCGACTGGGACACCGCCGGGCCCTCGCCGCGCGAGTTCGACCTGGCCCACCTGGCACTGACCTGGGTGCCGCTGCACGCCCGGCGCGTCGCCGAGTTCCAGGGGTTCACGGCGTTCGAGGACCGGTCGCGCCGCCTGCACGTCCTGCTGGACGCCTACGGCTACGACGGCGACCGCACCGCCTTCGCCGGGGCCGTCATCGAACGGGCCCGCCGCCAGGCCGAAATCATCCGCAGGATGGTCCAGGGCGGCCAGACGCAGCTGCGTTCCTTCGCCGAAGACCTGGAGCAGGCCGCCACCGAGATCGAGGCCCTCCCGCCCTCGTTCTGGCGCGCCTGAAGCACCGGCCTACGGCCCGGAGTTGCGGCCGCGCTACCGGCTGACGCGGAGGAGGTCCCTGCGGCACGCGACGATCAAATCACCGCCCCGCGAACCCCGCATCGCATGACATCGATTCCAGTGCGGCGGCGCACGGAAGGGTGACCGCGGCCGGCGGGTCGGCGCGTCCCGCCGGCCGCGGTCGAGGGGGTCAGTCCCGCTCGTCCGCCGTGCCGGGGCGGCCCGGCTTCGACGGTCCCTGATAGATGGAGTTGACGATGATCGGCCAGGTCTGCCGCGGCCAGCTCCGGAAGGTGATCTCGCTGCCCGCGACCGTGGCGCTGCCCTCGCCGACCTCGAACGTCGCCACGTTGGCCAGGCCGTTCAGCGTCTCGGTGCCGTCCGCGTACCCGCTGACCAGCAGGTCTCCGCCGCCCGGGTACTTCGACGCCACCTGCCCTTCACCGGTGAGCTTGTACGCCGCGTCCCGGTTGAACCACACCGCGCCGGACTCCGGCATGCCCCAGGCCGCCGGGACCTTCGGGTCGTACGACGCCCGCAGCAGCGCGCCCGGCGCGTTGAGCTTCGCCGGATCGGACGGCGCCGCGTTGTCGATCGGCAGCTTGAGCAGCTGCCGCGCCGTCTCCGACGCGCTGCCGATCGCGACCAGGTTGCCGCCGCCGGACACGTAGTCCGCCAGCTTCGCCCAGCCGTCCTCGCCGACGCCGCGCGCCCACCTGAACTCCGGCGGGTTCTTCGCCGGGTCGAGGCCCTCGACGATGGTCCGCTTGGAGACGCCGTCGGCCAGCACGATCGTGTCGTACTTCCCGGCGAGGTCGCCGTAGTCGTCCGCGGACACCACCCTGTAGTCGATGCCGTTCGTGTCGAGCAGCCACGTCATCCAGCCGCCGGGCATGTTGTTGGCCCCGCGGACCAGCCCGACCTTCGTGCCGGGCTTGAGGGTGAAGCCGTCGACCTCGGGCATCTCGTCCGACCCGTACACCTGCAGGCCGGTGTCCGCCGACACGCCCTGCAGCACCTGCCGGGCCGCCGCCGTCGGCGGGACCACGACCGTGCCCGGTGCGAACGTCCGGCCCGCGGCCTCGAACTCCCCGGCCGACCGGAACGTCGGGACCCCGCCCTTCTGCAGGCGGGAGAGGACGTGCGCGACGCCGTACGACTCCGGCGCCACCAGGTACGCGCCGCGCGGCGCCGCCGGCATCCGCGCCTCCTGCGGCACCACCCGCTGGACCCGCTGCAATGACGCGCCGAACGCCTGCTCGACCGGGTCGACGTCCACGCCGAGCAGCAGCGCGACGTTGTCGGTGGTCTCGCTGTACGGCATGATCAGCGGGCACTGGCCGCACTTGCGCGCCGCCTGCTCCGGATACTTGTCGATCTCCAGGAGCTGGTCGATCCAGCGGCCGAGCGGCTGCCGGGTGCGCAGCACGTAGGAGCCCGCGGCGTACGTCTTGCCGCCCGCCGTGAACGGCGCCTTAGCCTGCTCGATCTCGACCCGCCCGAACTCGAAGATCCGCATCATCTCCAGGACCGCGAACGGGTCGCGCTGCCCCGCCGGGACCACGTACGCGTACGGCGTGCCCGGCTCGACGTCCGGCAGCCCCACCCCGTTGCGCGCCGTCTGGTACAGGTTGTTGAACAGCCACGACTCGGGGTTCTTCGCGACGTTCTCGATGCCCGCGTACGCGGCGGTCTTGCCGTAGGCGACGATCTGCTCCAGCGTCCAGGTGTTCCTGTCGTACGGCTGGAGCATCCGCATGGTCCGGTTCTGCGGGCCGAGCGGCTTGCCGTCGGACGACGTGAACGGGTACGCGAGGTCCTTCGCGCTCGCGATCTCGGTCAGGAACAGCGACGTGCCGAGGAACGTCGAGAACCCCATGACGTCGGCGTTCCAGAAGATGCCGTACGCGTCGTCGGTGCCGACGCCCTTCTTGTTCTCGGCGGTCAGCGCCCGCGCCGCCTGCTGGCCCTGCGTCGTCGCCGACTGGAGCGTGATCGGGTCGACCCCGCCGCCGAGCGGCTCGTCGTACGGGGGCGTCCACAGCCGCGGCCCGGTCGTCCCTGCTTGGTGCATGTAGTGCCCGACGACCGGACGGAACGTCTGCTCCAGCCGCACCCGCGTGCGGATCTCCCGCTGCGTGAACATGAACCAGTCGCGGTTGTCGTCGTGCCCGACGTACTTGTGGTATAGGTCCGGATAGACGCGGTTGTACTCGGTTCCCGCCGTCTTGTTGAAATGGTCGACGACGAGGTGCTGGCCGTCCGGGTTGCCGGACGGGATCACCATCAGCACCGCGTTGTCGAGCACGGTCTCGGTGTAGTCGGAGTCCTCGGTGGCGAACCGGTGCACGATGTCCACCAGCGCCTGCGTGTTGCCGACCTCGGTCGAGTGCAGGGTCCCCTCGATGAGGTAGACCGGCTTGCTCCGCTCGGACAGCCGGCGCGCCTCCTGCTCGGAGATCCCGCGCGGGTCGGCGAGCCGCTGGTTGTCCCGGACGATCTGCCCGAGGTTGCGCAGGTTCCGCGGCGAGCTCACGAACAGGACCGGATAGTCGTTGCCCATCGTCGTCTTGTCGGCGACCTGGTAGTTCACCCGGTCCGACCGGTCGGCGACAAGGCGGAAGTACTGCTTGATCTTGTCGAATCCGGCGAGCTTGCCGGTCGTGCCCATGGCGAACCCGAAGTAGCTCTGGGGCGCTGGAATGTGCTTGCCCTGCGCGTTGCGGCTCACCGAGGAGCCCGCGCCGAAGGCGTCGGCGTGCAGAGGCACGCCGACGACCATGACGAGGGCTACCAGGGCGGCCGCCGCGCGGGATGTGGCCCGCGACAGCATCCGGTCTCCTGATGGATGTGGGGGTACGGACACTGATCGATCAGTTGTGACCAGCGTGAATGGGGTTTGTCGATCAGTCAATGTCTTGATCGTCCCGTGCCGCACCCGTTACGCCGAACGACCGGATCCGGCCGTCGCGGAACGCTCCCGGCGGCCGCGGGACCCGGTCGCCGCGGGACGCCCACCGGTCGCCGAAGGACACTCCCCGGTCGCCGCAGGATGCCACCCGATCGCCGCCGTATGGCCCGGCGGAGGGTTGACAACCGGTCGGCGAAGAACCTATACCTAGACTCGCCTGCCTAGATTCCGCCCACCTTGTGGGTCTTACTCCAGACTCAAATGCAGGGGCGTCTCAATCTCGCAGTATTCCCTGATCCCGCGCCGTGACATGTTGCGATGAACCGCGGACACGACAGCGCCGGATCGGGCCGTGAGTGATCAGCTCCCCATCCTCCTTTTGATCGCCGGTGGCCAGGGACGATAAGACCCCGCACCGGAAGACCGCGCACCAGCCGGACCGCGGCTATTGGCGCCGCGGCCGTATTCGACGCGCCGTCACGGTATTCGCCGCGCAGCGCCGTCACCCCGATCTTGAGCGTGAATTCGCACATCCGACGACCAGGAAGCGAGTCGCATGAGTGGCCTCATAGTCCCGACCGGTCAAGGACGAAAGCTGATCACGAAGGCGCAGGAGATCACCTTCAAGGTCACCGGCGCGGACGGCTCCGCCGTGTCGTGCTTCGAGGTGGTGGTCCCGCCCGGGTTCGACGTGGGGGCGCACGTCCACGAGCGCTCGCAGGAGCTGTTCTACGTCCTGGAAGGCGAGCTCGACCTGCTGGCGTTCGAGCCGGTCGAGCGCATCGGGGAGAACTGGCAGGACTGGGAGTCGTCCGAGGGGGACCGGGTCGTCCGCGCGGGGCCCGGGAGCTGCATGTTCGTTCCGTCCGGCTGCCCGCACGCGTTCAAGAACGCCACCGGCGAACCGGCGCGGATGCTGTTCCAGAGCTATCCGTCACCCGATCACGAGCACTATTTCGAGGAGATCGTGGAGATCTTCTCGGCCGGCCGCTCCGTCGATTCGGGCGCCGTCCAGCGGATGCGTGAGCGATACGACGTCAGTCAGATCACGCCGCTCCGTTATACGCCGCCCGCCGCGCTCGTGAATTCCCATTCGGCAGCGGGACCCGAGGCGTAGCGGGAGATGACTTCGATGGAATCGATTCCCCTGGTGCACGCGAGCCTGGGCGAGCGGGAACTGGCGGCCGTCAAGGAGGTGTTCGCCTCCGAATGGCCGGCCGGTCAGGGGCCGCGGGGAAAGGCACTGGAACGGGAGCTGGCCGGGCATTTCGGGGTCGGCGAGGCGGTCGCGCTGAGCAGCTGCGCCGCCGCGCTGCACCTGAGCCTGCTCGCGCTCGGCGCCGGCCCGGGCGACGAGGTGATCGTCGCCGACTACACGTTCCCGGCCCCCGCCCACGCGGTGCGCTACGTCGACGCGGACCCGATCTTCGCCGACGTGCGCGCCGACACCGGCACGATCGACCCGGAGGCGGTCGCGGACCTGATCGGGCCGCGGACGGCGGGCGTGATCGCGGTCGACACCGTCGGCCTGCCCGCCGACTACGCGGAGCTGAAGTCGATCACCGACCGGCACGGGCTGTTCCTCGTCGAGGACGCCGCCTGCGCCGTCGGCGCGACCTACCAGGGACGCCCGGCGGGCGCGCTGGCGCCGGTCGCCTGCCTGTCCTTCCACGGACGCAAGGGCATCACCAGCGGGGAGGGCGGGGCCCTCCTCACCGGCGATCAGGCGCTGGCCGCGAACGTGCGGCTGCGGTCGTCCTTCGGCATCGGCGGCATCGCCGAACAGGCCCGCGTCATCGGCCTGCCCATCCCGGAGTTCACCGAGACCGGCTACAACTACAAGCTGTCCGACATCGCGGCCGCGATCCTCCAGGTCCAGCTGGGCCGGATCGAGGAACTCCTGGACCGCAGGCGCACGGTCGCGGCGCGCTACGCCGAACTGCTCAAGGACGAAGAGCTCGTCACGCTGCCGCACGTGCCGGACGACCGCACCCACGCCTGGCAGTCCTACATCCTGATGCTGGACCCGGGCGTGGACCGGGCGGCCGTCGCCGCCGACCTGCGGGCCCAAGGCATCGGCTGCGGCCACGGCACCTGGGCGAGCCACCTCCAGCCCGTGTACGAGACGGACCAGAAATGCCCCGTCTCGGCGGATCTCTTCCAGCGCGGCCTCGCGATCCCCATGCACGCCGAACTCACCCCGAACCAGGTCGAGCGGGTCGTGGACGTCCTGCGGGCCGCGCTGCGCGCCCATGCCGGTCCGCACACGGCCTAGGCGTCCGTCCACGAAGGCCGGTCACGGACGCCGGTCCCCGCGGCAGGCGTCCCCGGCCGGACGCCGGCGTGCCCGGGTGCAACCCATCACCGGAGGCGGTTGGCACACCATGGCTACTCGGGAATTGCAACTGGTGGAACTCGTCGACGCGGGCGGCGCCGCCACCGGCTCCTGCACGGTGGCCGAGGCGCACACCGCGCCCGGCCGGCTGCACCGGGCGTACTCGGTGGTCCTGCTGGACGATCTCGGCCGCGTCCTGGTCCAGCAGCGGGCCGCCGTGAAGACCAGGTTCGCGCTGCGCTGGGCCAACGCCTGCTGCGGGCATCCGGGCCCGGGGGAGGCCATGGTCGACGCCGCCGGCCTCCGCCTGACCGAGGAGATCGGGGTGCGCGGGGTGACGCTGCACCAGGCCGGCGTGTACCAGTACCGGGCCGAGGACCCGCGGACCGGCAAGGTCGAGCACGAGTACGACCACGTCCTGGTCGGCCGGGTCGCGGCGGACGCTCCGCTTCGGCCGGACCCCGCCGAGGCGGCCGACGTCCAGTGGCTCGCGCCTGATCGGCTCCGCGCGGACCTGGCCGACCGTCCGGACCGCTTCACGCCCTGGCTGGGCGGCGTCCTCGCGGTGGCGACCGAGGCCGCCGGCCGCCTGCCGGAGGCCGCCGCGCTCGACCTCCCGTAGCCCCGCGGCCCCATCGCGTGGACGGCACCCACCAGCACCAGCAGGCAGAACACGGGAAATGAAGGAAATCCGACCATGGAACCTGTGAACGCCGCGATCATCTACTACAGCTCGACCGGCACCGTGCACGCGCTGGCGGCGGCCGCGGCCGAGGGGGCGGAGAAGGCGGGCGCAAGCGTCCGGCTCCGCAAGGTCCCCGAGCTGGCCCCGCCGGAGGCGATCGCCGCCAACCCCGCCTGGGCCCGGCACATCGAGGACACCGCCGACGTAGCCGAGGCCGCCCTGGACGACCTGGAGTGGGCCGACGCCGTGCTGTTCGGCACCCCCACCCGCTTCGGCAACCCGGCCATGCAGCTCAAGGCGTTCATCGACACGACCGGCGGTCTGTGGCGGCATGGCGGCAAGCTCGCCGGGAAGGTGTACTCGGCCTTCACGTCCACCGGCACCGCCCACGGCGGGCAGGAGTCCACCATCCTGGCGCTGGGGAACGTGTTCTACCACTGGGGCGGCATCATCGTCCCGCCCGGCTACACCGACCCCGTCCAGTTCGAGCTCGGCAATCCCTACGGCACGTCCCACCGGGCCGCCGACGGACCTCCGGGCGACGTGCCGCTGCGGGCCGCCGGCTACCAGGCCCGGCGGGCCGTCGACGTCGCCGCCGCCCTCAAAGCGGGCCGCGCCGCCTAACCCCCCGCCCGCCACCGCACACCGCGCACCGTACGGCGCCGCGCGGCGCATGGTGCTGGGCGCCGCGCGGCGCGCCTTCCACCAGCACACGACCGACCCGCCAGCACACGACCGACACCCGCGCGGGCTCTGCCCGTCGAGCGGTCGCCCTCCCTCGCCCCCCAAGCCGGCGACGATTCGCACGCCAACGGACGCCGCCATCGAGCACCAAGGGAGTCAGTCCCCGATGAACGGTTCCACCGCCTACAAGTCGCTCCAGAAACGCGGACTCCACATCGGCCTCCTGCCGGAGATGGCCGCGGCCGTCAACGCCGCGACGCCGCTCACCCTCGACCACGACCTGGACGCCCTCCCCGAGGCGGGCCGGCACATGACGGTGTCCGACCTCGCCGACCACGTCGGCGACCTCGCCGCCCGGCTGTGGGCGGCCGGCGTCCGGCCCGGTGAACACGTCGTCGTCCACAAGACCGCCAACGCCGACGTCTGGGTGCTCGCCGCCGCGGCGTCCCGCATCGGGGCGGTCCCCGTGATGCTGTCGCCCGCCCTGGACGCCGCGACCGTCGGCACCCTGATCAAGCGGGTCGACCAGCCGAGCCTGCTCACCGACGAGCGCAAGTTCGACGCGCTCGCCGACGTGCCGCTCGCGGAGCTGACCAAGCGGGTGATCATCGTGGCGGGAGAGCGCCCGGGGACGGAGTCGCTCGCCAAGCTCGCCGGCTCGCCGCCGGTCCGGCCGGTGGTCCGGCAGATCGACGAGGCCGCCGTGATCACCCACACCTCGGGCACGACCGGGCTGCCGAAGCTCGTCGTGCACACGCCCCGCACCCAGGCCGTGCGCCTCATCCCGCAGTGGCGGCTCCTCTCCATGCTGCGCAGGAAGGAGACCGTCGCGATCCACATCTCGTTCGTGCACTCCCGGTTCGTCGCGGCGATGGCGCTGGCGCTCCTGAAGGAGATGCCGGTGCTGCTCATGAACGAGTCCGAGCCCGACACCGTCGCGAAGCTGTTCCTCGAACACCGGCCGGGCTTCATCGAGGCGCTGCCCAACTCGCTCATGGAATGGGAGGGCCTGGCCGACGACCTGCGCAAGCCGTTCGCGTCCGTCAAATACTTCAGCAGCACGTTCGACGCCATCCACCCGAGGACGATGAGCCGGCTGCTCAAGTCGTCCGGACGGCGCGGCGCCCTGTTCTTCCAGATCTACGGCCAGAGCGAGGTCGGCCCGGCGGTCGGCCGCGCCTACTTCCGCAACTCCGCCCACAAGGCGAACGGACGCTGCGTCGGCTGGGCGATGCCGCGGGGCTGCGCGAAGATCCGCCTGGTGAGCCGGGACGGCAACCCGGTGTCCGAGCAGAACCCCGGCTACATCGAGGTCGCGTGGCCCGGGCTGGCGAAGACCTACTTCGCCGAGCAGGACCGGTACGACGAGAACCGGTTCGGCGAATGGTGGCGGACCGGGGACGTCGGCTACCGCACCAAGCTCGGCTGCCTGCACATGCTCGACCGCGAGGTCGACATGATCGTCGGAGTCCGCAGTTCCCTGGAGGTCGAGGATCTCCTGCTGGGCAGGCTGAACGAGCTGAGCGAGCTCGTCGTGATCCAGGGCCCGGAGTCCGAGCCGATCCCGGTGCTCTGCACCACCGACGACACGCCGCTGGACCGGGACCGCTGGCGCGCCGCCGTCACCGACTTCCCCCAGCTGGCCGACCCGATCCAGATCCCGCGGGCCGAACTCCCGCGGACCGCGACGCTGAAGGTGCAGCGGATCGCGCTGTCCCACCGCCTCAAGGAACGGCTGGAAGACCGGGCATGACGCGTGCTCGACCGGCGCCGAACACCGAACTCGAAAGGGCCTGTGTGATGACTGCGGATGCCACGCTCGCGCGATTTCGTGAATTCATGGTGGGACCGACGCGGTTCATGACGCTGTTGTCATGTTTCGAGCTCGGTCTGATCGACGCCATCCGGACCCGTCCCGGGCAGAACGCGGCCGAGCTCGGCGCGGCGGTCGGTGTCCGCCCGGACGCGGTGGAGCAGTTGTTGTTCCTGCTGGTCAAGGAGGGCTTCGTCACCCACGACACGGGCACCGGCGGCGGCGGGTATGCGCTGGGCGCGCTGGCCGAGGTCGCCGAGCGGGACCTGAAGCGGGCGTTGACGTACATGAACATGATCAAGGTGGTGGCGTTGCGGCAGTTGTTCTATCTGACCGAGAGCGCCCGTGCTGGGGCGCTGGTGGGGTTGAAGGAGTTCTACGGCGCCGAGGGCACCCTGTACGGGGCGGTGGCCGAACACCAGGACCTGCGTGAGTCGTGGGCCACGCTGATGGACACCGTCACCGCGAACATCGATCCGTGGTTCTTCGGCACCATCGACCTTCCCGCCGGGGCGCGGGTGTTGGATCTGGCCGGTAACACCGGGCTGGGCGCGGTGCACGCGCACCGGTTCAAGCCGGATGCCGGGTTGCGGGTGACCACGTTCGATCTGCCCGACAAGGAGCAGGAGTGCCTGGCGACGTTCCGTGCGCACGGGCTTCAGGAGGTGTGCTCGTTTGTCGGGGGTGATGTCTTCGAGGGTGTCCCGGGCGGGTTCGAGGCGGTGTTGGTCAAGCATTTCCTGGACATGTTCGATCGGGAGGCGGTGTTGCGGATCTTGGCGGGGGTGTACGGGGCGTTGGAGGTAGGTGGTCAGGTTCATGTGCTGGTGCCGGTGTATCCGGAGGATCTGACCGAGGCGGGTAACTACAACGTGGACTTCTTCCCGGCGTTCTTCGTCGGTTGCACGATGGGGCAGGGCGGGCCGCAGAAGTTGTCGACCTATCGGGGCTGGTTGGAGGAGTCGGGGTTCAAGGTGACCAGAGCGGTGACCAAGGACGCGGCCGAGTTGCCCCCGGACGTCATCCCGGTCCCGGCCGTCCTCAGCGCCACCAAAACCGAATGACCAGCCGGTTCTGAAATCCTCCTGACCGGCTGGATAGGAAATCCTCCGAAACGGCGCCCACACGAACGTGCTGCGCTTCGTTCATGATCAGATCAGGCACCGTTCACCGACAACCAGACGGATTCTCACATCTGGAAGGAAGGGCGCCATCTGAATGCATTCAGACGACTCGGGGTCTTGACGACCAGAGGCGAAGAATCCATACTTAGAATGGCAGCCATTGGGGTCCGACCACACGGAGACGGCTCAATGTCGGCAGTCCTCAAGCCGAGGGCGACCATCGTCCGCCGCGCACTCGCGTGGCGCCGGCGATGGACGACGCCGGCGGAAGCCAGGCTGGTCAGCGCCATGACCCCAGCACCAACCCTGCGAGATCCCCTCCCGCGAAAAGGATTTCTCACGCACTAGGGACGCCGTGTCGACACGCCACGGCAAAGAGCGGCGCCGGACCGAGTGACCATTCCCGAACGCGAGCCGTATTCGCCATACCGTCCCCTGGCCGTTCACCACCAAGGGGACGGATCTGACGCCCCAGCGAACGATGCCGTGACCTTAGATGGCGCGCGCATGCGCTGCGGGAGAAAGACACCGACTCGGGTCGCCTTCATCGTCGGCCGACCACGGCCGAGAGCGGCCACCCGAGTCGAGCGATGGCCGCCCGAACCGGCGGCCGAGCCGGACCCTGGAGGCGCCGCGCGGCGGTGCCGCAGCCCGACCTTGCTGTCGCCCAACTGGACGTACAAACGTGTGGGCTTTGAAGAAAGTAGATCCCAGACATGCCAACGCTGTGCAGGCCGTCAGTCAGTGTGCCGGAGTATGTCATCACCATGGAAGAGACTCTGGAATTCGCAAAAAGAGTCCATGGAGGAAAACCGCAGCTTCCGTTGGCGCTTCGACTGATCCAGAACACGGGAGTGCAGAAGCGGCACATCGTACAGCCCATCGAAGAAGCACTCCGCCACCCGGGCTTCGAGGAACGTAACCGCATCTACGAGTCCGAATCCAAGAAGCGCTGCCCCGAGGTCATCGAACAGGCCCTGGCGAACGCCGCGCTGACGGCGCGCGACATCGACGCCATCATCTACGTGTCCTGCACGGGCTTTCTCATGCCGTCGCTCACCGCATGGCTGATCAACAGCATGGGGTTCCGGTTCGACACCCGGCAGATACCCATCGCCCAGCTGGGCTGCGCGGCGGGCGCCGCGGCGATCAACCGCGCCCAGGAGTTCTGCATCGCGCATCCGCAGAGCAACGTCCTGATCGTCTCGTGCGAGCTGTGCTCGCTGTGCTACCAGCCCGAGGACGACATGGTCGGCGCGCTGCTGTCCGACGGGCTGTTCGGTGACGCCGTCGCCGCCGCCGTCGTGCGGGGCACCGGCGGCACCGGCATGACGCTGGAGCGCAACTCCTCGTATCTCATTCCCAACACCGAGGAATGGATCTCCTACGCCGTCCGCGACACCGGCTTCCACTTCCAGCTGGACCGCCGGGTGCCAGGGACGATGAAGCCGCTCGCCCCGGTGCTGCGGGAACTCGCCGCGAGCCACGGCTGGGACGTCCGCAACCTCGACTTCTACCTCATCCACGCCGGCGGCCCGCGCATCCTCGACGACCTCTCCAAGTTCCTCGATCTCGATCGCGGCATGTTCCGTCACAGCTGGTCGACCCTGACCGAGTACGGCAACATCGCCAGCGCCGTGGTGCTCGAAGCGCTGCGCAGGCTGTTCGACGAGGACCTCCTGACGTCGGGCGCCACCGGCATGATCGCGGGCTTCGGTCCCGGCATCACCGCCGAGATGTCGGTGGGCCGCTGGACCGTCGACACATCCGCCGACACGTCCCAGGAGATGGATCGGGGCCGACCCGATGCATTGACGTCCTACCTCCAGTGAGGGCGCCGGGTCCGTGAGTCCAATCTGTACCGACTCTTCTTGAGAGGAATCATGTCGTTTTCGCGAGGTCGGGTTCTGCTGGCCAAGCCGCGTGGGTTTTGCGCGGGGGTGGAGCGGGCGGTCAAGACGGTGGAGGTGTGTCTGGACAAGTACGGGCCTCCGGTCTATGTGCGTAAGCAGATCGTGCACAACCTTCATGTGGTGCGGTCGCTGGAGGAGCGGGGTGTGGTGTTCGTGGAGGAGACCGATGAGGTCCCCGCGGGCGCGATCGTGGTGTTCTCCGCGCACGGTGTCGCGCCGACGGTGCACACCGAGGCGGAGGTGCGGAGTTTGACCACGATCGATGCGACGTGTCCGCTGGTGGGCAAGGTGCATCGGGAGGCGGTCCGGTTCGCCGAGGCGGGTTACGACATTCTGCTGATCGGGCACGAGGGCCACGAGGAGGTCATCGGCACCGTCGGTGAGGCGCCCGACCATATCCATCTGGTCGATGGCCCCGATGATGTGGCCAATGTCGAGGTGCGCGACCCTGACCGGGTGGCGTGGTTGTCGCAGACGACGTTGTCGGTGGATGAGACGTTGGCGACGGTGGCGGCGTTGCGGCGGCGGTTTCCGAATCTGTTGGATCCGCCGTCGGATGATATTTGTTATGCGGCGCAGAATCGGCAGTCGGCGGTGAAGGAGATCGCTGTGGGTTCTGATTTGGTGGTGGTGGTGGGGTCGGCGAATTCGTCGAATTCGGTGCGGTTGGTGGAGGTGGCCAAGGAGCATGGGGCGGCTGCGGCGTATTTGGTGGATCAGGCGCAGGAGATCGAGGAGTCGTGGCTTGTGGGGGTGGGGACGGTCGGGGTGACCAGTGGCGCCTCGGTGCCGGACGAGCCGGTGCAGGGTGTGCTGGACTGGCTGGCCGAGCGCGGGTTCGACGACGTCCAGGACGTTGAGCTGGTCAAGGAGACCATGCACTTCGCGCTGCCCCGCGAACTCCAACTCCACGAATCAGGCACCACCACGACCCCGGCAACGGACCTCCTCTGACAGTCCGCTCCGCCGACTCGCCCACCGCCGACTCGCCCACCGCCGACTCCCGCTCCGCCGACTCCCCCTTCCCCAACGCGACAACGCAGTCGTTCACAACGTCGACGTCCCGACCCGGCCGACCCGGCGCCTGCCTGCTCCCGGAGCGCGCCGTCTGGTTCAAGCCCGGCGCCCCAGGACGGAAGACCGGTACGGAAGAGAGGACCACGAATGGCACTGCTGGACAGCATCAGCGGCCCGGCCGACCTGCACGACCTGCCGGCGGCCGACCTGCCCGCGCTGGCGGAGGAGATCCGCGAGTTCGTCGTGCGGACGGTGTCCCGCACCGGCGGGCACCTGGGCCCCAACCTGGGCATGGTCGAGCTGACGGTCGCGCTGCACCGGGTGTTCACCTCGCCCCGCGACAGGATCGTCTTCGACACCGGGCACCAGGCGTACGTGCACAAGCTGCTCACCGGCCGGGCCGACTTCGACCGGCTCCGCCAGCGCGGCGGCCTGTCCGGGTACCCGTCGCAGGCCGAATCGGCGCACGACCTGGTGGAGAACTCGCACGCGTCCACCGCGCTCGCCTACGCCGACGGCCTGGCCAAGGCCAACCAGCGGCGCGGGTTCGCCGACCGGTCCGTGGTCGCGCTGATCGGAGACGGCGCGCTGACCGGCGGGCTGGCCCTGGAGGGGCTCAACAACCTCGCCGGCGCCCCCGACCGCCCGGTGATCGTCGTCCTCAACGACAACGGCCGCTCGTACGCCCCCACCGTCGGCGGGCTCGGCCACCACCTGCACAAGCTGCGGACGTCGTCCGACTCCTGGCTGGAGTGCTACACCCGCGACGGCCACCCGACCGCCGACAACCTGTTCACGCACCTCGGCTTCGCCTACATCGGTCCCGTCGACGGCCACGACGTCGCCGCCTGCGAGCGGGCGCTCCAGGCGGCCCGCGACCTGCGCCGCCCCGTCGTCGTGCACGCCGTCACCAGCAAGGGCCGCGGATACGCGCCCGCCGAGAACGACCAGGCCGACCACATGCACGGCATCGGCAAGATCGACCCGGCCACCGGAAAGGGCGCCAAGTCGTCCGGCGTCTCCTGGACGAAGGTGTTCTCCGAGGAGCTGTGCGCGATCGGCGGGGAGCGCGAGAACGTCGTCGCCATCACCGCCGCCATGCCCGGGCCCACCGGGCTGAGCGCCTTCGCGAACCGGTTCCCCGGCCGGATGTACGACGTCGGCATCGCCGAACAGCACGCCGCCTGCTCGGCAGCCGGGCTGGCCCTCGGCGGCCTCCATCCCGTCGTCGCGGTCTACTCGACGTTCCTCAACCGCGCCTTCGACCAGGTCATCATGGACATCGCCCTGCATCGCCTGCCGGTGACGTTCGTGCTGGACAGGGCCGGGATCACCGGGCCGGACGGGCCGAGCCACCACGGCATGTGGGACCTGTCCATCCTCGGCGTCGTCCCCGGCCTGCGGGTCGCCGCGCCCCGCGACGCGGCCCGGCTCCGCGACCTCCTCCGGGAAGCCGTCGACGTCACCGACGGGCCGACCGTCCTGCGCTTCCCGAAGGCCACCGCCGGGCCGGACATCGACGCCATCGCCCGGGTCGACGGCATCGACGTGCTGCGCCGCAGCCGGAGCCGTCCCCTCGACGTCCTCATCGTCGCCGTCGGGACGCTCGCCGACGCCTGCCTCCAGGCCGCCGGCATCCTCGAAGACCACGGCGTCGGGGTCACCGTCGTCGATCCGCGCTGGGTGATCCCGGTCAACCCCGCTCTCGCCGGCCTCGCCGCCCGCCACACCCTCGTCGTCACCGCCGAGGACAGCAGCCGCACGGGCGGGACGGGGTCGTTGCTCGCCCAGGCCTGCGCCGACGCCGGGGTGCGAACTCCGGTCCGCAACCTCGGGCTGCCTCGCGCCTTCGTCGAACACGGCGACAGGTCCGACCTTCTGGCCGACGCCGGGCTGTCCGGCGAGCAGATCGCGCGGGCCGTCCGCCGCTACCTCGCCGACCTCAACGATCCCGAGGCGGCCCGTACGGAGCGGAGCCCGCGCTGACCGCCGTTGACGGCACACCCCGGGACGATGCGCCGGCCGCCGCACGTGGCCGGTCCCGGAGCCATACGACCGAACGGAGAGGATGATCACGCATGGTGGACATAGGGATGCCCCAGGTGCCCCCGGCACTCGCCCCGCGCCGGGTGAGCCGGGAGCTGAAACTGGGTCATGACGACCGGGCCGTGCTCGTCGGCGGCGCGGCGCCGGTGAGCGTGCAGTCGATGACCACGACGGTGACGGCGGACGTGAACGCGACGCTCCAGCAGATCGCGGAGCTGACGGCGTCCGGATGCCAGATCGTGCGGGTGGCGGTGCCCTCCGCCGACGACGCCGAGGCGCTGCCGGAGATCGCCCGCAAGTCGCAGATCCCGGTGATAGCCGACATCCACTTCCAGCCGCGGTACGTGTTCGCGGCGATCGACGCCGGGTGCGCCGCGGTGCGCGTCAACCCGGGGAACATCAAGGCCTTCGACGACAAGGTGGCGGAGATCGCGAAGGCCGCGGGCGAGGCGCGGGTGCCGATCCGGATCGGGGTGAACGCGGGGTCGCTGGACAAGCGGCTGCTGGCCAAGTACGGCAGCGCCACCGCGGACGCGCTGGTCGAGTCGGCGCTGTGGGAGTGCTCGCTGTTCGAGGAGTACGGGTTCCGGGACCTGAAGATCTCCGTCAAGCACCACGACCCGGTGGTGATGGTCACGGCGTACCGGAAGCTGGCCGCCGCCTGCGACTACCCGCTGCACCTGGGGGTGACCGAGGCCGGGCCCCAGTTCCAGGGGACGGTGAAGTCGGCGGTCGCGTTCGGGGCCCTGCTGGCGGAGGGGATCGGGGACACGATCCGCGTGTCGCTGTCGGCGCCGCCGGTCGAGGAGGTCAAGGTCGGGACCGCGATTCTGGAGTCGCTCGGGCTGCGGAAGCGCCGCCTGGAGATCGTGTCGTGTCCGTCCTGCGGCCGGGCGCAGGTGGACGTGTACAAGCTCGCCGACGAGGTCACCGCCGGGCTGGACGGGCTGGAGGTGCCGCTGCGGGTCGCGGTGATGGGCTGCGTCGTCAACGGCCCCGGCGAGGCCCGCGAGGCCGACCTCGGCGTCGCCTCCGGCAACGGCAAGGGCCAGATCTTCGTCAAGGGCGAGGTGGTCGCCACCGTCCCCGAGTCCAAGATCGTCGAAACCCTGATCGAGGAGGCCCTGCGGCTGGCCGAAGAGAGCGGCGGCGACGACGGGACGCCGTCCGGCAAGCCAGAGGTCATCACGGTCGGGCCGTCCTGACCCAGAGCGACGCCTAAGACATCCTCCGCACGCGCCCAGACCTGCGAGTGCGCGACCCTGCGGGAGCCCGGAGGCGGAGGTCCTCCGGGACATCCGACAGGTCACCTACCGAACACCTGTATAGAGCTCATTCCGTTTCTGGACGCTTCATCGACGAATATTGCCGAACAAGACGCACACGACTCCGCCACCCGTCGACGATCACCGGAGCACCCGCCCGGCCTATGATCCCTTGGCGGACGGATCGAGGGTGGCCATGACGTCGTCGGGGTGGTAGTAGACACGGCGGTTGTGGGTGTAGCGGCGCCATTTCGACTCGTGGGCGTAACGGTATATTGTGCCTTTGGGAATATTCCAGATGGCGGCGACGTCATCGACGGTCAGGCCGATCTTCTGGTTTTCGCCCTTCACCGTGCAACCCCTCTTTCATGGCCTTGCTACCGAGCATGGGAGACATCGCCCCGAAGGGGCGAAAGCTGGGACACCTGATGTTTCGTCCGGAACCGGGAGGCCCCCGTGCCGGACCGCGCCGAATTCGGGTGGACCACCGATCGCGGGACCGATCGCGGGACCGATCGCGGGACCGATCGCGGGACCGATCGCGGGTCGCACCGACCGCGTCGGTACGCCCCCGCCTCGCGCCGCCGATCTGCCGCCTGGCTGGGAGCACGACATGACCAGCGCTCGCGGTGTCGACGTGCTGACCGAGG
>NZ_JBIRBA010000035.1:0-110813 GCF_044326345.1 Actinomadura sp. 9N215 | reverse complement strand
GTGCGGGGGCGGGTGGTGCGGGGGCGGGTGCGGGTTGCGGCTTGTGGAGGTCACGTAGGTGGGCGCTCACCTCGGCCGCGGTGGGGCGTTTTGCGGGGTCCTTCTGCAGGCAGGCGCGGACGATGTCGGCCAGGTCGCCTTCTAGACCGTCCAGCTCCGGTTCCTTGTGGAGGACGGCGAGGGCGACGGCGGAGAAGCTGGCGCCGGGGAAGGCCCTGCGGCCGGTGGCCGCGAAGACCATGGTGGCCGCCCAGGCGAACATGTCCGCCTCCGGACCGGCCGTCTCGCCGTCGATGTGTTCGGGGGCCATGTACCCGGGGGTCCCGATGGCCTGGCTGCTGGTGAGTGACTGGCTGAGGTCCAGGGCGCGGGAGATGCCGAAGTCGATGACCACGGGGCCGTCGGGGCCGAGCAGGACGTTACCCGGCTTGAGGTCGCGATGGACGACTCCACCTTTGTGGATGGCCGCCAGCGCGGTGACGGTGTTGATCGCCAGTCGTTCGAGTGCGGCTTCGCCGCGCGGCCCGTTGCCGCCCTTGACGGAGGCCAGTAGGGACGGCCCGTCGACGAATTCGCTGACGATGTAGGGCTGTTCGTTGATCACGCCGCTGTCGAGGACCTGTGCCGTGCAGAAGGGGGCGACGCGTTTGGCGATCTCGACTTCGGCGAGGAAGCGGCTGCGCGCCGTTTCGTGGGTAATCAGGTGGGCGTGCAGAAGTTTGATGGCGGCGCGCTGGCCCTGCTCGTCCTGCCCCAGGTAGACGGTCCCCTGGCCGCCGACGCCGAGCCGCCCTCCGAGCTGGTACCGGCCGATGGTCCCGGGGTCGGTGGACAGGAGCGGCGTCGGCTCGGGCACGTATCCTCCAAATGCACGGATCGCCATGATCATATGAATGATTAGTAGATCGCGGAGCGATTTGGGACGATTTAGACCCTTAAAACGTCACGGCCCCGACCTGCTCGGCTTGTCTTGGCCTCGTCCGATCAACGGCTGTCAAGCCTCGACATATCTATCGGACCCAATCGGTCGTGGGCAAGGACTGGAGAAAGACCGGGGACCAATCCGGAAACCTCATGGCGGCGGGCCCCGCTCCCCACCTGCGGCGGAGGCATTTCCGGCTGCCTTGAGCCGTCCGGTCTTGACCCTGACGCCGGGGTCAACCCTTAGCGTCGCAGCCGACCGGGCCGGCGGTTGCCGGCGACCAAGTGCACGGAAGGACGCATCCAAGCATGCCGGACATGGCTTCCACCACATTCCACGGCAGAGCAGTGATCATTACCGGAGGGGGCACCGGGATCGGCCGTGCGACCGCCCATCGGTTCGCCGCCCTCGGCGCCGACGTTCTGGTCGTCGGACGGACGGCCACCCGGTTGAAAGAGACCGCCGACGGACACCCGACGATCCGGACCCTGGTCGCCGACCTCGCGACACCGGAGGCCGCCGGAGCGATCGCCGCCACCGCGGTCGAGGAATTCGGACGCATCGACGTCCTGGTCAACAACGCCGCGATCTACCGTCCGGCTCCGCTGGAGGCGATCGACCTGAAGACCGCCGAGGAGGAACTGGCGACCAACCTCCTCGCCCCCATCCTGCTGGCCCAGCAGGCTCTGCCGCACTTGGCGACCAGCGGCGGCGTCATCGTCAACGTGACCACCAGCCCGCCCCAAGGGGGCCTGCCGAACAACTCGGTCTACGGCTCGACCAAGGTCGCACTCGACTTCCTCACCCGCACCTGGGCGGTAGAGCTCGCGCCGCGGGGGATTCGCGTCGTCTCGGTCGCCCCGGGCTCGACCCAGACGCCCGTGCTGGTCCACGCCGGGCTCTCCGAGGAGCAGATCACCGCGACCGAGAAGGGGGTCACGGCCCGGATACCGCTCGGACGCCTCGCCCGGCCGGACGAGATCGCCTGGTGGATCACCACCGCCGCCGGTCCCGAAGCCGGCTATGTCACCGGGGCGGTCGTTCACGTGGACGGCGGGCTCGGCGTCTCCTGACGACCCCGTCCAGGAGCCGGTGAATCCCGGCTGCGCGATCGCGGCTAGCCTGCGGACGGAGGCGAGACGAGACGATGCTGATCGGCGAACTGGCCCACGCGGCCGGCACCACCATCCGGGCGTTGCGGTACTACGAGCAGCAAGGCCTGCTGCACCCGCGGCGGGCGCCCAACGGCTACCGGCATTACGAGGAATCGTCCGTGACCAGGGTCCGCAACATCCGGCGGCTCCTGGCGCTGGGTTTCACCGCCGACGACATCCGCAGCTATCTGCCCTGCCTTGACGGCGAGATGCCCCACGGCCCCGCAAGCCCGGCGAACATACCGCAGATCACACGGAAGCTCGGCGAGCTGGAAGAAAAGATCGCCGCTCTGAACGCTGTCCGTGAACGTCTCATCGAGATATTGGCCCACGCCAGAAACCAAACCGGAAATGGCGAGCGCCACGGGCCAGGCGGTGCTCGAACGCAAAATTGACCGTCGACTTGGAGGCCCCACCGCGGACACGGTGGCGGTGTGTGTCCGCGGCGGGGCGGGTTGGGAACCGGGGTCAGGACGTGAAGCAGTCCGCCTATTCGGCGATCCTGCGGGTGCGGGGTCAGCTGCCGATCTGCTGGTTGATCCAGGACAGGTACGCCGCGATGCCGGTGTAGAGCGTGCTGGTCGCGCACTCGCCCCGGTTGTCGCCCGGGCCGTGGGTCTCGCCGACGAGCGTCCAGTCGCCGCGGCCGCCGACCACCGCCGGACCGCCGGAGTCGCCGTGGCAGGCGGAGTGCGTCCGGTCGCCCGAGACGCAGACGTCGTTCGCCGTGCCGCCGCCGGGGGCGCACTGACCGCTGGGCAGCACGGTCAGGTCGATCTCCTGGAGGGTGGTGGCGGTCCTGCAGCTCGGCCAGCTCATGCAGCCGAAGCCGAGCAGCCGGACGGGGGTGTTCGCGGCCGGGTTGGACTGCGCCATCTTCACCGGGGCCAACTGCGACGGGGTGCTCAGGTGCATCAGCGTGAGGTCGGTGCCCGGCCGGGTGACCCGCCGGTCGATCTGGCGGACCTCGCCGCCGGAGTTCTTGCTGTTCGAGCCGATCCGGCCCTGCGACGCCGACCCGCAGTGGTTCGCCGTGACGATCCACTGGGGCGCGACCAGGCTGCCGCCGCAGCCGTTGCTCAGCGACACCATCCAGGAATACGTCTCGGTGGCGTTGTGGCCGCCGATGATCGGCCGGCCGCCGCCACCGCCGGGTTCGGCGGCGTTCGCGGCGGTCGTACCGCCCAGCGCGAGCGCGAAGGCGCAGGCGACCAGCGCCCCCCGCATGAGTTTGCGCATGACAACTCTCCAATCGGCTGTGTCCACGCCAGGGCGAAGTGCGGCGGGGACGTACTTCTCGGGACGGTTCTCAGCACCGTATGGAAATGACATTCGCGTAAAGACGGCAGTGGCCGGCCGTGCGCAGGACGGTACTATTAGATGTTCAATGTTGATTTCGAGGGGTTCGGAAATTCGCCGACACCGGGGCACGTGTATGGCCACTCCGCCCCCGGAAGATGAGTGCGCGGCTAGCATTTGAAATGATCGAGGTGCGGAGAAGGGACACGTCATGACCGAGGGACTGCAGGTCATCGGCGTCGGCTTGCATCGGACCGGATCGACGTCGGTAAAGGCGGCGCTGGAATGGCTGGGGTACGGGCCGTGCTATCACGGCTTGGAGGCACTCCGCCGATGCGTGGACGGCGAGCATTGGCAGGCGGCGTACGACACCGGCGGCGCGGCCGACTGGTCGGTGATCTTCGAGGGGTATCGGGCCGCCTTGGACTGGCCGACCGTCCACTTCTGGGAGCAGTTGGCCGCCGCGTATCCGGACGCGAGAATCCTGCTCACCGACCGCGATCCGGAGCGCTGGTGGGACAGCCACGTCCAGATGTTCCAGCTCGGCGCCCAGTTCAACCGGGAACTCACCGGCGAGCAACGGCAGTGGGCCGAGGAGTCCGGCTTCGCGCGGACGCAGACGATCCTGCGCACGATCGTGACGGAGACCTTCGGCGGACGGGTGTTCGACAAGACGCACTGCCTGCGGGTGTTCCAACAGCACTACGAACGTGTCCGGCGTACCGTGCCGGACGATCGGCTGCTGGTCTATCGCGTCCAGGACGGTTGGGAGCCGCTGTGCCGATTCCTCGACGCCGACGTCCCGGACGAACCATTCCCGCACGTGAACACCCGCGACAACCTGCTGCACAACATCCGCGCGGCGATGCGGCTGGCCAGTGAACAGGCGGGTGGGGAGGCGGTCTGGCACTGACCACCGGCCGGGCGTCAGGCGCGGGCCGCGCTGGCCGGTCGGGCGTGTTCGCAGGTGCGCTCGCTCGCCACGCCATCTTGCCAAATCGGCAATTTTTCGTGCCGGTCGCACCGGCCCGCGAGCAGAGTGGTGTGCGCAACCGATCCTGCGAGGAGAGCATGAGACTTCACGACCACGTACTGGTCATTCGCCGAGCAGACCCGGAGGGACGGCCATGAGCACCAGGCGCAAACGCGACACAGGACCGCCCTCGACCGGACCCGGCGAGCGGGACGTGCTCATCGGCTTCCTGGACTACCTGCGGGCCGCCGTCGCCGCCAAGGCCGAAGGGCTGACCGAAACGCAGGCCCGCGCCCCCGGCGTTCCGTCCGGGACGAACCTGCTCGGGCTGATCAAACACCTCACCCACGTGGAACGGCACTGGCTGCTCGGTCACGACGTGGCCGACTGGCAAGCCACCTTCCATCTCGTCCCGGAAGACACCGCCGACGCGATCCTCGCCGCCTACCGGGAAACCGCCACCGAAGCCAACGAGCAGATCGCCTCCTGGGACGACCTCACCCAGCCAGGTCCCCGCCCGGCCAGAGGCGGCCGGCCGGGGCCGTCCCGGCGCTGGACGCTGACCCACCTGATCGAGGAGACCGCACGGCATGCAGGACACGCCGACATCCTGCGCGAACTCACCGACGGCAACACCGGCCGCTGAACTTGCTTCGGTGCCTGCCGGTCCCTACTCGTCGGCCGGGGCGCTGTTCTCCAGGGCGGCCAGGTAGGCGGCGGCCTGGTCTGTTTCGGTGGAGCCGAGTCGCTGGTAGAGCGCCACGGCTTCCCGCATACGGGCCACGGCTGTGGGCCGATCGCCGATGTGGTCTGCGCAGTGGGCCAGGCCGTCGAGTGCGTGCGCTTCGTCCAGCGGGCTCTGGACCCGCCGGGCCAAGGTGAACGCCTGCTCGAACACGGCCGCCGCCGCGTGAGGGCCGGTCGTCTCGGTCAGTACCTTGCCGAGCTCGTTGAGCGCCTCGGCCTCGCCTGCGGTGGCCAACGCGCCGGCAGATCGCTCGCGACCGGTCGTACAGGCGTTCCGCGGCGACGTAGTCGCCGCTCAGGTGGCGCCCAGATTGTTGAGGGCGTCGGCCTGGCCCGCTGAAAGGTCCTCTTTCAGTCACACGTTTCCTTCGATGTGGGGGAGGTCGTCACCTGGGGGTGTGTTGCGCCATCAGGGCGATTGGCGGCGCGATCTCGAATTCCCAGGTTCGTGGTTATTTATGGAATCTGTCAGATCTGCGGTGCGGGCCTGAATCGTTGCATATGATCGGGATGGTCGGCGTGCCTTTTGGAGGCTGGGCTGCGGTGGATCGGCGTGGTGTTCCGCTGTACTGATCTTGGGAGGACGGGAATGGCGGCTCGCAGCCCGCTCGAAGAGGCGTTGCGCGCGTTGCGCGACGACTGGGAGGGGGTCACCAGGGAGCTTGACGAGGAGGCCCGCGCACAATTGATCGAACTGGTCCGGGAGTATCGCGGCGCGGAACCGGACGAACGGCCGGACGTGGCCCTTCATATCGCGATGTTCCTGGGCGAGGTTCTGCCGCGCGACCATCCGGTGCGCCGGGCGCTCGCCGAGGGGGACTCGTCCGTCCGCGGGGTCGGCACGGCCGATCCGTCGCTGGACGTCCAGGCCGAGGTCGATGCTCTCTTCGCCGAGCTGGACGAGCTGGCGGCGGCGGGCTCGGCACGGGCGCAGGCGGTGTGGGAGGCGAAGGCGCGGTTGCTGTCCTTCCCCACTGTCACCGCGGCGGAGCTGCGGGAGCGCGGCGCCGATCCGGCCGCCCACGCGCTGGTCCGGCTGACGGACCCGGCCGGCGAGCAACGCCTTCCGGCGTTCCAGTTCGACGCGGACGGCCGTCCCTTGCCGGTCGTGCTGCGGATCAACGAGATCCTGGGCGCCCGCACCGACCCCTGGGGGGTCGCGAGCTGGTGGCTCGACCCCAACGCCCGCCTGCGGGACGCGCCGTTCCGGCTGCTGGGACGCATGCCGGACGAGGATCTCACCGCCGCCGCGTCCGCCGTCGTCGAGGACGGTGACTGAGGTGCCCCCCCAGGAGCCGCCCGAGAACTACGGCGGGACGCCCAATTTCCACCATCTGGAAGCGGGTACGGTCCTTTACCGGATTCACGACGGGAACAGGACGGCGGCCGATTTCAGCGACCGCCTGGCCCGTTCGCCTTTCAAGGGAGGGCGTTTCGACTCGGTCCCGGGGCACGAGTACCGCTACTGGTACGCGGGGACGAACCAGACGACCGCCGTGGCCGAACGCCTGCTCCGCGATATCCCGTTCGGATCCACGGATCACCGTTTCCTGCCCCGCGCCGAGCTCGCGGGACGCGTACTGTCCACGGTCGAGACCACCGTCGATCTCACGCTGGTGTCGCTGATCGAGAGCAAGGATCTGGCGGCCGTGTGCCAGGACACCTGGCTCGTCCACTCGGGTGCCTATGCGGAGACGCGTTACTGGGGCCAATGGTTGCGGAGGCAGGCAACGGACGCGGCGGGGTTCATCTGGCAGTCGCGGTACGACATCCCGCATTCCAGCCTCGTGCTCTTCGGCGATCGCTGCGACGCGAAGAACGTGCTGGCCTGCCCACCGGATGATTCGTTCGCCCTCGACACCCCCGCGGGGATCGCCCGGCTGAACGTGCTGCTTGAGCCGTATAACGCCAGCATCGAACCCTAGGTCGGCCAAGTCACGCTGGAGGGGCGGGCGCCTTCGCGGCCAGCGCCCCCTGGTGAGTGAACGCGGCCCAGACGTAAATGTCGGTGAGGTCGGCGTCGCTCAGCAGCGAGAGGTTCCCGGAGAGGGGCTCCGGGAGCGTGCCCGGGACGCTCCTGCCGGAGTCGAGCATCCACAGCTGTGCCAAGCGCAGCGCGTCGACCGGCGGATGCTCCTCCTCCACCAGGAAGTGGTGGAACATGAACATGAGGACGGCCGTGGCGAAGTCGGGGACCCTCCAGCGGGAGCCGACCACGCAGGCGCATCCGGCGGTGAGGAACGCTGTCGCCAGCGTGAGCGCTTCATCGTGGTCGTACGCGGCCAGGTTGCTGGTGCACGCGCTCAGCACCACCAGCCCGCCGGGGGCGTCCACCGGGCGGTCCCGCGCGCGTTCGATGATGCTGCGGACGTCCAGTTCGCCGGTCTGGTCGGCCGGGTGGAGGTAGAGCACCGAACGGGTCGGCGGGTTGCGCGTCGTGCCGTGGCAGGCGAGATGGAGCACCTCGGCCCCGGTGCTTCCGGCGTGGGGAAGGGCGTCCAGGATCGCCTCGACGGTCCCCAGTCCGTGGGTGAGCTTCTTCGGTCGGCCGAGGACGGTCGAACCTGGATAGAAGGCCTTGGAGATGGCCTTCGCCTCCGGGAACGCGTACACCAACTCATCATCGGGGTCCGGGTATACGCGCGGGTTCGCCACGAAGGTCGGCCTGACGTCGGCCGGTGGCCGCGAACCTGCGAGCGGTTCCCCGGCCCGCGCCGCGACGATCTTCGCCTTGTCGATGAGCTGGCGTCCCGTGGCGGCGTAGGAGATCACGAGGTCCTGGACGGCGTGGCGCGGACGTCCCTCGGCGGTCACGGTGCGGGCCGCATGCCACGGGACGACGCCGAGCATTCCGCACGGGACGAGCACGATACGGGGAGCGTCCCCGGACGTCCGGTCTGGGAACAGGTCCAGCAGCGGGCCGATCGCCGCGTCCCACGCCCAGTCGCACAGCGGCTCCAAGCCCGCCTTGCCCACGCCGTCCTGGTGAGCGTTCTCGTCCAGGGGGATGTCGTCCTGCGTCAGCCGCGGCAGTTCGACGGTGTCGAGCCGTCCGTCCGCCCATACGACCACGGCGTATCCGGATTCCGTGCCGGCGCCGTGCTGCAGGTAGACCAGTGCGTCCATGGAAATGGTGGAAAGCGCGGCGGCGATGTCCGCCGGTCCGGGCGGGTCGAAGAGCCCGGCGGCCTTGGGCGACTCCGTCAGCGCTTTGAGCACCTCGTGGCGGAGGTCGGTGGGAATGCTCCGCTCCGCGAGATCACCGAGAAGCCCGTGCAGAACGTCCTCACTCATCAGCATGATCCTTATGGAGCTGTAGTCGGACGCGGACTCTTCCGGCCGGGCCGGTGTGGCGGCGGCGAACAGCCGCGAGAAGGACGATCTCGCGGAGTCCTCGGTGGCGGTACGCCATTTCTCCGCCAGCTCGGAATGGCCGTCGCCGAGGAGCTCGGGCACGTCGGCCGCCACCGTGCTCGCGTAGAGCACCAGGCCACGGCCGAGTTCCAGGGCGTGGACCGCGGCCTCGGGCCGCCCGTCCCGCAAACACCATTCGGTGATCCGCCGGGCGAGCGCCGCCGCGCCCCGCGCGGCGCTGAGCCCGTGGTCGGGGGTCGTCTGGAGGAGCACCTCCGCCGCGTACGCGCGCAGCGCGTCCAGACCGGCGTCCACGGCCTGCGTCAGGTCGCCCCTTTCCGCGTGGGCCTCGGAAAGGTAGGCCGGAATTTCGGTGCCCCTGAGCCAGCGTGGACGGTCGGCCGCCAAGGCGCGCGCCTCTTCGAGTACACGGACGCACTCGTCGAGGTCCTCGCGATTCCCACCGAAGAACTGTGCCCTGAGAAGCCGGGCGAGGCCGATCGTCCGCAGTTTCAAGACGCGGTCGCCGTACGGGGGGCGGATAACGTCGAGCGCTTCGAGCAGTGAGGTGAGGCCGCGGTCGAATGTGGCCGCGTCCTCTTCGCGCACCCCGGCGTAAAGGCGGCCGAGCGCCGAGGCCACTTCGCAGAGCGTGCCCCATTGGCCGGTGCCGCCTTCGGCGACGTAGCCGTCGACGATGTCGGCGGCCGCGCGGACTTCCGCGGGGTCGTCCGACTGGAGGCCGTGCCGCAGCCTGGCCATCCCGAGGCCGACCAGCCACAGGGGCCGGAACGCGGAGGTCGCGGGAGGGGCGTCCGCGGCCGCCGTCAGATGCGTGATCGCGCGCTTGAGGCGAGCGTCCTCGTTGTCGTCGGCATCGGGGAACAGCAGTGACAGCAGCCCCAGGCCGCCGCGCACGAGAGGGTCCGGCAGGGTGCCGACGTCGGCGTCGGCGAGCGTGGCGTGGATCTCCAGGCCCTTCATCATCAGATCGCGGCCGAGGTGCGTGTCGGCGAGCCCGCCGACCCCGCGCTGGACCAGGACCAAGCCGAGGGAGGGCAGGACATAGGCGGCCAGTTCGGCATCCCCCGCGGCGAAGGGCAGGACGGTCGCCAGCCGCTTCTCCGCCTCGCCGAGCGAGCCGCCGTCGCCCAGCCAGCTCCGCAGCGCGAGAGCCGAGCCCAGCGCCGCCACATTCCACGCCTGCCGCACGTCCTGCGGAGGGTCCTCCGGCCTCGCCGGGACGGTCAGGCGGCGCGCCACCGCCACGGCCTCCTCCACGGCCTCCGGGGTCGGAGCGAAGGTCGCCAGGACGTACTGCACCGCGGCCAGCGACACGCGGATCCCGTCGCTCTGAGGATCGTCGTCGTCGAGGTCGTCGAGCACGTCCGCCAGCGCCTCGCGCGCCTTGACCAGCTCGGTGGTGTCCGCTTCGCCGCCGGCCGACATCGCGTACGCGAACGCGAGATTCTGGAGGATCTGAGTTCGGAGCGGACCGGCGGAATCCTTCAGCGGCTCCAGGTCCTCGGCCAATTTCCGGGCCCGGGCCGGATCGGCGCTGACCCGCAGCTCGATACCCCTCGCCAGGCCGCGGAAGGTGTCGGCGATCTGTGGCGGAAAAACCGTCTGGCCGTCCCCGGTGAGCAGGGTCTGGATTTTCTGCATCACCGTGAAAATGCCTTGGGGGGTGAGCGCGCCGCTCTTGGCCTCCACGAGCATGCGAGCGCTCGTCAGGATGAGCCGCATCGGGGGCGGCAATGGCCGCAGATCGGCGGGCAGCAGCGGTTCACGAATACGCCCGAGCACGTCGATGGCCTCTTCGAGTTCCGACGTGTCGCCGGTCATGAACCTACCGACGGCTTCGGCGAACCCGGTTGCCCCGCGGCCCAGATAGGGCCGTAGCGGCTGCCGGAGCAGGAGCAGGCCCAGCATGAGCCGGACGCCCTCGGCCTTCTCGGGCGGGAGGCGGCTGCCGGAGGTCAGCGCCTCGCGCAGCAACCCGGCGCAGCGGTCCAAGTCGGCTTCGGACGTCGGGTCTTGCCGTGAGGTGAGCAACTTCACCAGCCAGAGGGCCACGTCCGTGCGCAGGCCCGCGTCCGATGCCTCGCCGGTGGCGTCCAGCAGCACGTGGGCCGTCTCCGTCACCTCGATCGCCTCGTCGAGGAGCGGACGTCGGGACTCGCCGGTCTCCTCCGCGAGGGCCGCCCTTCCCAGCGCCATGCCCAGGTCGAGCAGCGCCCGGACGCGTTCACGCCCCTCGATCTCGGCCGCCCTCCGCCGCAGGGCGTCCATGTCGGGCGGGGGCGTGTCGCTCATGGAGACCTCCTGGGCGTCGTGCCGTCCCCATCAGGGTCACGTCCCGATGACCACGACGGCCAGACGTTCCAGAGAAGTCCTGGAAGTACGGAATCAGCCGGGATGTGGTTGCCAGCGCAGGCCGAAGGCGTGGCCCACGGCCAGGTCCTCGAAGCCGACCTGGGCCTCCGCCGCTCGATCCAGGGCGACCTCGGTGAGCCCGGTGGGCGGATCGTCGAGTGTCCGGGGCGGGACGCCGTCCAGGAGCCAGACCCGTCCTGGCGGACGGGAGAGGGAGAACCTCACCCGGAGCATGAAGGCGTCGCAGCGGGTCAGCGGGGTAAGGGCGTAGTGCGGGACCATGCGGTGCCCCGCCGGGAACCAATACCTCAGGGCGAGGTCGTGCCTGTCGCCCGCGCGGAGCGGCCGGGGCGGCTCGATGACGAACTTGAAGAGGCTGTTGCTGGGATGCTCGCGGGAGACCAGCAGGCCGCCGAACACGATCTCGGCGAACAGGTCGGGGGCGGGCGCCCGCGGGTTCGCGGGCAGGCTGACGGCGATGACCAGGCTGCGCAGCTCGGCGACGGTGACGGCGATCCGCCGCATCTCCAGGATCTCCGGCTCCGGCACGTCGAGCCGGACCACGGCCCGGACGGTCTCGAAGTACCACCCGGCGCGCCGCTCGCCCGCCCCCGGCACGGACGTGCCGGACACCGCCGCCGGGGTGCCGGCCGCGACGAACTCCGCGAGGAGGCGCAGGGCCTCGTCGATGCGGCGGCGGACGGTGCGCTCGTCCCGTTCCAGCCGTCCGGCCAGCCAGCCGATGCGCTCGCCCAGGAAGCGCTGGCCCGCCTCCGGGTGCAGGCCGAGCGCCACCCGCGCCACGAATTCCAGGTCGGCGGGAAGCGAGCGGAGCCAGGCCGCGAGCCACTCGGCGACCGGGCCGCGCTGCCAGTGCCCGGACGTGCCGAGGCCGGCCGCGCTCATCCGCCGGATCAGCGCCGGGCCCAGCCGGTTGGTGAAGTCCTGGCCGAGCAGCCCCCGTCCCTTGCACAGCCGGCGCAGCTCCTCGTGAAGCGCGTCATGAGATGCGGGAGTCTCGCCTTTCGGCCCCACAACGAACTCACCGCCCACCTACGGTCGCCGTGCGCTCACACTCCCATCATCCACATCCGGAGGACGCCTCCTATGGCGGACGACACAAAGGCGGAATTCGGCGGGCCGCGGGTGGGCCGCTACGGCCGGGTGGGGGCCGCCTCAGTCGCGCGTCCGGCGGTGGCGCCAGGTGGCGCCGCCGACGTCCGTGCCCTCCGATCGAAGTGCCCGTTCCAGGCTCGGCAGCATGCCCTGCCTGGGGACGCCGATGAGGTGGACGTCCAAGCCGTCCGTGGCCACCTGGAGAGGCGGATGCTCGGGGACGTGCTCCAGGTACGGCCGGTAGCGCCGCAGGCCGAGGTCCGTGCGCGGCAGCAGGCGCTGGTTGCCGGAGCCGCGCCAGATCAGTCCGGTCGGGTTGGTGATCTCGAACCGTCCGGTGATCAGGGCGTCCGCGCCGGCGACGGCCGCCGGGTCGAACTCGTCCTCGGTCAGGCCGGTGTAGAGGAGCACGTCGATCTCCCGTCCGGCGGCGGGCCCGCCCGGGGCGGTCGACTCCGCGCGGATCTCGGAGGCGGCCGCGAGCAGGGCGGCGAGGCCGTCCGGCTGGGCCAGCGGTTCGCCGCCGGTGATGGTGAGGCCGTCCGCGCCCTTCCGGACGGCCCCGCGCCAGAGCTCGGCGAGCTCCGGCACGGTGAAGGCGGCGCCGCCGTCCGGTTCCCACGTGTCCTTGGACATGCACCCGGCGCACGCGAGCGGGCAGCCCTGGAACCAGATTCCGAGGCGGCGGCCGAAGCCGAGCGCCGTCACGGGGTGGTGCATCCGGTTGACACGTATCTTCGCCGTGGTCATGGGCCCGCCGATCGCGCCTGGGCCCGGGGCCGGCGCGGCCCCTGGTGGAGCGCCTGCGATGCACGGCTGATCGCCTCGGTGAACGCGGGCGCGCCGACCGCCTCGCCGAGTGCCTCAAGGTAGGCCAGCTCCGCCTGGTCGTAGAGGGCGTGGATCCGCTCGGTGCCCTCCTCCAGGCGGACGTCGCCGAACCGTGTCTGCTCCTCAAGGTCGGCCCGCGCCTGCGCCAGCTCGGACTCGGAGTCGCGCGCCCCGGGCTCGGCGGCCACCAGGCCCGCTTCGGCCTCGCGGCGGTCCCGGTACGCGCCGCGGTAGGCGACCTGCAAGGGATGCTCGCGCGCGAGGCCCATGAGGAACGCGATGCCACCGGTGATCAGCAGCAGCGCCACGTACATCACGCTGATGGTGGACGGGGTGAGGTCGAGCTGGTCGACCGGGCTCATCCCCTCGATGAGCTCCCCGTCCGGTCCCCTCGGGGGGACGAGCAGGACCTTCGCCCGCAGGCCGCCCAGCACGTAGGCGAGGTAGAACCAGGGGACGAGGAGCGCGAGCGGCAGCCATCCGAGGACGCGCTCGCTGCCCGTCACGTGGCGGCCGCGGTAGAGGTGGCCGGAGAGGTGCGGCAGCAGGATCATGATCGCGGCGACGGGCAGGGTGAAGATCCACGTCTCGATCTGCTGCGCGATCGAGTCGCCGTGGAAGTACCTGAAGATCTCGCGCTGGATCGGCACCTCCACGCCGATCAGGCCGAGCAGGATGCCCATCTTCCAGCGGCCCCGGAGCGGCGGCTCGGTGTGCAGCCCCTCCCAGCACTCGTGCGGGTGGGGGTCGTGGTCGCAGTGCTCGCGGGCGTCGGCGCCCGGCACGTCCGCCTCGTCGGGACGGTCGGGAGGCGGGGCCTTGTCGTCCGGCGCGCCCGGATCCGGCGGGAGCGGACGGCGCCGCGCCTCGGCGGCCGCGAGGTGGTCGAGCCTGGCCCGGACGACCCCCTCCTGCCGGGACGTCTCGGCCAGCCTCCGCTCAAGGTGGCGCACGGTGGTGGCGGCGTTCCCGGCCTGCGCGTCCGACGTCTCGACGCGGGTGCGGGACGCTCGCGGCGCCTCGGCCAGGTCGTGCTGGAGCCGGAGGATCTCGCGTTCCCGTTCGGCCCGCAGCTCCACGAGATACGGCGGGAGGGCGTCGACGTCGAACGACCAGGGGTCGTACATTCCGCGTCCGATGTGCTCGAACGCCTCCCCGCGGACGCGCTGGATCAGCGGCGGGTCGTCCGGCCGGACGCGGGCCCGTCCACCCGTCCCCGGGTCGGCTCCGCGTTCCATCGGGCCGCTCACAGGATGACGAGGGGGTCGGAGGCCTTGGCGCGCTCCTTCAGGAGCTGCCGCCAGAACCGGTCGAAGCCGGTGAACTTGGCCGGGTCGGACCCCTGGAGGCGCCCGTAGCCCGCCAGGCTGAGCCGGAATCCGGACAGGTCAGGGATGCGGCCTTCGGCGGCGATCCGTCCGATGAGCTCGGACCGCTTGGCGGGCGTGCTCAGATCGGCCCTGTAGAGGTTGACGCTCCGGTCGTGCTGCAGGAAGTCGCTGATGACCAGCACCGGGAACTCGCTGATGCCCGCCGGTCTGCGCTGGGCGACGGACGCCAGCCCGCCCAGCACGTCGGAGCCACCGGTCGAGCGGGGATCGGTGCTGATGCAGCGCCGCAGGTTCTCGGTCTTCTTCACCACGTCCTTGCGGCGGCTGGACCACAGCAGCTCGCGGTCGACGTTGCCCGTGACGTCCGGGTCGAGCTGCACCGCCTCCTGCTGGCAGATCGAGGACAGGGACGCCCCGCTGATCGGCGCGAAGACCACCTGGGCGCAACCCGCTTTCTCCAGGAACTTCTTCACGTGCCGCTGTGCCTCGCCGTCGGCGTTGAACCCGGTCACGCTGTGACTCGAACCCGACCCGTCGACGACGATGCCGCACGCTCCGGAGAGGCGTTCGGGGCCGCATCCGCTCAGCAAGGAGGCGGCGACCGCCACCAGCGGCACCAGCGGCAGGCCGCGCCTCCAGGGAGATGTCATGACTGCTGTCCTCCTGATCCGTTTCCGTAGGACTCGACGATTTCCAGGGCTCGCCGCAGCTGCCCCGCGTCGCTCGCGGCGGTGGCGTCCGCGCTGCCCGGCTGGCTGTAGAGCAGCGCGACCGGGTCGGCCCAGAACGCGCTCACGGCCTGCGACGCCAGGGCCGGGGTCCAGCGGTCGAGGTGCCGCTCGCGGTTCTTGCGCAGCCCTTGGTGGTGCGACGACAGCGCGCGCCAGTAACGCGCGATCCACAGGTCGGCGGACGCGGCCAGCACCTGCGCCCTGTTGTGACCGTCGTTGACGGCCCAGACCCATTCGCTGTAGGCGGCCCGGAAGCGTCCGGCGGCGGCCGGGGTCAGCTTGCCGACGGCGTCCGCCTCGTGGATCACGACCAGCTTCAGGCGTTCGAGCCGCTCCACCACGCCGCGGTTGGCGCCGTACAGGTCGCCGAAGACCCGGCGTGAGACGGCGACGGCCCGCCTGTACCGGTCCTCGATCGCGGCGGTCGTCGGGGGCGCAGGGGACTCGGCCTGCTCCTGTTCGGTGGGCAAAGTGAAGACGCCGCGCCGGCCGTCGCGCGCGCCGATGCACCAGGCGGAGAACATTTCCCGCCTGGTCAGTTTCCCACCGCGTTTCCGCGTCATGGCCCGGCACCACCCCTTCGCGAACCGGCGCGCAACCCCGCCCCAAAACGATCACCGCGCATTATCGATTCGCCGTCCCGACTTTTGGATCGCATCATGTACGCTCCCACAAAAGGCGCTTTGGCGACAACTTTTCGACCGGGTGACGACCAATTCCAAACGCTTATGGAGAAGCTTGGAACGGGGTCATTCCATTTCTGCACGGCATTGTTGAGAATGCCTTGTGCGGTCGCCGCCGAAGCCTTAGAGAGCAGACGAGGGGAATGAGGCCGGATGAGCACGGAACCACCGGATCCGGGACCGCCGGATCCACCGGATCCACCGGATCCACCGGAGACCGAACTCGGGCCGGGGCGCACCGGCCGCGCGGCGGGCGCGGCCGGGCCGCCCGCCACCGAGCCGGGCCCGGCCCCCCGCGCGGGTCGTGCGGCGGCGCGCGAGAGCGGTACCGGCGACCTCCCCGCCGGGCTCGCCGCCCGCTTCGAGATCGACGGGACGCTGCCCGGGGGAGTTTCGGGGCAGGCGCGGCTCTACGTCGTCCGCGAAGGCGGCGGCCCCCGGCAGGTGCTCAAGGTCTACAACGACGGCTGCGTCCCCGACGAGAAGGTCCAGCGGACGCTCGCCGGCCGCCGGATCGCGCCGGAGCTCGTGTTCATCGCCGAGGCGGGCGAGCAGGACGGCCGGTCCTACGAGCTGATGGAGTACGTGCCCGGCGGTGACCTGAGCACCCTGCGCGACGGTACGCGCGAAGGCCCCGACGGCGCGCCCCCCGTCGGCACGTTCCGGGAGATCGTCCGCCAGCTCACGACCGCGATCCGGCTCCTGCACGAGCGGGGGATCGTCCACCGCGACGTCAAGCCGGGCAACGTGCTGCTGCGCTCGGCGCCGGGTGAGGAGGTCCGGCTCGCGCTGACCGACTTCGGGATCAGCCGGTGGCGGGACCAGACCGAGATCCTCCGGACCACGTCCTGGACCACCGCCTACGCCTCGCCCGAGACCCTCATGGGCAGGCCGACGGAGCGCTCGGACTGGTGGTCGCTCGGCGTGATGGTCTACGAGCTGGCGACCGGGGAGCTGCCGTTCGGCCTGAACGAGCCCGACGTGGTCCGGAACCAGATCGCGGCCGGCCGCGCGGTCGACTACGACCGGATCGCCGATCCGGCGGTGCGGCTGCTCTGCCGGGGGCTGCGCCTGGCCGACCCCGAGGACCGGTGGGACCACGTCCAGGTCGAACGGTGGCTGGACGGCGAGTCGCCCGAGGTCGTCGAGCCGGCTCCCGCCGCCGAGGAGCCCGCCGCCAGGCCGCTGCACTTCTACGAGGAGAAGGCGTATTCGCCGCGCGAGCTGGCCGAGATCCTGGAGGCCCGCTGGGAGACCGCGGCGCAACGCTACTTCGAGCCCGCGATCGGCACCGCCTGGGAAGAGCTGAAAGATTGGCTTGAGCAGTTCCCCGGCACCGACCGGCATCACGCTTCCGACAAGAAGAAGCTGTATCGCGCGGTCGAGGCGTCGTCCGGTAAGCGGGAACCCTCACATGTGCTGCTGCTGCGGCTGCTCCATTGGCTCGAACCCGAGCGCAAACCGCTTTACCGGCGCTGGTCGATCACCCCGGAAGAGCTCGGGGCGCTCGCCCACGAGGCCCTTTCGAAGGAGGGCCGGGCGGGTGACGCCCGGGAGGTCATCGGCGATCTGCGGCGGCATGGCCTGCTGCCGCTGCTGGCCTCCACGGAGGGGAATTCTGCGCTCGGCGACATCGACCGGAGATGGACCGGGCTCCGCCGCCGCTGGGACAAGATCCCGCGCGTGCTGATCAGGGAGAACATCGACCACGTGCGGTCCGGCGATCCGGCCGTCGGGGCCTACCTGCTCTGGTTCGCCACGGGCGACGGCCAGTGCCGGACGTGGCTGGAGCGGCAGGTCGCCCACGTCCGCGAGTCCCTCGTCGCCGAGGTCCCGTGGTTCACCGAGCTGGCCGCCTCCGACGACGAGATCGACCTTTTGCGTGCGGTGATTCTGGAGCCGCGCGCGATCACCGCGGCGCGGGACGCGGTGGCGGAGGCCGCCAGGGACGCGGCCCGGCTGGCGCGGCACCACGCGCGGAGCGACAAGGAGCGCTGGCACCGCGACCAGCAGCGGCTCCTCGCGGCGGGCTGGGCGGCGGCGGGCTGCGCCGTCGTCCTGATCGCCTGGTACGCGGTGATCAGCCTCAGCGACGCGCTGCCCTTCGCCGCGGCCGGGACGATCATCCTGGCCTGGCAGTACGCGCTGCTGTCCTGCCTGGTCGTGGCCGCGGGCGAGCTGTCGCTGGCGCTGATCATGGGCGGGAACTACTACGTGTACCGGAGCTACGCCCTGTTCGGCTCCCTCGTCCAGCACGGGAACGTGCTGCTGCGCCCGTTCCGCCACAGCGGCTGGGGCGCCCTGCCCTACGTCATCGGCATCGCCGCGGTCCTGGTCGCCTCGACCACGTACGCGCCGTACCTGCTGCCGCTGCTCGGCGGTCTCGCGCACCTCTACTGGACGGCGCACCGGCACACGCGGTGGCACAGGCATTCGACCTCGTTCCGGGCTCCGCGGAGCGACGGAACACCCCACCCATCGTCGACGACGAACCCGTCGAGGAGGCAGGCATGAGCGGCGCGGAATTCGCTCTCGGGACGCTGCCCATATCGGTCATCCCCCAGTCGGCGACCGTCCCGCCGGTTGACCTGATGCAGGTCGACTTCGGGTCGTCGGCCAGCGCGGTGCACGCCCTCGGGCACACGCTCGGCGATCAGGCGGCGCACGGGGTGGCGGCGGGCGCGGAACAGGTCCTGGCGGTGGGCGCCACCTGCCTCGGGGTCGCCGCGCTGGCCGTCCTCGCCACCTACGCGACCGTCAAGGGCACCGAAGCGCTCGCCCGGGGGCTGGCCACGCTGGACCGTGAGCTTGAGCAGCGCGAGAAATGCCATGCCAGGGCCTGCGACGCGGCGGCGCTCTGGGAGCACGCGGTGGACCAGGTCGTCGATCTGAACGCGCGAACGGCCGCGCTTCGCGGCACGATCCGCCGGGAGTTCGGCGACGATCCCGACCTGCCGAAACCGCCGCCGATGGAGATCGGCGCCAAATCGCTCCAGGAGGTCTACGACGAGTGCGCGCTGCGCCGGGCGGAGCTGGAGCGGGCCCAGGCCGCGGTGGACGCGAAACTCGCCGAGGTCACGGCCGCGCGCCTGGCGGCATCGCTGCCGAGCCTGGAACCCGCCCTCGTCCCGGCGGCGCGGCGGATCGCGGCGCGGCGGGCCGAGCATTCCGACCGGCGGGCCGAGCGTTCCGACCGGCGGGCCGAGCGTTCCGACCGGCGGGCCGAGCGTTCCGACCGGCGGGCCGCCCGGCACGCTGGGCCGGACGCGGGCGGCGGGAACGCCGAGCGGGAGATCCAGGCCAAGATCGATGAGCAGCTCGACCGGCTCGGCGCGGGAGTCACGGCCGCCGAGCACGAACGGCTGATGAAGTCGGCGGCCAGGGCGCTCGCCGCGGGCTCGGCGCGGGCGGCGCGCCCGCACCTCGACATGCTCGGCTGGGCGGTCGACCGGTTCGTCGAGCGCGCCGGGAAGCGCGCCGGCCAGGCGGTGACCGCCGCCCGGCTGCTGGAGGGCATCGACTTCCTCGGCCGGCAGGACGAGCTGGGCGAGCGGGACCGCGAGGTCGTCGCCGCGCTCCAGGACGTGGTCGACGGGTCAGGCGAACTGCACGACCTCCTCTTGAGCGACGCCGAGGACCTGCGTGACCGGGCCATCGGCCTCGCGCGGCGGCTGCACCAGACCGAACGGCTCACCGCCCTGCTCACCGAGCTCGGCTACGACGTGTCGGAGGGGTTCGGCACCGCGCGGGAGCCGGGACGGACGCTGAACCTGGTCCGGCCGGACTGGCCCGACCACCGCGTCAACCTGATGGTCGGCGATCGCGGGGCGGGCGGCGTGGTCGTCCGGAACCGGCCGGTCGCCGGCGACGACGCCGCCCGGCAGGACCGCGAGCGCTGCGAGACCTGGACCGCCGACTTCCGGCGGATCGCCGACCGGCTGCGCGGCGAGGGCGTCGAGATCGAATCGCTGCGCGTCTCGGCCGCCGATCCCGTCCAGTACGCCGAGGCGGAGACGGCCGGCGACGACACCACCGCGGCCGAGGCCGCACCCCGGGCCAGGACGAGGGAGCAGGACCGTTGACGAACACCGAACGGCTCGCCGGCTGGCCGACGTTCAGCAGGGAACTCGAAGGCACGCTCGCCGTGCACTCGCAGTACATCCTGCATGGCAACATCCGGGATCTGTACCTGATCCCGCCTGACGACCCGTCCGGGGCGAAGGGCCGGGGGACGCGGCTGGAATCCGTCGCCACGGTGCTGTGGGAGGGGCTGCGCCGGTCCGGATACCAGTGCCTGCTGAGGTTCGACATGGTGGACGGGCTCAGCGTCCACTCGAAGGATCAGGAGGACGCCGCCCGGCGGCTGCTCGGGGACAAGGGAGCGCTGGACTCGAAGCCGTCTCTGGACAAACTCCGGACACATCTGAGCTCCGTGGTCAATCCCACGGCAGAGCCGCCTGACGGATCGTCGCCGGGCGGGGCGTCCCCGGGTGGATCGTCGCCGGGCGGGGCGGCGCGTGCCGTTCCGGCGCCCGCCGCTCCTCCGCGCGCCGCCGTGCTGATCGACTACGCGTCCCGGATTTCGCGCACGCCGGGCAGCCTCGACCAGTCCGAACGGGATTTCTTCCTGTTCTGCCAGAAGCTCGCCAACACCGCCCAGCCCCATCCGGCGGCCGCGGGGGACCGTACGTACGCGCTGTTCAATCCCGTCATCTGGCTGGTCGACAGCGAGCGCGACCTGCCGTCCTGGCTGGCGGCCGGGACGGAGCGCATCCGCACGATCGGGCTGGCCCTGCCGGGTCTGGACGAGCGCCACACCGCGGCGCGCCTGCTCGCCGCACGGTTCGGCGTGCGGTTCGGCGCGCGGGAGCCGGATCTGCGGTCGGCGGAGGAACGGCTGATCGACCGGTTCGTCCAGGAGACGGACGGGATGACGCTGCACGCGATGCACGAGTGCTGCCACCTCGCCCACGATCGGTCGATGGGGTTCAACGGCCTGCCCGACGCCGTACGCGTTTACAAACTGGGCGTTGCCGACAATCCCTGGGCGAGCGTCCGCCTGCGCGAACGCATCAACGCCGGCACCGAACCCGAGCCGGAGGAGGAAACGAGGCCGAGGGAGGAAACGGGGCCGGACGGCCGACCGCGGTCGAATTCGCTACGCCTGCGCAAGGAGGGCGTGGACGAAGGCGGCGGCGGCCTGTCCCTGCACCGGCGGGTGAAGGGGCAGAAGGCCGCGGTCACCAAGACGCTCGACATCCTGATGCGTGCGGCGCTCGGGCTGTCCGGCTCGCAGGCGACGAGCACCGGGACCCGTCCGCGCGGCGTGCTCTTCTTCGCCGGGCCAACCGGCGTCGGCAAGACCGAGCTGGCCAAGGCGGTCTCGGAGCTGCTCTTCGGCGACACCGAGTCCTACCTGCGGTTCGACATGAGCGAGTTCTCCGCCGCGCACGCCGCGGACCGGCTGATCGGCGCGCCGCCCGGCTATGTCGGCTTCGAGGCGGGCGGCGAGCTGACCAGCGCGATCCGGCGGCGGCCGTTCCGGGTGGTGCTCTTCGACGAGATCGAGAAGGCGCACTCCTCGATCCTGGACAAGTTCCTGCAGATCCTGGAGGACGGGCGGCTGACCGACGGTCAGGGGATCACGACGTACTTCTCCGAGTGCGTGCTGATCTTCACCTCGAACCTGGGAGTCGTCGACACCGATCCGCGCTCCCAGGAGAAGACCGTCAAGGTCCGGGCGGACGGGGGGATGTCCTACGACAAGCTCAAGGAGACGATCCTCGAAGGGATCAAGCAGGAGTTCACGATCAAGCTCGGCCGTCCCGAACTCCTCAACCGGTTCGGTGACAACATCGTCGTCTTCGATTTCATCTCGCTGGCGACGGCGGACCGGATCTTCGACACCCAGCTCGCCAACATCGTCCGGCGGGTGAGCGCGGAGCAGCGGGTCGGCGTCCATATCGACGGGGAGATCCGGGAGCTGCTGCGCGCCGCGTGCACGGCCGACCGGGACAACGGCGGCCGCGGCATCGGCAACGCGCTGGAGTCCAAGCTGATCAACCCGCTGGCCCGCGAGCTGTTCCGCCTCGCGCCCGAGCCGGGAACGGCGGTGCGGATCACCGCCGTCGATCTGGACGTCGAGCCCGTCACCCTGACGCTGGGCGAGGCGACCGGGACGTGAGGCGGCGAGCCCGATGAGCCGGTGGGTCTGCACCTTCGACCGGGCGCTCGTCTACGAGGGCGACGACGGGGAGGGCCGGTTCTGCCCCGCCCACGGGACGCCCTTGACCGAGGAGAGCGAACAGGCGCCCGAGCCGACCCCGCCTCCCGAGCCCCCGGCCGAGCGTCCGGCCGAGCGTCCGGCCGAGCCCGTGGCCGAGCCTGCGGCCGAGCGTCCGGCCGGGCCTGCGGCCGAGCGTCCGGCTGAGCGCCTGGATGAGCCCGCGGAGGTCGAGCCGCGGGCCTGCCTCTACTGCGACACGCCGGTCCCGCATGCGAGTAACACCCGGTGCCTGACCTGCCATCGGCCGCTCGACGGACCGGCCGTCCTCGTTCTGCGGTTCGCCGGCGGCGAGACGGTGGAGGTCGAGCGCGACGGCACCGTACTGCTGGGCCGCGCCCTCGCGTCCCCCGCCGAGAAGGCGCTGCGCGACTCCGGGAGAGTGAGCCGCGAGCACGCCACGGCCGGGGTCGACGGTGAAGGACGAGCCTGGGTCCGGGACGAGAGGTCACTGAACGGGACCTTCGTCAACGGCGAAGAGGTCACCCCGGGAGTGCCCCGGCCGTTGCGCGATGGCGACAAGGTTCGCCTGGGCGACCGCGAGACCGTCGCCGTCAGGCTGGCGCCACCATCGGCCCCTGATGGGTGAACGCCGCCCAGGACGCGAGGTCGTCGAGGACGTGCCGGTGGTCCTCCAGTCGCTCCCGCAGCGCGACGGGCATTCCGGCCGGGACCTTCCGCTCCGGGTCGAGCATCCACCGCTGCGCGGCTCGGAGCGCGTCCACGGGAGCGAGCCCGCCGGTGACCAGGCGATCGTGGAAGACGAACATCATCAGCGCCGTCGCGGCGCTCGGCACCCACCAGCGGGAGCCGACCACGTGGCGGGCGCCCCCGGCCCGGAAGGCGGTGCACAGCGTCAGCGCCTCGTCGTAGACCCGGCTCGTCACGTCGCTCACGCACGCGCTGAGGACGACCAGCTCGCAGACCAGCGCGAACCGCCGCCGCCCCAACTGCGCCAGGATGTCGGCGACCGGGAGCGTGCCGCGCCGGCCGTCGCCGCGTCCCGAAAGGATGAGGGCCGAGCGGGACGGCGGGTCGGATGACAGCGCGTGCGAGGCGCAGTGGAACAGCCGGGGCGCCTTGCCCGGATCGGTGAGCGCGGTCAGGACGGTCTCGGGAGTGGCATGGCCGTCCGTCCGCCGGACCGGCATCCCGTAGACGGCGCCGTCGGCGTAGAAGCGGTCGCGCAACGCCGCGGCCTCGATCCCGGCGGTGATGAGACGGGGGCTGCCGTCCGGGTTCC
Organism: Actinomadura sp. 9N215; assembly: GCF_044326345.1. Classification (NCBI taxonomy): domain Bacteria; kingdom Bacillati; phylum Actinomycetota; class Actinomycetes; order Streptosporangiales; family Thermomonosporaceae; genus Actinomadura; species Actinomadura sp. 9N215. The sequence continues at coordinate 87,770 of NZ_JBIRBA010000035.1, read as the reverse complement.
CGACGAGTACCGGGGCCCCTTCGGCGCGGACGCGATCGGGTCGCGCACCGTCCAGGAGTTGCCGCCCGGACGCCGCATACGACAGGACCATGTATTCCAGCGCGTACCGGTAACGGCCGCGCCCCTTCGCCCCCGCCACCGGATGGCGCGCGGCGTGCCAGGCCACCATGCCGAGCACCCCGCACGGCACCAACACGACACGCGGCTCCACACCCCCGTCCGCCGCCTCCACACGGGCCGCCTCCACACGGGCCGCCTCCGCGTCCGCCGATTCCGCGTCCGCCGACTTCGCGCGGGCCGACTCCGCGCCGGCTGCGAGGACCTGTTCCATGAGCTGGGGCCAGGCCCAGTCACAGACGCCTTCCAGTGCGCTCCGCCAGCGAGTGACCGTCTCGTCGTCGGGCGCATCGTCCAGCGTCTCGGAGGCGGCTCTGCTGTCGTGCAGTGCCGCGTAGCGCCACAGCGGACGCATGTTGGCTTCGGCCAAGGCCGGGAGCGGAAGGGCGGTAAGTGTGCCGCCGCTGCCGATGACGATCGCCCACCCTCGCTCCTCGCCGTGCAGCAGGTACACCAGCGCGTCGGCGCCGGTCTTGGCCAGACCCTCCGCCAGTGCGGCGGCGTCCGGCGGGACGCGCCATTCCTCGGGCTCCTGCGCGGCCAGCGTACGCAGCGCGCGTCTGCGCAGGTCAACGGGAAGTTCGCCGCCCACGAAACCTGCGACCAGCCGTGCCGCGGTCGCGGTCTCCCGCGCCGCGCCTCGCCAGGCGTCGCCGAGGTCGGCGCCACCGCCCTGCGCGCGCCACCGTTCGGCGAGGTCGGCCGCCTCCTGGGTGCCGGCGACGGCGAGCAGGTCCGGCACGTCCGCCCCCACGGTGGCGCTGTGCAGGACGAGCGCGCGGCCGAGTTCCAGCGCTTCGACCGCACGTTCCGGACGGCCGTCGTCCAGTGCCCACAGCGCGATGCGACGCGCCTGGTCGGCGCCCGATCGCGCGGCGAGCAGACCGTGCTCCGCGCCGATCTGGAGCCGCACCTGGTCGGCGACGGCGCGCAGCCCGTCCAGCCCCGCCTCGACGGCGCGTTCACCGTGGCCGCGCAGGCGCAGCGCCTCCGCCAGCCCGAACAGGACGTCGGGCGCGGCCGCGTTCCCCGGCTCGTCGCCGATCAGGTGGGCGGCCGCGGTGAAGTCGGCGATCGCGGCGTCGAGATCGTCCGGTCGTCCGGCACCGGCATGATGGCGCGCCATCCGCGCGACGCCGAGGGCCCACCGCAGGTGAGCGCGCTGGCCGTGCAGGAAGACCGCTCCGTGCGCGGCGTCCTCCAGCCGCGGGACCGCGCCGTCGATCGCCTCGGCGTCGGAGTCGAGCATGCCCTGCGCGAGCGCGGCGATGGCGGACACCGCGCGCATGCCGGGATGGGACGTACGGTCCGTGGTGAGGCCGGCCGCGGCGTCGGCTCCGTAGCCGAGGCCGAGGGACAGCTCCACGGTGTCCTCGCGGAGCAGGCCATGCCCGGCGTGGGCGAGCGCCAGCCCGCCGACGAACCGGTGCCGCATCGGGAAGCCGTCCGGGACCGCGTCGAGGATCTCGTGCAGGGTGGCGGCGGCGGTGGCCAGCGCGTCCTCGTCCCGGCTGTTCCAACCGTGCACCGCGCGCGAGATAGCGGCCATCCCGCGCAGGAACAGCAGGTCGTCCGTGACGCTCCGGCCCCCGGTCCCCGCCGCCTTGGCGTCGTCCGCCCGGGACCGGAGTTCACGCTCGCTCCGATCCAGCAGGACGTGCGCCGCCTCGGCGTGCTGAAACGTGCCGTGCGCCAGGTGCCGGTCACTGAGCACCGCGCCGAAGGTGCCCGCCACGACCGGCGTCAGCTCGTCGTCGTCGGGCAGCAGGAGCATCGCGCGGGACAGGTGGGCGGAACCGGCCCGCAGGTCTTCCTCCGCGTCCGCGTCCGGGGTCGTGTCGCCGCCGGGACGTCCGCACACCGATTTGAGAATCAACGCCATGCCGTAGAGGAAGTGGTCGCGTCCGAGGGCGACCCGCGCCTCCCTGTCATCGGCATCGGCCCCGGCGGTGGACGCTCGCGTCTGCCGGTCGAGGATCTCCCTGGCGGTCGCCACCACCCGGGCGACCTCGGACTCGACGCGCTCCGCGTCTTCAGATCCGCGAGCGGGATCAGCGGCCACCGCGCTGAGCAACGCGCCGCCGAAGAGCTTCCGGGTGTTGTCGTACAGCGGATGGTCTTCGTCCATCCCGTCGAGTGCCTGGGCGAACCAGGCGAGCCCGGCCTCCGCCCCCTCGAACGAGCCGAGTTCGCTGAGGCCCAGCTCGCGCTGGAGTACGCCGCGCAGCGCATGTCCCTCGGGGAGTTCGTCGAGTTGCCGCCGGGCCTCGTCGAGCGCCTCGGCGGCTTCGTCGAGGCGTTCACCGTTCCGGGCGTGCTCGATGATGGTCCACAGCCGGACGACGGCGAATTCCGCTTTCCCGGGGGTCGCGGCCGATGTGGACTGGAGCGCCTGCGTCATCAGTTCAATGATCTTGAGCGGGTTCTGCTGCCCGGGCCGCACGAGCATCATCAGCGATCGCAGCATCGCCGCCAGCGCACGTATGTCGGACGGCCACAGCTCGCATTCGGCGGCGCGCCCGAGATGGGCGGCCGCCTCGTCGACCTCGTCCACCGAAACGGCCTGGCCGCCGCCCAGGAAGCCCGTCACCATTTCGAGCATGGCGTTGAAATCGGGGGTCTGGTCCGGCTGCGCCGCGCGCAGCCCCGGCGGCATGAGGCGGAGCACCAGCAGGATCCCGAGGAGGAGCCCGGCGAGCTCGCGATCCCACCGGTCGGCGCCCGGCTGCTCCATCACCTTCCGGAGTGCGCCGATCGCCGTCTCGCGGTCGTCGACGGGACCGTAGAAGGCCACGAACCGCACGGTCAGCAGGGCGCCGAGGCGCACCAGGGTCAGCTCCTCGCGGTGCGCGCCCGCGGCGATCAGCGCGGCGATCGACTCGTCGAGTGCATCGGACGCGAGCGGAGCGCGCGCGGACGGGTCCGGTGTACGCGGCTCTTCTTGGTCGGTGGGATGGGGGCGCAGATAAAGGTCCGCGAGCAGGATGCCCAGTTCCGCGTTCAGTTCCTCCCGTTTGCGACGGTGCCCGGGCGGCAGTGCCGCTATCTCGGCGCGCAGCCACGCGATACGGCGCTCGACATCCTGGTCGTCCATTCCGGTCACCCTCGATCGATCCGCCGTCTGGCCCGAAAAAGTCCGGCAAGGCTCACTATTGTGGATTATGGCCGGTCGACCCGCTCGCGGCGATGCATTCTTTCATCTTTAGAAATAGCTGGAATGGACGTCCGTAGACCTGTTTCTGGCGAAAGTATTCCCAGTCAAGGGATCGGTGTTGCACACTGAACGCGATGCCCGCCGGCACGACAGAGGACAATTCCACGATGGAACCGCAAGGTTTGGAACTCCTGCACGGCGACGCCCCCGACCCGCTGGTCGGCGAACCGGACGAACCCATGACCCTGAACGGGGTCACCCTGCTGCTTCTCCGCGGTGCGGCGGTCTGCAACGCCGCCCGCACCGCCTACCAGCCGTCCGAACTCCGGCCGTGGGAGCTGACGGCGGCCCGGTTCGTCGACCTGACCGCCCGGATCATGGTGCTGGGCAGCACCGTCGGCGCGCGGGGCGGAGCCGGGGCCGGGGCCGGGGCCGGGGCCGGGGAGGTGCCGGTCCCCGTCCGGTTACAGCCGGGCGGAAGGCGTCTCCGGGAGATCGGACACTGGTGCGCCGCCACCGTCAACGCGATCCCGAGCGCGTGGCGCGTCCACCAGGAACGTACCCGCGCCCAGGTGCTGGCCGGGCTGAGCACGCGCCGGGCGCGGCCGAGCGCGGAGGTCCTCAGCGCGGCGAGAGCCCTGGCCGGACGTCGCGACGCCTGGACGGCGCCGCCGGAAAGCCTGCGCGACCAGCAGGTCCGCAGGCGCTTCCAGTCGATGGCCCCGGAGGCGCCGGCGGCGGGAGTGGAGGAGGCGCTCGTCCTCGGCGCGCGGGCGATCGCCACGACGTCGCGCGTCGCGGCCCGCGCCTACGCCGACGAGCTGATCTCCGTCGTCCGCGACGTCAACGAGGAAACGGCCCGGCGGCAGGCCGAGCGGCTGACGGCCGCCCGCTACCTCCTGGCGCTCGGCGCGACGCCCCTCGAACAGTACGCGCACGGCCGGGACCTGATCGCGCGGCTCGGCCAGGTGCTCGCCGGGGAGACGCGGCTGACCGGCGATCTTCACGACGCCTGCGAGCGGCTGTGCGGCATCCTGGAGGCGGACGTCTGCGCCGACCGCCTCTCCGAGCTCCTGCACCGGTCACTGACCGAGCACGGCTTCACCGTCCGGATCGACCGGGAGAGCGCCGCACCGGCGATCCTCTTCTCAGCGTTCGAAAAGGGCACCGCAGCCAGATGCGGCAGCCTCGTCATCGACGACGGAATGGTCGTGACCGCGCCGCCGCGCTCGCAACGGCGCCTCTCGGCGTCCGCCGCGTCCGCCGCATTCCACGAAGCCGTCGACCATTTCCGGCGGCAGCTCGGCATGGCGGTGTCGTCGACCCTCCGCCCGCGCCCGCTGACCCACCCCACCCTCCGCGCCGACCCCCCACCGCTATACGGCCCGTGAGACCGCCCGCACGGCCGCGAGACCGCCCGCACGGCCGCGAGACCGCTGGCACGGCCGTGAGACCGCTGGCACGGACGGCGAGACCGCTGGCACGGCCGTGAGACTACTTGCTCGGACGGCGCGACCGCTGGCACGGGTCGCGAGACCACTTGCACGGGTCGTGAGACCGCTGGCCCCGACCGTAAGATCCGGCGTTCGTTCAGGCGATGCCGCCTAGCTCTCGGACGAGGTCGCGGGCCTCTCGAACCTGGCGGCTGCCCCTCGGGTAGTAGCGTCTGCGCAGGTCGAGGGCTTTGCGGGCGTGGGTGAGCGCCTCGGTCGGCTCGTCCCGGGTGAGGGCGCGGGCGAGCAGGAACTCGGGCCAGCCGGGGTCCATGCCGGGCCGCCGGGGGATCGTCCGGACCTCGCGGAGCTCGGCGGCGGCCTCGGCGGTCCGTCCCAGCACCAGCAGCGCCTGGGCGTGCACGAGCCGGGCGTTGAGCGTCGACTTGTCGGAGCCCCCGTACCGTCGGCGGCGTGCGCCGAGCAGCGCCCCCGCGATGTCGAGGGCCTCCCGCGCGTGCCGCTCGCGTGTCTCCTCGTCGGGCGCCCGTTCGGCGGCGCGCACCTTCGTCTGCGCGAGGATGATCTGCGCCCGCCACGTGAAGGGGTGGCCCGCGCCGTGCCGGTCGACACGGCTCAGGGTCTCCTCCTCAAGGATCCGCAGCGCGTCGTCCACATCGTCGGGACGCCCGCGTTCGCGCAGGGCCAGCGCGAGGTTGGTGCGGGCGATGCCGGTGCGGGGGTCGTCGCGCCCGAGGTGCTCGACGCGCCGGTTCCACTCGTCCTGGTACATGAGGACGCCCAGTTCCTCGTCACCGGGTTCGCCCCGGCGGCGGACGTACTGGGCGTGCATCGACCTGATGCTCATCAGCGTCGGGTCGTCCTCGGGAAGGAGCGCGGCGGCCCGGCGCTCCAGCCGGCCCCAGGCCACGGCGGAGTCGGCGAAGGCCCTGGCCCAGCTCAGCAGCGCCTGGACGTCGCACTCGACGCTGAGCCGCACGGAATCGCCGATCTCCCGGTTCCGGACGGTCTGCTCCGCGAGCTCCACCAGCCGCGCGCAGTCACCCGTCTCCGCCGCGTAGGCGAGCACGGTGCGCACCTCGGCCAGCAACCTGATCTCCGTCTCGCTCTTGGTGGCGACCATGGGCTCAGGCTCCCCTCTCCCGGTCCGTCAGCCGTTTGAGTTCCAGCAGCATCGGCTCCAGCCGGCCGGTCACCTTGCCGCGGACCTCGTCGTCCATCCGGTCGGCCAGATGGGACAGATCCTTGACCCCCGACTGCACCCTGGCGAGCAGGTCGTCCACGTACCAGTGGCGCTCGAAGCCGAGGTTCATAAGGTCGTCGTACAGCGTGTCGAGCACCATGTCGGGCTCGGTCCCGAGCGGCCCGGCCGCGAGCTCGACCGCGCGGGCCAGCAACGACGCGGCCGCCGCGTGCGGCACCTGCCCGTTCACGATCACGCACAGGTCCTCGACCGCGCTCAGCGGGGCGGCGAAGGCCCCGGCGGACGCGAGCCGGGGGTTCTCCGCCGCCCACACCACCAGCGTGCCGATCAGGGTCGTGGCGGCCTGGTGGCGGTCGTCCGGGGAGATCGCGGCCAGCCCGTTCAGCCAGCCTTCCCGGTGCGGCCAGTGGCTCCAGACCTTGGTCTCGGCGATCAGGCAGCCGAGGCTGTAGCCCTCGGTGGGCAGGAAGCCCTCCATCTCCGTGCCGGAGACGACCGCGAGCAGCGACGGGTGCGTCTGCTTCTTCTTCCCCATCAGGTTGTAGAGCGTGGACGACGAGGACGCGCCCGCCGCCTCGACCACCGCCAGGCGGGCGTCCTCACCGCTGAAGTCGGTTCCGCGTCTCCAGGCGTCGAGGCATCGGCACAAGGCGTTGTAGTAGTCGATACGGCGCCGGTGCGCCCTCGGCGGCTTGTTCTCTTTGATCGGCTTGAGCCCGCGGACCTTCATGTGCCACTCCGAAACGCAGGTGGAGTGCAGGGTGGCTGCCAATGTGCTCATCATGTGCCTCGTTCTTGTTCCAAGATGTTGCTCGCTTCTTCAACGCACCGGTGGGACGCGGAGTTCACGTTCCGGACGCACATTGTGGACGCATTCAGGGCCCGTCGGCGTACCAGAACGTCAAGTCGGTTCTTCACTGTCATTGATCTTGAGTTATAAGCGCGCGGCCGGCGGCGCATTCTCGACCTGCACGCCCCGTACGAATCACGACTCGGGAGGTTGAAAATGCGCTACGGCGTCAACGGCCCAGGCGGGCCGCCCGGTGAGGGCGAGGAGCCCCGGGCCGGGTACCGGAACTGAACGAGCTCCGCATGGCGGCCGGGCATCGGCCGCCATGCGGATCCGGCCCGCAATTCGTACGGGCCCAAACCGGACGAGTGGACACGCCGGCGCCTCGTCCCCCCGGATCCCGCGAGATCCCTACATCCAGAACTATTACGGAAGATCACACGTTTTGTCTGCCCTTATGGGCGAGATCGTCAAACAGAATGTGGTTCCATGCCCGTACTCCCTACCGTATGGCCTGTCCTTACCAGCACAGCTGGTCAGGTCGGCCTATCTCCGGCGGTCACCCGGCGGCCGCCTGGTCGCGATCCGGTGCGAATCCGGTGCCTCGGTGGGCGTACTTCTGTCAAGTTTTTGTCAGTTCACCGAATTCTGCCCGATATTCGGTATTTCCCCGCCCGGCCGCGCCATGGACGATCGGGGTCATGCACAACGACACGGAGTCGGGCCGGCACGGCCTCCACCGGATAAGAAACGACCTCCGGAAGGGCAGGAATCTGGAGTCCTACGTGGTGGCGCTCGCCTCGCTGATCTTCGCGGTGCTGTCCCCGCTCGGCGACCTGCTGCCCCCCGAACTGCTCTGGTCGGTGCTCTCTGCCGGGGTCGGCCTGCTGGTGTACCGCCTCACCGTGCCGGACGCCGCGCCGGTCCCCTCGCCCTTGGGCGGACGGAGCGCGGTGACGGACCCCGCCTTCCGGGAACGGCTCGGCCGGGCGCGCGAGGTGTGGCTGCTCGCGCCGTCCGGCAAGAACTTCATGTGCACCGCCAACCGGGACGTCCTCCGGGAGAACGTGCTCCGGCGCAGGGGCGGGGTCGTGCGCGTCGTCGTCCTCGACCCGTCCAGGACCGCGGCGGTGGAGGCCGCGCACCGGCAGCTGACCGGCGACTACGCCTGCCAGCCGTTCCATCAGATACTCGCCGGCGCGGTGGCGGGGCTGCGCCGGATGTCGCAGGCCGGCACGGCGGGGGAGTTCGAGTTCCGGCTGCTGGACCACAACCTCGGGTTCAGCATGGTGGCGCTCGACCCGTCCGCCCCCGACGGGGTACTCATCGTAGAACTGCAGGGCTACCACAACGAGTCGAGCTCGGCCCGGATGCATCTGCGGCTCACCCGGTCCATGGACGAGAAGTGGTACGAGTACTGGATCGACCAGTTCGAACAGGTATGGCGCGGCGCACGGCCGCATGCGGCCGATCCGGGCTGAGGCGGCCCCACGGGCGACCGGACGGTGGCGCGACCGCCGCACGATTGGCGACCCTGCTGCCATGACGGATTCCGCTCCCCTCCCCACCCATCAAGGGCTCGTCGAGGATCTGCGCCACCTCCGCGAGCGCGGCCTCGTCCAGCTGCGCAGGCTGTCGCTGCCGGCGCTGCGGCGGACCGCCGCCCTCCTCCGGCCGGACGACGCGGAGTCGCCGCCCACGATCGAGGAGATCATCAGGGCGGCCGCCGCCCGGCTGGAGGCGGGCCAGCTCGCGGACGCCGCGCAGTACACCCTCGGCCTCGCACCCGGGACGCGCGACTGGCCGGGCCAGGACAGGCGCAGGCGGGCCGCCGAGCTCTACGGCGTGACTCCCGGCCATTTCCGGAAGACGAAGGAACGCGTCGTCCTCGAACAGGTGGCGGAGCAGATCATCGCCATGTGCACCGAGCACGCCGCCCCGGCGCGGGCACCGGCGAGCCCCGCACCGGCCCGTGCCGGGTCGCGGTCTCCGGGGCGGACGGTCCGGTCGTCCACGGTTCTTCCCCGGGTCGGTTCGGCGCCGGCGGTGACCCTGGACGTCGGCCCCGTCGAGCTGCTCCGGAACGTCGACATCCTGGTCTCCTCGGAGAACGTGTGCTTCGAGATGTCCAAGACGTTCGGCACCTCGCTCTCGGCGGCGCTGCGGCGCGCGGGCGCTCTCCGCACGCCGGCCGGAGAGATCATCGACGATGTCGTCCAGCGTGAACTGTCCGCCTGGATGCTCAAGCACGGGCGGCTCGGGCTCCCGGTCGCGCCGGGCACCGTCGCCGACACCGCCCCGGGCGCCCTGGCCGAGACCGGGGTGCGGCGCCTCTTCCACGCCGCCATCGCCACGCCTCGTCCCGGGCTGAACTCCTACGAGGTGGGACGCGAGGTCATCCCGCTGGCGGTGCACAACGTGTTCAAGCTGGCCGAGCGGGAACGCGATCGCTTCACGCCGCCGCTCTCGTCCATCTGCTTCCCGCTCTTCGGCGCGGGCCGCGGCGGCCTCGACCCGGCGTCGAGCGCCGCCGAGCTCTGGGCCGCGCTCACGCGGGAGTTGCGCGCGGCGCCCTGCTGGTCCGTCCGCATCATGACGATCAACCCCGAACACGCGGCCGCGGCCGCCACCGCGATCGGCGTCTGACCGGCACCGACGTCCCCGCAACACGCCCGCCCACACGGACCGATCAACGCCCTGTGCCAACACCACCCGCGTCAACGCCGTCCGCGTTTGTGCCGTTCGTGTCGACGCCGTCTGTGTGGTCCGCGGTGGTGAGGGCGGTGAGGGTTCGTGCGCGCAGGTCGCCGGGTGGGACGCCGCCGAGTAGCTCCGCCAGCACGCGCACGTCGTCCGGGTTCGGGAGGTCGGCGGCTGTGGCGGAGTCCCACCAGGCGTGCGGGGCGCCGTCCGTCCGGGCGCGTGCCCATTCTTCGGCCAGCTCGGGATGACGGTCGGCCAGCCTCCCCGGCAGGTCGGAGACCACCGTCGCGGCGTGCAGGACCAGGCCGCGGCAGAGTTCGAGCGCGGCGACGGACCGGTCCGCCCGGCCGGCGGTCAGGCACCAGGCGGACACCGCCGCCGCCACCTGCCCGGCGCCGCGCGCGACCACCAGTGCCTTCTCGGCGTCGGCCTGGAGGAGGACGTCGTAGGTGTGCGCCTCCAGCGCCTCGAACCCGGCCCCGATGGCGGCGTCGAGATCGCCGCGCGCCGCGTGGAGGCCGGCGATCCGCCAGGCGAGCACCCCACGTCCCGGATCACCGGGCCGGTCCGCCATCAGCGCGCGGGCCTTCTCCAGGAACGCCAGGCCCCGCTCCTGGTCGGCGGCGTCGCCGCCGTTGCCGTGCCTGGCGAGGAGGGAGACTCCGAGGCCCCAGGCGAGCCGGACCGGCCCGCCCGGCAGGAGACCCGAGGCGAGCGCATCGCTGTGCAGCGCGGTGTCGAGCAGCTCGATCGACCGGTCGAGCAGCTCGGCGTCGTCATCGACCATCGCCCGGATGGCCAGGGCGGCGCCGCCGACCGCCTGCCCGGTCACCGTCCCCCCGGCGGGGCCCCCGCCGCCGCCGGGGAGGACGGCCGTGCCCCTGTCGGTCGCGATGGCGAGGAGGCCCGCGGCATGGACGATCCCGCCGAGGTCCCCGCGCCGCGCGCTGCCCGCGGCCAGGACCAGGCCCAGCGCGCCGCGCAGGTACGAGGCCGCGAAGTGGTCGGCGGGCGCCTCGTCCAGGAGGGCGCTCAGTTCCACGGCGGCCCGGTCGAGCTTCTCGGGGTCGCCCGTCCACCATCCGTGAACCCCGCGCACGTAGCTCGCGATCGACATGTACAAGAGCCGGTCGAGATCGCCCGGCTGCCCCCGGGACGCCGAGCGCGCGTCGAAGATCCTGGACACCAGCTCCAGGTAGCGGTCGGCGGCGGACGCGTCATGCAGTTCGCCGCGGTCGGCGTGCCTGTCGATGAGGACGCCCCCGAGGACGCCGAGCAGGGCGGGCGCCAGTTCGTCGCCGGGCGGCATCATCCCGGCCGCCCGCCAGAGCCGTCCGATCGCCTCGGCGCGGTCGCCGCACAGGGCCAGCGCCATACCGAGCAGGAAGTTCGCCCTGGCCTCGGCGCCGGGATCGCCGGACGACGCGTCCAGCACGCGGTGGGCCAGCGGCACGAGCCCGGCCGCGAGCCCGGGGTCGAACGTCCGCGACGCGGCGAGCAGGGTCAGCGCGGCGAGGTCGTGCAGCGTCTCCTGGTAGAAGGGATGGCTCTGCCAGAGGTGCGGGTCGCGCTCCAGGCCCGCCATCGCCTCGGTCAGGTGAGCGAGTCCCTCGGCCAGTCCGTCCAGCTGGGGGTTCCACGTCGCCCGCAACGCGATCATGGACCCGAGCTGGGCGCTCACCACGGCGCCGAGCGGGTGGTCGCCGATCTCGGATCGTGCCGCGGTCAGCGCCTCGATGGACTGCCCGGTCCGGAGCATGACATCGGCGCGTCCGCCGGCTCGGAGGTTGGCCGACCGCGCCTCCTCACCGGCCGTCAGCCCGATCATGGCGTGCAGCAGGCCGGACGTATCCGGGAAACCCGAAAGGCTCGGCATCGCGACGAAGCCGGTCACGGCCTTCATCAGCAGCGGCAGGGCCGCCCGGAAACCACCGCCGTCGCCGCCCGCCATTCCCTCGATCCAATGGCCGAAGCCGAGTTGCATCTCGACGTAAGGACGCATCTGGTCCGGCATCGACGGGGACGCGAGTGCCCACTCATGATGCGCGATCGCGGCTCGGACGTCCGCCATGACGGCCTCACCGCTCGGGCCCCCGTTCTGGAAGAGCCGCAGTAGGGTCATCATGTCGAGATCGCCGCTGAACAATTCCCGCGGCATGACACGCATGAGGTGGACCATGCCGAGCAGTCCGTTGGCGATGGCCGCCACGGCCGAGGACGCCGCCGACATGGAGACGACATAGCGCAGGACCGCAATGGACTCGGCGTAGTCCGCGGCCCCTTCTTCCACACACCGGATGACGTGGAGCCTGGCCAGCACCCAGGCGACATCGAACCGGTACGGCTGCGATCGACCGGACGGAGACGCGTGCACCGGAGCCAACACGTCGATGACCTCGGCGAGCGTCTCCGCCGGCGCCGACCCGGGGTCGGTGAAATAGCGATCGGCCAGCGCCAGCCCACGTTCCGCCCTCGCACGCAGCGGATCCGAAGCCGAATCGGTCACCCGACCTCCCCTGCCACGCCCGCTCGACTCCAGTGAAATACTCCGTCCAGAATAGGCGCGTAACGCGGAGAAATTCGAGCGTTCCACCAATCAGACCAATAATTGGAATTGCTTTCCAACAAACCCGAAAAAGCCTCAGCGGTAGGCGGGGGTCCTTTTGCTGTAGAGTAGCGCGCGCCATCTCCAGCACCCACCGATGAATATCGCCGCCCGTCGCCGACTCCGACCGAGCCGACAGCACCCGGTTCTACGGACGACACCTGGCCTCACCTTCAGGCGTGCGCGACGCGCTTCGCTGGCCGCCCGTGTCGGGGGCTTTCGCAGGCCGTCCACTGGCCGGGGGAGAATACTGACATGACCATGCTGGATGGGCGGCGCGTGTACACGCGTGGCGACCTGATGGTGCGCTACGGGCTGGGGCGTAGCACGCTGGAGAAGTGGTATCGGGAGCGAGACGTCAACGGTCATCCCGAAGCGGTGGGATCGGTCGGCTCGCAACTGGCGTGGGACTCGGGGGAGTGGGACCGCTGGTACGCGGCACGCCAGGCGAGCGGGAAGGTTCCGGCCGGTCTGGTCACGCGGGACGAGTTGAGCGTCAAGTACGGTCTCAGCCGCCATGCGCTCAAGAAGCTGTGGAGCGAACGCCAGAGCAATGGGCACCCGGACGTCGCCTACCAGGTGGGTAAGGCTCTCTATTGGAACGAGAAGGAGTGGGCGGCCTGGTACGCGGGCCGCCAGGAACGCTCCGCCGACGACGGTGATCCCGATGCCTTGGTGACGTTGGCCGAGGCGGGGCGCCTCCTGGGCCTTGCCCAGAGCAGCGTCACCGTCTATGCAAGGCGTCCACCTGCTGGATGGCCCGAACCCGTCCGCCAGGAGGCTTTGGGCGGCGGCCGGGTTCGTCGTCTCTACCGGCGAGGCGACGTCCTCGCCTACGGCGAGACCAGGCCTATTCATCGAACATGATGAGTTCCCAGACTGCGAATGGTCTGGGAAACGGAAGGGGTCGGCGAGAGCGGATTCGCCTCAACAGGATGATCGAACGTTCCGGTGCCTCAGTGACTCCAGGCGTGGGCGCGTTCGAGGTGGAGGGCGCGTCCGGCGGTCAGGGCCTTCGCCGCGTGGTCTGCCGTGGTGCCGGTCAGCCTCGTCCCCAGCGACAGCGCGCGGAGGGTGAGGACCTGCGCCGCCATCATGGCGATGACCCGCTCGCTGGACGTGAGGTAGGGCTCGCAGCCGGGGTCGGCCAGATCGTCGGGCTCCAAGCGGCGTCCGCCGACCAGTTGTGCGATGAGTTCCTCGATGCGCGCGCGCAGAGGAGGGGGCGCCTCGTCGGCGGCCCAGCGTAGGTACCTCAGCTCACGTAGGCCCATCGCTACCACGACGGTTTCCGCCATCCGCCGGACGACCGGATCGGGGTCCAGTAGCCGGTGCGCCTGACAGACGGGAATGCAGGTGCAGACCTTGTTGCACGTACAGATCTGTCCTCCGTCGCCACCGCCTGGCGGGTCGTACGTCGGCGGATCATAGGTTGGCGGGTCGTACGTCGGAGGGTCGTCCGTGGGCGGGTCATAGCTGGGGGTGTCGTCCGGTGGCTCGGGTGAGGCGTCGTCCGAGGGGTCCGGGGAGGAGTCGGAATCGCTGGGCGACGGGGACGAAGGGGTCCCCGAGCCGCCCTCGTCGCTGCATCCGCTGAGGAGGAGGGCCGCCGCCACCGATGACGCGATGCCGGCGCCGAGGAAGCCGCGCCGCCCGGCCTTCGCGTCCCACGGTGGCCGGGTCACCGGCAGAATCTCGACCGGCCCGCTGGATCCGTCGGCGTTCACCCGCTGGATCTCATATCGCGGAACAGCCTTTTCCTTGTCGGGTTCGGCCTTCTCGGGTTCGGCCTTTTCGGGACGCCTTGGCTGCGGCCAGGGCAGCATGACCTCACTCATGGTCGCCCCCATGGACGGCGCAGATCTCGCCGTCACGGTCGTCCCGCCAGAGGAGTCCGCCCGATCCCGCAATGCGCGCCAGAAGCTGGTCTTTCACCAGCTCACGGGTGATATGGCAGCGCTGGGACCCGGCGAACTCACCCCGCCCGTTCGCCGCCAGCGACTTGTGATAGCAATCGCCCGCGCAGTTCCACTTGGCGAAGCATCCGTCGCAGAAGGATCGATTTTCCACGCCCAGCCCGCGCAACCGTTCCAGAGCGTTCATGTCAAAGGTGTAACCATCCGGCCCGGGCGAGCCATAGAAAAAGATGTCGCTGAACTGGTTGTCCTCGGAGAACGCCTCGAAGCAGGCCGACACGTTCCCCGAAGGGGTCAGGCAGAAGTTGTCGCGGGTGACGCCGCAGAAATGGTTGGTGAGCGTCCCGACCCGGGCCGCGCTGTAGATCAGCTCATGACCGAAACGGGCGGCCCTGCCCTGGGCCTCCCGATAGGCGGCGATGAAATCCTCGGTCTCGGCGTCCGGTTCGCCCTCGTGCCGTCCCAGTTGGTAGGCGGGCTCAACCTGCACACGTTTGGGCGTGAAATTCGACAGGACGAACTCGATGGAGTCGGGTAGGAGCGGTATTTGCTCGGCGGTCACGGTCAGCCGCACAGCATAGGGGTAGCCCGCATCGGTGAAGCGCCTCATCGTATGCATGACGCGTTCGCTCGACCCCGTGCCCCGGACGGTCGGCCGATGCCGGTCGTGCACTTCGGGCAGGCCGTCGAAGGACAGGCTCATGCCGCCATTGAGGTTCGTGATCATCCAGTCGATCTGGCGGTTGGTGAACACGCCGTTTCCGGCCGACGCCGCGATGACGTCCAGGTCACCGGCCCGCTCGCGCGCATACGCCAGCGACTCGGTCATGAGGTTCCAGTGGACGCTCGGCTCCCCGCCACCGTGAAAATGCACCCCGGCGAACGGCGCGCCCTCGCGCCGGGCGTTGTCGATGACGAAGTCGATCCCCTGCTTGGCGACGTCCATGGTCATGTAGGTGGCCGGGGTGTCGCCCGCCGAGGCGTAGCAGTAGGTGCAGCGCAGGTTGCACGCCGTCGTCAGGAAGAGCGTCACCTCGGTCGGCGCGGGAGCACCGTGGTGGCGGGTCACCGGCGAAACGGGCTCGCGCAGAAGTCCACTCTCGCGGACGAACGCGGCCACCTTCTCGTCGCCACCGTCACCGGCCAGCACTCCCGGAAGCGCCGCCACCAAGCCCTGCGAAGCAGCGAACGCCACACCATGCAATGGTGCGTAGACAAGGTAGGCCTCGTTCCCCAACGGGATCGCGAAGATATCCGAAGTCCCCTGCACGGAATGCTCCCAACAGCCGCTATCAAGCCCTGTCGCCGCCGAACCAGTATCAAAGCACAACTCGGCAACACCGGCTGTGCAGAATTACCAACCCGGCAAGACGCCCACGTGCATTCTGTCGATCGACGCCGGGACCCCTCCCGACGATCACGTCCTATTGTCGATGTTCCGTGATCTGTGTCGCCTGGTGACTGATCGGCAGGTGGTCGGCAGCTCAAGGCCATGGCCATGGGTCACGTCCACCATCACACCAGATCGGTCTGGCGGTGATCCGCATGCGAGCTTTCGCGATTCCACGGACACTCGATCTATCCCGAATAGACACTGAAGCCTGGCTCGCAGGGAATCCCTCTCGGACCCTCGTATGGCCTGCGGTGCTCCAGGGCCGCCGATTGAGCCCATCGAATCGAGCCCATCGAATCGAGCCCATCGAATCGAGCCCATCTAGGCGACCAGGCCAGAGTCCTTGGCGCGCCGGGTGAAGGCGTTCCCGACGCCGAACCCCGACCGCAAGATCTTCGGGCCCTCTGCTCATCCGGGGGGCGGGGTGCGGCGAATACCCCGTCGGAACCTGTTGTCCACCGATGAGGAGTCGGTCAATGCGATGGTGGCGGAAATGGGCGGCCTGTGGTGCCGCCCTGCTCGGCATGACGGTGGCAGGCGCGGCGGTGGCGCCCGCGGCCTCGGCGGTGGGCGGGTTGAGCCGTGTGGTCGCCATGGGCGCGGCGGACTCGCTGACGCAAAAGAGCGTCGCGGCCTCCTGCCCGGCCGGTAAACGGGTCGTCGGCGGCGGGGGTGAGATCATCGGTGGCGGCGGACAGGTGGTGCTCACCCAGCTCCGGCCGGTTCAGGACGGCGCCGGTGGTCGCTACGTGGTCGCCGGACGGGAGGACGAGACCGGCTTCACCGGAAACTGGAGCCTGCGTGCGTACGCCGTGTGCGCCGACCCGCTGCCCGGGCTCCAGATCGTCGCCGCCACGTCGGCGACGTCGTCCGACCAAACGCGAAATCTCTTCGCGTTCTGTCCGTCCGATACGAACATGCTGGGATTGGGCGTCCAGGTCAACAACGGATCGGGTCAGGTGCACATCACCGCCGAGGCGAACTTCTTCTTCGATCCGCCCATCGCCAACAACGTCGCCGCGATCGAAGACTCCAGCGGCTTCGCCGGGAGCTGGAGCCTGACGTCCTACGCGGTGTGCGCGGCGCCCGTCCCGGGTGTGCAGATCGTGTACGGCAGCTCCGCGGCGAGCTCGGCCGGAAAGTCCGCGACCGTCACCTGCCCGCCGGGCACGCGCGTGCACGGCGCCGGTCCCGGCGTGTCGGCCGCGACCAACGGCATCCTGTCCCATCTGGTGATCGAGCGTGTCGTCGTCGACCCCGCGCTGAATCAGGTCACCATCAGCGCGGTCGAGGACGAGAGCGGCACTGCGGGCGACTGGACCGTCGGCGCAGCGGCGGTCTGCGCCCAGTAGCCACCCCCAGTAGCCAGGTCCAGTGACAGAGCGTCATGGCCAGTCGGAGTGGAGGACCTGGACGCGAGGGACATCGAAGCTCGCGCGGCCGTACGCATCCCTCTTGATCCGTCGTCGGTCTGTCCGAGGATGTCTCCGGGCAGACCGGCGAGGGTGAGGGCACCGCCGTCGTCCGGCGGCCGGGCGATGGCCGGGGTCCGGCTCTGTGGCGCCGCCCAAGATTCACCGGGCGCGATCTAGGCAGGGTGACTGCGGCTGCATATGGTCAGGGTGTGGACAGGCGCATCTTCGGGCTTGAGAACGAGTACGGCGTCACTTGCACGTTCCGTGGCCAGCGGCGGTTGTCGCCGGACGAGGTGGCGCGTTATCTGTTCCGGCGGGTGGTGTCGTGGGGTCGCAGCAGCAATGTGTTCCTGCGCAACGGCGCGCGGCTGTACCTGGACGTGGGCAGCCACCCGGAGTACGCGACGCCGGAGTGCGACAGCCTCGTGGACCTGGTGACGCACGACAAGGCCGGGGAGCGGTTCCTGGAGGAGTTGCTGCTCGACGCCGAGCGGCGGCTCCGCGAGGAGGGCATCGCGGGCGACGTCTACCTGTTCAAGAACAACACCGACTCGGCGGGCAACTCCTACGGCTGCCACGAGAACTACTGCGTCGGACGGCAGGGCGAGTTCAGCCGTCTCGCGGACGCGCTGATCCCGTTCCTGGTCACCCGGCAGATCATCTGCGGTGCGGGGAAGGTGCTGCAGACGCCGCGCGGCGCGGTGTACTGCGTGTCGCAGCGGGCCGAGCACATCTGGGAGGGCGTGTCGTCGGCGACGACGCGGTCGCGTCCGATCATCAATACCCGCGACGAACCGCACGGCGACGCCGAGCTGTACCGGCGGCTGCACGTGATCGTCGGTGACTCCAACATGAGCGAGACGACGATGCTGCTCAAGGTCGGCGCGACCGACCTGGTGCTGCGGATGATCGAGGCCGGGGTGGTGATGCGCGACCTGACGCTGGAGAACCCGATCCGGGCGATCCGGGAGGTCAGCCATGACATGACCGGCCGCCGGAAGGTGCGTCTGGCGAACGGCCGCGAGGCCAGCTCGCTGCAGATCCAGGAGGAGTACCTCACCAAGGCCAGGGATCTCGTCGACAGGCGCGGCGCCGATCCGATCGTCACGCGGGTGCTGGAGTTGTGGGAGCGCACCCTGCGCGCGGTCGAGACCCAGAACCTGGACCTCGTCGCCCGCGAGGTGGACTGGGTGACCAAGTACCAGCTGATCGAGCGCTACCGGCGCAAGCACGACCTGTCGCTCAGCTCACCGCGGGTCGCCCAGCTCGATCTGGCCTACCACGACATCCGCCGCGACCGCGGCCTGTACTACCTGCTGGAACGCCGTGGTTCGGTGGACCGGGTGGCCAGCGACTCGGACATCGTCGAGGCCAAGTCGGTGCCGCCGCAGACGACGCGGGCCCGGCTGCGCGGCGCGTTCATCAGCAGGGCGCAGGAGAAGCGGCGCGATTTCACCGTCGACTGGGTCCACCTGAAGCTCAACGACCAGGCACAGCGCACCGTGCTGTGCAAAGACCCGTTCCGCTCGGTCGACGAACGGGTCGACAAACTCATCGCAGGAATGTGACCTCGCCGCCCCACGGCTGAGCCTTCGAGCACCAGGCCGGATTCTCCGCCGTCCCGACGATGCTGGGGGAATCCCTTGCGGGGCGGGCGATGCTTGCCTCGCGCCGGGCGCCGCCTCACACTCACGACTGAGAGTCGGTCGGCTCGCGGTCGATGACCACAAGCCGAGGCCGCTCGCTTTCCCGCCGCAATGGTCGCGTCGCGCGCACCTGAGTCACGACCGTTCGCGGGACGAACTCCTACCGGGAGCGGAGGGGCCGATGGAAGGCAGCGATCCGGCGATGACGGATTGGCCGATGGTCGGCCGGGACGCGGAACTCGCCGCCATCGAGGCCGCGCTGGATTCGGGCGGCGCCGTGCTGGCGGGCGGGGCCGGGGTGGGCAAGACCCGGCTGGCGCGCGAGGCCGTGGACCGTGCGCGGCGGGCGGGCCGGGACACCGATTGGCTGCCGGCCACCCGCGCGGGCGCGTCGATTCCCTTCGGGGTCGTCCTTCCGGTGCTCTCGCCCGACAGACCGTTGAGCGGGAACCCGGCCGAGGTCTTCCGCCGCATCGCCAAGACCATGGCGGCGCGGGCGGAACGCCTGGCAGTGGTGCTCGGAGTCGACGACGCGCACCTGCTCGACGAGTGGTCGGCCTCGGTGATCCACCAGCTCACGGTCCACGGGCTGGTCTCGGTGGTCGCCACGGTGCGGACCGGTGAGCCCGCCCCGGATGCGATCGTCCGGCTCTGGAAGGACGGCCCCGCCCGGCGGATCAGCGTTGGTCCCCTCACGGCGGCGACCGTGTCCGTTCTGTTGGAGCACTCTCTCGGGGCGCTGGTGGAAGGGGTGACCCGGGCGGAGATCGACCGGATGGCGGCGGGCCATCCGCTGCTGCTGCGCGAACTGCTGATCGGGGCCCGGGAGGACGGTGCCCTGGCGCGCAGGGAGGGTGTGTGGTTCTGGGACGCCGCGGCCAAGCACGGGACGCGCCTGAACGAACTGGCCGAGGAGTGGCTGGGCACGCTGGACGGCGCGGCGCGGACGGTGCTGGAGGTCCTGGCCTGCGGGGAGCCGCTGCCCGTCGCGACCCTGGACCGCCTGACGGTCGCGGGCCCGCTGGAGCCGGACGCGGTCGAGGCGGTGGAACGCGCGGGCATGGTCGTGTTCGCGAGATCCGGGCGGCGGCGCGTGCTGCGGCTCGTCCCGCCCCTGCACGGCGGCGTCATCCGCGGCGTCCTCCCGGTGGCCCGGGCACGCAGAATCCGCGGCTGGCTGGCCGACGTCCTCGACGGGGAGCCGCGGCGCCGCCGGGACGACGAGCTCCGCCTGGCCGGGTGGCGGCTGGACACGGGCACGGCCGCACGCCCCAAGGCGCTGCTCAGCGCGGCGTGCCAGGCCGCCGAGCGGGTCGACCTCGCCCTCGCCGAGCGGTTCGCCCGAGGCGCCAGGGACTTCGGCGCCGGTCCCGAGGCGGATCGGATGCTGGCCCTGGCCCTGGCCTGGCGGGGGCAGGGTCCGGAAGCGGAGGCGGTGCTGGCCGGGAGCCTGTCCGCGGCCGGTGACGGTGACCGGCGTTGGCAGTGGGCGGCGGTCCGCGCGGCGTGCCTGTACTGGGGAGCCGGGTCATCGGACGCGGCGAGCGAGGTGTTAGACCGCCCCCGGCCCGGTGCCACGAGCGGCGGTCCCGGCGCGGAGACCCCGGACGGCGGACGCGGCGGAGACGACCGGGATGACCGGGCCGATCAGAATAGCGAGGCCGATCCGTCCTGCGAGTCCGACCAGAATGGCGAGGCGGATCAGAATGGCGAGGCCGGTCGGAGCGCCGCCGCCGATCCGGACTGCGAGGTCGCCGAAGCCGTCCGCATATGGCTCCTGCTCTGCGACGGACGTTGCCGCGACGCCCTGGACCTGGTCTCCGCGAGCGTGGACCGCACGGGCACCATGGGAGGCGAGATCCGGCCGGTCGCCGTGCTCGCCAACACGCTTCTCGGCCGTCTCGACACCGCCCTCGCGCTGAGCGACCGAGGACCGGCCCCGGCCGACGAGGTCCGCGACGAGTCGCCCTGGCAGGAGGCGATGCTCCGCTGGACCCGCTGCCTCGCCCTGCGCATGTCCGGCCGGCTGCGTGAGGCGGGAGAACTCGCCGAGGAGGGCTACGCGGGTGCCGTCGCCCAGGGCGCCCGGGGGCTGGCGGCGAGCTGGGCGGGATTCCGCGGCGGGCTCGCCAAGGTGCGGGGACAGGTGGTCACCGCCCAGGCCGCGCTGCGCGAGGCGGTGGCGGCCCGCGAGGGGGAGGACTCCTTCAGGATGACCCGCAGCCTGCTGGCCGACCTCGCCGCCGCCGCGGCGCTCGCCGGGGACGCGACCGGCGCCGAGCGATGGATGGCCCGCGCCGACGCGCTGCGGGACGAGACCAACCGCGTGATGAATCCGTGGATCGAGATGAACCGCGCCTGGGTGCTCGCCGCGACCGGAGACCTGACGCGCGCGGCGGCGCAGGCCCGGCACGCCGCCGCGCTGGCGAACGAGGGTGAGCTGTACGCCGACGAGGCGATCGCGCTGTACGACGCGGCTCGTCTCGGCGAGGCGCGGCCGGTGCTGCCCCGCCTCACCGAACTGGGCGGCTTCGTCGACGGCCCCCTGATGCCGGCACTGGCCAGTGCGGCGCACGCGCTCGTCTCCTCCGACGGCGAGGCCCTCGACCGCGCGGCCACCGACCTGAACCGCCTCGGCTTCGCGCTGCACGCCGCGGAGCTGGCCGCCGCCGCCACCAGGGCCCACCGGAAGGCGGGGCGTCCGGGACGGGCGGCGGCGGCGCAGGCACGGACGGCCGCCCTCCTCGACCTCTGCGAAGGCGCCCGGACCCCACTGGTCATGTTCGGGTCCGACGTCCTGGACTCCTCGCTCCCCCCGCGCGTGCGCCAGGTGGCGCTGCTGGCCGCCAGGGGAATGTCCAGCAAGGCCATCGCCGAGCGGCTGGCCCTGTCCGTGCGGACGGTCGACAACTACCTCGGGCGCGCCTACTCCCGGCTCGGCGTCTCCAACCGCGCCCAGCTCGCCACCGCTCTCCTCGGCCCGACCGGCGACGGCCAAGGCGAGCGGGAGTAGAGCAATGGGATTACTCGTCTTTGCCCGTCCCCCGGCGTCTTGTGACCATCGGCTCCCGGCTTTCCGGCGCCTGCTGGGGTGACGGCAATGGCGACAATAGAGTAATAGGCTACTCTATTCTTCGATGGAAAGTGAATTAAAGACTGAAATACCGGGCTGAAGTGGAAGCCTCATGGCGACTGATCGCTGATCTATTTTAATGAGGGCCTGCGCATACCAGCAAAGGAGCTGTGCATGCCCTCGCGACGTACCATCACCCGATGGACGCCGGGCCGGTTCCGCTTTTCGGAATGGCGCTTCCGGCCCTTGCGTTCGACGAACCGCGCTCCCGGGCGCCAGGGCCGTGCCTTTCATCGGCGGCCCTGGCCGGACCTTTCATCGGCGGCCATTTCGTCCCCGGCACTCCCCGGGGCCCCGCTTCCTCCGAGCGAACCGGTTCATGGAGACACGAGGTCCCTTGCCGCTGGTGGCTCAGTCGCGTGGCGCGCCCCGTCCAGCCGACGGCTGGG
Source organism: Actinomadura sp. 9N215 (assembly GCF_044326345.1). Classification (NCBI taxonomy): domain Bacteria; kingdom Bacillati; phylum Actinomycetota; class Actinomycetes; order Streptosporangiales; family Thermomonosporaceae; genus Actinomadura; species Actinomadura sp. 9N215. Next base: position 65,851 of record NZ_JBIRBA010000035.1, on the reverse strand, counting down.
CGGGGCCGACGGGCCATTCCGGTCAGCACCAGGAGGAGAAGAAATGCATCCACGTCCAAGGGCGCGCTGGCGATTGCCGGCCGTCGCGGTACTGCTGAGCCTGCTCCCCGCGCTCAGTCCCGCCGGTCCCGCCTCGGCGGCGCCGGTTCCCTCGGGCGCGGCACCGGCTCCCCCTGGCGCGGCATCGGCTCCCTCGGGCGCGGCACCGGCCCGCGCGGCCGGAGCCGCGCCCCGCACCGTCACGCTGATCACCGGTGACCGGGTCACAGTCGCAGGCCAGGGCGTGTTGGTCGAGCCCGCCAAGGGGCGGACCGGCATACCGTTCCTCAACCAGCGCGTCGGCGGCGAGCAGCACGTCATCCCCACCGACGCCCTGCCCCTGCTCCAGTCCGAGAGGCTGGACCCGCGCCTGTTCAACGTCACCACCCTGCTGAACTTCGGCTACGACGCCCGTCCCAAGGGCCTGCCGCTGATCGTGACCCGTCCCAAGACGTCGCCGCGTTCGGCGATCGGGCTCCCGGGTCTGGCGGTGACCCGGGAACTGCCGGCGGCGCACGCGGTGGCGGCCGATGCCGGACCAGGAACGGCGCTGTGGAGATCACTCACCACGCGGCCCCCCGCCGCCGGAACGAAGGTCTGGCTGGACGGGCGGCGCCGGCTCCTCATCGACACCAGCGTGCCGCTGGTAGGCGCGCCCGCCGCGTGGAAGGCGGGCTATGACGGCAAAGGCGTGAAGGTGGCGGTGCTGGACACCGGCGCCGACGCGACCCATCCCGACCTGGCCGGACGTGTGGTCGCCGAGCGGAACTTCACCCCGGACGAGCCCGAGGACACCGTCGGCCACGGCACCCACGTGGCGTCCACCGTGGCCGGCAGCGGAGCCGCCGCGGACGCACGCTACCGCGGCGTGGCCCCCGGCGCGAGCCTGCTCATCGGCAAGATCTGCATCGGGCGCGAATGCCCGGACTCGCTGATCCTCGAAGGCATGCAGTGGGCTGCGGAGCAGGGCGCGGACGTCGTCAACCTGAGCTTCGGCGAGGCCGACTGGCCGGGGGCCGACCCGGTGGAACAGGCCGTCGGGAACCTCACGGAGCGGTACGGCACGCTGTTCGTGGCGGCCGCCGGGAACAGCGGCGAGTCCCACCCCAGCATCCGGATCAGCTCGCCGAGCAGTGCCGACGCCGCGCTCTCGGTCGCCGCGACCACCAAGACCGACGGGTTCGCCGGCTTCTCCAGCCGCGGGCCACGGCCGGGCGACCTCGCCCTCAAGCCGGACATCGCCGCCCCGGGCCAGTCCATCGTCGCCGCACGCGGCAAGGACATGTGGCCGCCCTCGCCCGACCAGAAGTACGCGTCGTTCACCGGCACCTCGATGTCCGCGTCGCACGTGACCGGCGCCGCGGCGATCCTCGCCCAGCAGCATCCGGATTGGACGCCGGCCCAGCTGAAGGCGCACCTGATGGGCACGGCCAGGCCGCTGCCCGGCGTCGAGCTCACGCGCCAGGGCGCCGGACGGCTCGACGTGGCCCGCGCGGTCGGCCAGGCGGTGACCGCCGAGCAGGGCTCGGTGAGCTTCGGCACGCAGCGCTGGCCCCACGACGGCCCCGCCGTGCCCAAGCCGGTGACCTACGTCAACCACGGCAAGGCGCCGGTGACCCTGAAGCTGTCCACGGACGCCAAGGGCCCGGACGGTAAGCCCGTGCCGGCCGCAGGGTTCACGGCCAGCCCCTCGTCCGTGACCGTGCCGGCGGGTGGCCGCGCCACGGTGACCTTCTCGGCGGACACCAAGGCGATCGGGGCGGTGTACGGCTACATCACCGGCCACCTGCGGGCGACCGCGGGCGACACCGTGATCGGCACACCGTTCAGCCTGGAGAACGAGCAGGAGAGCTACGACCTGACCATCAAGCACCTGGACCGTGCTGGCGCTCCCGCCGCCGGGTTCCTCGACACCCTCTTCCGGATGGACAAGCCGGGCGTCTACGGGACGCCCGGGCCCGGCAAGGGCGACACGGTGCGGGTGCCCAAGGGCGTCTACACCGTCAACTCCGTCATCGGCCAGAACCAGGACAACCTCAACACCCTGCTCGTCCAGCAGCGACTGGAGGTCACGTCGGCGCAGACCCTCGTCGCCGACGCGCGGCAGGCCGAACCGGTCACGGTGACCCCGCCGCGCACCGATCTGCAATGGCGCGCGGCCCAGGTGGGAGCCGGGTTCTCCGCCCCGGGCAACTCCTACAACTTCATGCTCCAGACGACGAGCTTCGACCAGGTCACGGCCGGCCGGATGGGGCCGGACGAGCCCGTCAAGGGCTTCCGCTCCTTCGTGCGCGGGACCGTCCTGCAACCCGGACCGGACGGCACCGACACCGACAGCCCGGCGGTCTACCACATGGCGTGGCCGACCGGGCAGCGCATGATCACCGGCTTCACCAAGAAGGTCGAGCAGCGGGACTTCGCCACGGTCAAGGTCAGCCGCGCGATCAACACCCCCGGCGCCACCGGTGAGTCGGGAACCTTCCCCAGCACCGACCTGGGGCTGCTGGGCAACGTCGCCCCGTCGCTGTCCACGCGGCTGCCGTTCCACCGCACCGAGTACTACACCACCGAGGGCGGGGTGCGGTGGCAGGCGATCGATTTCGAGTTCAGACCGGACTCCCAGCCGGCGAGCTACCTGGAGTCCGCACCCGTCGCCTACCGCGCCGGGCGGACCTACACCGAGAAATGGAACTATGCCGTCATCGGCCCGACACTGCCTCGCGGAGGCAGGCCGATGGTTTACCGCGAAGGTGACGTCCTCAAGGTCGAAACGGCGTTCAACGGTGACGGCTCCGGCCGGTACGGCACCGTATGGGGCGACGCGCGGACCCTGGCCGTCCTGTACCGCAACGGCGTCGAAATCGGCAGGAAACCGTTCGCGATGACGGAGTTCCCCGTGCCGCCCGAGCCGTCCGACTACCGGCTGCACATCACCAGTGAACGGCGGTCCGGTGAACTGTCCACCCTGGTGGACGTGGCCTGGACGTTCCGCTCCGGTCACGCCGACGATGGCAAGCCGGCCCTGCTGCCCCTGTGGGCGGTGCGGTACGTCCCACCGGTGGACGACCACGGCACCGCCGAGGCCGGACGCGAGATCGAACTGCCGGTCATCACCGAATCACAGCCGGACGGCGACGCCGGGCGGTTGCGCGGCCTGACCGTCCAGGTGTCCGTCGACGACGGAAAGACCTGGCAGGACGCACAGCTCAAGCAGACGCCGCGCGGATCGGTGGCGCTCGTACGCCACCCGCCCGCGAACGGGTTCGTCTCGCTCCGCGCCACAGCCGAGGACAGCGACGGCAACAAACTGGAACAAACCATCATCCGCGCCTACCGGATCGCAACTCGATCCTGACCGCGCACCCATCCGTCGGGGGACGCCGGGCACCGGCCCGGCGTCCCCCGGCCATCGGTCTCGCGGCCCACGCCTGTGGACGGCGGCGCAGACCGCCGAGTCCCTCGACGCCATTCGCGATCACCGCCTACCGTCTACCGCCTCATCGCGATGTCACGGTGTTGCGGGATCGTCAGTCGGTCCGGGTGTGGAGGCTCCGCGCCAGGGTGGGGATCATCACCGTCGCGGCGACGAGATGCAGCCCGAGGAGGGCGGCGATGGTGGCGGTGTTCGCCCCGGAGAGGAGGGGCGGGATAAAGGAGATCGCGGTCAGCGACACCGCCGTCCACACGAATCGCGCGGCGGGGCGAGCGCTCCAGCGAAGAAGAGCGACGGCGACGACGCTGCCCACGACCGAGAAGAACCCGGTCACCACGGCGAACCCGGACAACGGGATCGACTCGCCGCCATCGGGGACCTCGAAGTCGACGCCGGCGGCCTGGGCGAGCGCAGCGGCGAGGGTGGTGGCCGCCATGGCCGCGAGCGTGGCGACCAGACCGGCGCCGGCGAGCCCGCGGAGTCGGTGGGTGCGGCGGCTGGTCTGGCCCGATGCCGGACCTGCGACGACCCCGGTGTCGTTCATGCTGTTCATGTCGTCCTCGATCATTGGGTGATTGGCGTTGGGGTGTGTTGGCCGGCGTGCGGCCGTGGGGGTGACGATGCGCACTCTGGCCGTGCGGCGGCCGGGGTTGCGCAGGGCGCGGACGCCGGTGCCGCGGAGCCAGAACCCTGCGTCGCGTCCGAGGACCGGCCCGGGCTCACCGTCGCGCAGCTCCAGCTGCACCCGCCCGCGGGTGACGACGCCGAACGCGTCAGACCACTCGGCGTCGACCACCGCGACACGCCCGCCACCGCGCAGCGCGAGCGTCCGCAACGGGACTACTCCGTGCCGTCGGCGGGCAGGTGATCCGGCAGCCCGAGCCGCGGGAACTGGTCGTCGTGGAACGTGACGATCTCGGTGATCGCCCTGCCGGTGACGCGCAGGACGTCGATCGTCAGCGGCAGGTACGCGCCCTCCCGCTTCCGCTTCTGGTAGAAGGCGACGGCGGGCTGCCGGTTCACGGAGGTGAGGACGGCGCGCAGGTGCTTCATGCCCTCGAAGCCGCTCTCGATCCAGTCGTTCACCACCGCGTCGCGGCCGACGTACAGGCCCGGCGTGGGCGGCATCGAGCACCGGACGTCGTCGCGCAGCAGTGCGGCGAGCCTGCCGACGTCGGTGGCCACGCTGGCGTCGGTATAGCGGCGCACGACCTCGCGCGTCCCGGCGTCCTCCTCGCCGCCGGTCCAGTCCTGCCGCTCGGCGGGCAGGTGCTCGCGCATGCCGGCGCGGGCCCGCTGCAGCGCGCTGTTCACGGAGTTGACGGAGTCGCCGAGGAGCTCCGCGACGTCCTTGGCCGGCCAGCCGAGAACGTCCCGTAGGATCAGCACGGCCCGCGGGCGCGGCGCGAGGTGCTGGACCGCGACCAGGTACGCCAGTTCGATCGTCTCCCGCGCGACGGCGACGGCCTCCGGCTCGTCCGCGTCGCCCGCGGGCAGCTCGTCGAGCAGCCGGTCCGGGTAGGGCTGGAGCCACCGCACCTCGCCGCCGGTCGCGGGCTCCGGGCGGCGCTTGGCGAGCAGGTCCAGGCAGGCGTTGGTGGCGATCCGGTACAGCCAGGCCCGCAACGTCGACCGCCCCTCGAAGGTCTCCCGCCGCCGCCAGGCGCGCAGGAACGTCTCCTGCACGGTGTCCTCGGCGTCCTCGAACGACCCGAGCATCCGGTAGCAGTGCACGTGCAGCTCCCGCCGGTGCCGCTCCGCCAGCCCCGAGAACTCCGGCTCGCCGACCTCGTCCAGACCGCTCACGCCCAGCTCCTCCAGCCACGTGTCCGCACCCATCACGTCATCCTTCCGTCTCGTGGTTTCCCGTCATGGGTGTGACGGGTGCGGCCGCGAAAACTCATCACCAGGGCCGGTCGGCAAGGAGCCGACGATCAAGGCATCAAGGCCATCAAGTAGATGACGACCGCCGCGGAGGAGGAGGCGTTTGCGGCGACGGGGTCAGTTCAGGGGTGGGGTACTTGCCGGCGGCCGGCGGTGATGTGTCGCTTGCTGGTAGTCGAACCCGAGCCCGAGCAGTGTCGGCTCGCTGAACGGCCGTCCCAGTAGTTCGACTCCCACCGGCATGCCGTCGGGTGTGAAGCCGGCGGGGATCGTCAGCGCGGGGAACCCGGTGTTGGCGGCGAGGGCGCAGATCCGGAGACCCTCCTGAGGCTGCCCGATCGGCGCGGCCTGCTGCGAGACCGCCGGGTAGACCAGTGCGTCCAGGTCATGGTCGTTCAACAGCTTGTGGAGCAGCTGCTGCGCCTGCAAGCGCCGGGCCAGCCGCTGGCGGTAGGCGTCCTGCGGGCCGGTCGAGGTGCCCAGCCGTTCCTTGAGCCGCTTCAGGACCGTGGGCGTGACCTGGCCGGAGGTGACGATGTCGTCCAGGGTCACGATGTCGGCCGGCGGCTCAAGCCGGGCCAGCGAGCGGGGGAATCGCGAGCCCGGCGCCGCCAGGTAGCGGTTGAGGTCGCGCTCCGTCTCGTCGGGGAACACCCAGGAGGCGTCCACCGCCGACATCAGCGCGGGTTGGGGCGGCAGATCGACGACGGTCGCGCCCTGCGAGGCCATGTCCGCGGCGGCGGCCCGGACCAGCGCCGTCGTCGCCTGCGCGGGCCCCGACGTGCTCAGGTAGTCGGTGAACACGCCGATGCGGGTGTTGGCCAGAGCGGCGTCGTCCAGAGCGGCGGTGTAGGTGCGGGGGATCCGTCCGATGGACGCCTTGGTGGACGGGTCGTCCGGGTCGTATCCGGCGGTGGCGTCCAGGATCAGTGCGATGTCGGTGACCGACTTGGCGATGGGGCCGCCGGCGTCCTGGGTGTCGGAGAGCGGCGCGATGCCGTCGCGGCTGGACAGGCCCTGGCTCGGCCGCAGCCCGACCAGGCTGTTGTGGGCCGCCGGGCTGCGGATGGAGCCGCAGGTGTCCGAGCCCAGACCGGCCGCGCCGAAGCCGGCCGCGACACCGGCACCCGTGCCGCCGCTGGAGCCGCCCGGGTTGCGGGTCTGGTCGTAGGGGTTGCGGGTCTGTCCACCGAGCGAGCTGATGGTCTCGACGCCGGAGGCGAACTCGTGCAGGTTGGTTTTGGCGACGATGATCGCCCCGGCCGCGCGCAGCCGCGCGACCTGCTCGGCGTCATCGGCGGTGCGCCAGTGCCTCAGTGCCAGCGAGCCGTTGGACGTGGGCAGGTCTTCGGTGTCGTAGTTGTCCTTGATCAGGACCGGGATGCCGTGCAGTGGCCCGCGGACGTGCCCCCGTCCGCGTTCGGCGTCGAGCCGGGCGGCATCGGCGATCGCCGTGGGGTCCCTGCGAATGACCGCGTTGACACCGGGCTGGTCGGCGTACGCCCGCTCGTAAGCATCGATGCGCGCCTGGTAGGCCTTGACCAATCGAACCGAGGTCACCCGGCCGCTCGCCAATAGTTCGCGTAACTTGGCGGCGTCCATGTCCACCACCCATTGGGCGATGTCGCCCGGTGCCGCCCGGTTGCCCGGATCGCCAAGCGCGGCACCGTTGCCCGTCGCGGCACCGTTGCCCGTCGCCGCGCCGACCGTGGCCGCAGGCGCCGTCAGGACGACGATTCCGGCCACCAGGACCGTTGCTCGGGTGCGAAGCTTCCGCCTTGGTCTTGCCATATCGGCCTCCTCGTCACCGATTGGCGCCTCGACGTACGGCACAGGAGATGTGTGTCCGGCCCTGCCGACCGCGAAATGGCCGCTGACCGGGCCGCCCTGATTATGGCTCGGTTATGCCGTAGCGACTACCTACCAGAGGGAGACGCACAATCCACGAAGAGCGCAGCGGTGACCAGTCATGCCCGGCGGGGAGCTGAACCCGTCGCTCGGGCGCCCCGCTCACGTGCACAGATTCAGGCCGTCTGCGTACGGCCTGGGCACTATCGCCCATAGTGCGAGCCTTAACGAGGCCAAATTCAGGTCGTCCTATTCTGGTGCCCGAGTCGGGAGCGTGTGTCGATGATCTGAGTTTGGTCGGGCGGAGGTCGTCAGGCCCTGGTTCGTTCGTTTGATGAGTTGGGCAGTGCCGCAGGGCTGGACTCGTACCTGGTACTCACCGCATGGACACCGCGTGTAACTTACGACGCCGTCGGAAGTCAGATGCCGGGACACGACCCTGGAGGTGCCGGCGGCCGGTCGGCCGCAACTCGGACACTCACTCACCGTGCCCCCCTCGGCGCTCATCATGATGGCGGTCCTCCGCTCGTGCCCTCGTCCTGAAGTCCCAGAAGATCAGCCCGCGAAGCGGCGCACAAGCGCAACCTTTTCCCGATCATTGTTCGATATCGTTCACCTATGTGGTCATTGTCGTCCCTACGGCTGCTCCACGAGCTCCGGCTGCGGGGAACGCTCACCGCCGCAGCCGAGGCACTGTTCCTCAGCCGCTCCGCGGCCAGCCACCAGCTCGCCACACTGGAGCGGACCGTCGACGCGCCGCTGACCGAGAAGGTGGGGCGCGGTCTTCGCCTGACCGAGGTGGGCACCGAGCTGGCGTTGCGAGCGGAGCGCATCCTGCAAGAGATCGAACTCGCGGGCGCCGCGATCGAGCGGCTGCGCGGAGGGCTCAGCGGCACGGTCCGTGTCGGCTGGTTCCAGAGCGTCGCGATCCGCCTCCTCGCGCAGGTTCTCACCGACCTGCGCGAACAGCATCCCCAACTGCGTGTCGAAAGCATCGGCATGGCCGCCGAGAACGCTCTTGTCGCCGTGCGGGCGGGGGACGTCGACGTCGTCATCGTGCCCTCCTACGGCGGCGCACCGCTGGACGTGCCCGATGGGCTGCACAACGAATTGCTGTTCCACGACCCGGTACGGCTCGCGGTTCCCGCCGACCACCCGGCGGCGCGCAGCCGGGTCCCGGTCCAGATCGCCGACCTGGTGGACGAACGCTGGATCGCCGGAGCGCCGGGCAGCTTCTTCGGGCAGTTGGTGCCGCGACTGTGCCACCAGGCCGGGTTCCGGCCCGACATCACGCATCACAACGGCGACTCCGCGATCATCGCCTCACTCGTCGCCGCCGGCCACGGCATCGCCTTCATCCCGGCGTCCGCGGATCTCGGATCATGGCCCGGCGTCGCGATCCAGGAAGTCGACGCCAAGGACGCCGAGCGCGACGTACTTGCCGTCATGCGCGCCAGCAGCCGCCACCGCCCGACCGTCGGCACGGTGCTGCAAGCCATCCGGCATCGATGCCCTCCGGCCTGACACCTCCGTAACCGGCTGACCGAGAACGGCGTCTGGCCGTCCCCCGGGAGGCGCCACGACTTGGATGGTCCGTCTCCCATCTACCTGGAGGACCTCCTCTCAACGGACGACACGCGCCTCGCCTGAGGGCTTTGTGCGGGTGGGGCGGCAGCGGAGTTGCTGGGTCATGGCCTTGTTGACGACGAGGACCACGGCGCTCACGATGACGGCTCCGCCGAGCAGCAGGTTGGGGCTCAGCGGCTCCTGGCCGAGCAGTGCGCCCAGCGTCACCGCGACCATCGGGTTGACGTAGGCGTAGCTGGCCACCGTAACCGTAGTAGGCCGTCTCGTATTCGATTGATGGGACGTCGCCGATCGCGGTATGCAGTCGGCGGTCGTTGTACCAGCCGCTCCACTCGACAATGACGTATTCGAGCTGGTCCCGAGTTGGGGCCTACCAGATCCGGCGTGGGGATCAGTCAGCCTGCGACGGTGGCCAGGGCCTTGTCGACCGCCGCGGTGTATTTCTTGAACGCCGTGGTCTGATGGGATGGGTCCTCGATCCAGGCGCGGTTCAATTTGCCGTCTGCGAAGAACGCCCTGCGCTGGGCGGTGGTCAGTTCGAGTTGTACGCCCATGCCCCTGCGGTTCTTGTTGACGATGTTCTCCTTGCTCATCCCGTCGAGGTCGTCGGGTGCCGGCTCGACCGAGAAGTCGGCCTCCTTCAGCGCCGCCACGACACGAGAGCGCAGTAGTGCGTCGCGTCCGCCGATATAGGTCCTGGCGGTGTCGCCGCTCATCCCGTGCCAGGAGATCGTGTAGCTGACGCCTTGGGCCAGTTTGAGCCCCTTGGGTTCGTCGAACCTGGTGGAGGTGATGTGCAGGTCCTGGTTGCCTTCGCTCTTGATGCCCTCGAAGGAGTAAAAGCCATAGCTCTGACGTGCTCTCGCGGCATGGTCGGCAAGCTGGGTGGTGCCGGCCTCGATCGCACCTCCATGGATGGCGATATGCGCGGCTTTGGCCCCGGGTGGCCAGCGGAGGCTGCGCCGGTAGTCCTGGCCCTCCTCCTCGTTGCGGGCGAGATCGGCGTAGTCGCGATACTTGTCTGCGGTGTCCCGCGCGTCGGCGCGGGAGGGCGTTGCACGATTCGTCGGGAAGGCACTGGCCGCGACCGGTGCAGCGATGCCGATCGTGACGCTCACCGCCGTCAGAGCGGAAGCAGCCATGGTGAGTTTCATGAATCTCCTCCATGCTTCGCGGTCCCTCGAGCCCGGCGGGGCGCAATCATGTGGGCTCATTCATGGCCGATCATCTCCGGACACTATGTCAACCCATACCCAACAAACCGCCAAACTCCCGCAAGTACCTCGTCGGCAAACGATCTTCGTTCGCCATTACGGCGATCAGCCAGCCGAATCACATTGAACCGCTTTCCAGACGACCCTTGCGACCTGCCAATTCATGTTCGAACGTGGCCACTGATGGTGTGGATCGCGGTGATACCCGCCCTGACCGTGCTGCGACTGGCCACGGGTGGTCTGCTGGAAACCGTTCCGCGGGCTGTTGCGATCGCCGGTGATGGCCACCTCCGCCGTGCCGATCGTGGTCTGCGTTTTTCCTGAGGTTTCGGTGGTCACTGCGAGGGGCCTCTGAACAGGACGGACAGATCGTCCGCCTGATAGCCGACGGTGAGAGGCGGCGGGGAGGTGTGGCCAGCCTCGTCTGGTGACGGGTGACCTCTGTCGGTCACAGGGTGAACCTTCCCGGGTTCTTGGAGACTCGTCCGCAAGGCTGGGGGTGGCTCAGGTGTCGGTGACCGGAAGGTCGTCCTGCTGCTTCGGCCGGTCGTATAGCGGATGGCCCTCGTGGCGACGGCGGTGTAGGCCAGGCCGGCCGCGAGTGAGGCGAGCAGGGCCAGGGGCTCGGAGTGCTCGTCCAGCAGCGGGTAGACCTGCCAGTGGACCAGGTAGATGTAGAGCGATCCGGCGGCGAGCGGGCCGGTGAGGCGGTTGAGCCAGGCGGTGCTCGGCAGGAGCGGGACCCAGATCAGCAGGGCCACGCCGATGATGAGGATGATCTCTCTGAGCTGCTCCCCTGGGCCGAAGTATCCCGGGATCGTGGCCAGCCCGATCGTGGTCACCAGCAGACGTTGCCCCACACCGGCGGCCTTCGCCGCGGCCCAGCCGAGGGGGAACATCCAGAGGGCGGTGATCGCGTCCGGCAGGTCCGTGAGCCCACCGAGGTCGTAGCGGACGATCAGCATGGCCAGCAGGAGCCCGAGGGCGAAGGGGAAGGGCGAGCGCCGCTCCGCCGGTTCCAGGGCCGGGACGCTCAGCCACGCGGCCATGGCGAGCAGGATGTAGACGATCACCTCGATGAACCAGTAGTTGCTGTCGCGCCCGGTCGCGCTGTTCAGCAGCAGCGCGTCGACCAAGTGGTAGTCGGCGGTGAGGAGTGCCGCGAGGACGATCCAGGCGACGCTCGGCACGGCTATCCGCGCCAGGGTGCCCAGGACGTGCCGGCGGCGTTCGCGCCTGCCCGCCGAGGTGAGGTGGAAGCGGGCGAAGTTGAAGCCCGCCACCGCCAGCAGTACGTGTGCCCCGCCCTGGATCCAGAAGAGGCCGATGTGGGAGCCGACGATGAGGACGATCGCGGCGGCGCGCAGCGCGATGCCCGTCTCCAGCGCCCGCAGCCTGGTGCCGCGGGCCGAGCGCCGCAGGTCGCGGATGCGCCGCGTGGGCCAGTCCGGGGGAAGGTGGCCGAGTGCTTCCTCCAGCTTCAGCGACATCTCCACGTAGGACAGCGAGTCGCCGCCCAGGCCGACGAAGGTGTCGTCCTCGGTGACGCCGGGATGGTCCAGGACCTCGGCGTACAGGCGGCACAGGTCCGTGGTGGCCGCCGGGTCGGTGCGGGCCAGCCGGAGCACGGCATCGTAGTCGAGCTTGCCGGTAGGGAGCCGGGGCAGGTCGGGCAGGACGTGCACGCTGACCGCCTTGGCGGGCAGGCCGCACTCGGCCGCCACGAGCCGCCGGACGATCCGTCCCGCGGTGTCGCCTGTGACGGCCACGACCAGTCCCGCGTCGTCGCCGGCGCAGCATGCGGTCAGGCCGTGTCCGGCGAGTGTCTCCTCGACGTGCTGGAGGTCGATCCGCAGGCCGTACGGCTTGGCGAACCGGCTGCGGCGTCCGATGATCTCGTATGTCCCGCCGGGCAGGCGCCGCGCGACGTCGCCGGTGCGCAGTTCGTCGACGGCGCGGCCGAGGGCCAGGTCGGCGGGGCTCTCGGCGTAGCCGAGCATGACGTTCGGCCCGGCGTACACGAGTTCGCCGGTGTCGGATCCGGGGACGTCCGGCAGCGGCTCCAGGCGGAAGGAGCCGCCGGGGATCGGGACGCCGATCGCCCGCGGATGGCGGGACGCGAGTTCGGGCGGCAGGTAGGCCATGCGGGCGGTCGCCTCGGTCTGGCCGTACATGACGACCAGGTCCCAGCCGTGGCGCTTTCCGAGCGCCGCGTAGCGTTCCACCTGGGCGGCGGGCAGCCGTCCGCCCGCCTGGGTGAGATAGCGCAGGTCGGGCAGCCGCATGTCGGCGAAGCCCACCCGGTCCAGCAGCTCGAAGGTGTAGGGGACGCCTGCGAGGGTCGTGCCGCAGGCGACGCGGAAGAGTGTCCAGAAGCGGTCGTCGGTCACCGAGAGGCCGGTGAGGACGAGGCCCGCCCCGCGCAGCAGGTGGCTGTTGATGACGGACAGGCCGTAGCAGTAGTACATCGGCAGGGTCGTGGCGGCGCGGTCGCCGGCGCGGATGCCCAGCGAGGCGGCGATGGACGCGGCGTTCGACCGCAGGTTCTCGTGCGACAGCCGGACGAGCTTCGGTGAGCCCGTCGAACCGGACGTGCTCAGCAGCAACGCGAGGTCGGGGTGCAGCGTGTGTGCGGAGCCTGTGCGGCGCTCGTCGAGCGTCCCGTCCGGGTAGGCCACGACGTCCGGGTCGTAGGCGTCGGTCAGGGACCGCAGGAAGCCGGGTCGGTCGTGCGGTGCGAGCAGGACGGGGTGCCCGGACGACAGCGCCGCCAGGTAGACGACGAGGGCGTCGACGGTGTTGGCGCCGGCGAGCAGGACGAGCCGCCGTCCGGTGCCGAGGCGCCGGGCGGCGGCCGCCACCCGGTCGGCGAGCTCGCGGTAGGAGAGGGCGCCGTCGGCGGTGATGACCGCCGTCCGGTCGCCGTGACCGGCCAGGTCGCGGGCGAACGGGACGACCGCGGGCACCGAGGGATGGGGGTTGCTCACCCTGGGCATTTTAGGTAAGGCTAAACTAAATGCCAATCTTCTTCTAGATCACCCTCCCGAGGAAATCATGCGAAACCCCCTGCGCCGATACTCCTCCGTTTTGATCTTGACGGCCCTCGTTCTCTCACTCGGGACCGCATGCGGCATCGGGGGCGACGCCGGCCTGGTCATCTACTCCGGTCGCAACGAGGGGCTGGTGAAGCCGCTGCTGGAGAAGCTGGAGAAGGCCGTCGGCACCGACGTCGAAGTGCGGTACGGCTCCAGCGCCGAACTGGCCGCGCAGATCCTGGAGGAGGGCGGCAAGTCGAAGGCCGACCTCTTCCTGTCCCAGGACGCCGGTGCGCTCGGCGCCCTGGCGAAGGAGGGGCGCCTGGAGAAGCTGCCCCAGACGTCCCTCGACAAGGTGCCCGCGAAGTTCCGTGGAAGCGCCGGGGACTGGGTCGGACTCTCCGGCCGCGTCCGCGTGCTGGCCTACCACCCCACGCAGGTGCCCAAGCCGCCCAACACGGTGCGCGACCTCGTCAAGCCGGAGTGGAAGGGCAAGGTCGGCTACGCGCCCACCAACGCCTCCTTCCAGGCGTTCGTCACCGGTATGCGGGTCCTGGACGGCGACGAGGCCACGCGCGCCTGGCTCAAGGGCATGAAGGCCAACGGCGTCAAGGCCTACAACGACAACCTCGCCTTGCTGGACGCGGTGAACTCCGGGCAGGTCTCGATCGGGCTGATCAACCACTACTACTGGTACGAGAAGGTCGCCGAGAAGGGGGAGGGAAGTGTCACCGCCAAGCTGCACTACCTTCCCGGCGGCGACCCCGGCGCGCTGATCAACGTCGCGGGCACCGGGGTGCTCAAGGGCAGCGAGCACCAGGCGACCGCGCTCAAGGCCGTCGACTATCTGCTGTCGAAGGAGGCGCAGACCTACTTCAGTGACAAGACCAAGGAGTATCCACTGGCCGCGGGGATCGTCGGCACCGTGCCCGGCCTGCCTCCCCTGGACTCGCTGAAGGCCCCCGAGATCGACCTCGGGAAGCTCGACTCGCTGCAGCAGACCCTGACGATGCTGCGCGAAGCGGGGATGGTCTGAACCGATGGCCGCGGCCCGCGTCCCGAGGACCCTGCTCGGTCCGGCGTGCCTGGCCGGGGCCTTCGCCCTGCTGCCGCTCGGCTACCTCGCCGTGCGGGCCCTGGAGCGGGGCCCCGGATTCGCCTGGGACGTCGTCACCACCGCGGGCACCGCGCAGCTCCTCGGCCGCAGCGTGGTCCTGGCCGCCGTCGTGGTGGCGGCCTGCCTCGTCCTGGGGATCTCGCTGGCCTGGCTCACCGTGCGGACGTCCCTGCCCGGCGCCCGCGCCTGGTCGGTGATCGCCACCCTGCCGCTGGCCGTGCCCAGCTACGTGGCCGCCTTCGCCTGGCTGTCGGCAGTGCCGGACCTGTCCGGATTCACCGGATCGGCGTTGGCGCTGACCCTCGTCAGCTACCCCTACGTCTACCTGCCGGTGGCCGCCGCGCTCCGGGGCATCGACCCCGCGCAGGAGGAGACGTCCCGCTCGCTCGGATCGGGCCCGGCGCGGACCTTCCTCCGTGTCGTCCTGCCGCAACTGCGCCCGGCAGCGGCGGGCGGCGGGCTCCTCGTCGCGCTGTACGTGCTGTCCGACTTCGGCGCGGTGTCGCTGATGCGGTACGACACGTTCACACGCGGCATCTACACCTCCTACCAGGCCAGCTTCGACCGCACCCCGGCCGCCGCGCTGAGCGTGGTGCTGGTGGTGATGACCATCGCTCTCGTCGCGCTGGAGACCCGGACCCGTGGGCGGCGCGGGCACGCCAGGACCGGAACCGGGACCGCGCGTCCCGCCGTCCCGATGCCGCTCGGACGGCTGACGGTCCCCGCCCTGTCCTGGTGCGGGGCGGTCGCCGCCGCCGCCGTCGCGTTCCCGCTGGCCACGCTCGCTTACTGGCTGGCCACCGGGAACCGCTCCACCTGGGACCCGGCCGGGCTCCTGAGCACCGCGGGCGCCACCCTCGGCGTGGCGGCGGCCGGCGCCGCGCTCACCACCGGGCTCGCCCTTCCCGTCGGCGTTCTCGCGGCCCGCCATCGGGGACGGGCCGCCGAGCTGATCGAACAGGCCGCCTACGCCGGACACGCCCTGCCGGGTATCACCGTCGCCCTGGCCATGGTGTTCTTCGCGGTCCGTTACGCCACCCCCGTCTACCAGGAACTGCCGCTGCTGGTCTGCGCCTACGCGGTGCTCTTCCTGCCGGTCGCGGTCACCGCCACGCGCGCCGCCGTCCTGCAGGCGCCGCCCGTCCTGGAGGACATCGCCCGCTCGCTCGGCCGCGGGCCCCTGCGCGTCCTGGGCAGCGTGACCGTGCCGCTGGCCGCCCCCGGCGTCACGGCCGGCGCGGCCCTGACCTTCGTGATCTGCATGAAGGAACTGCCGGCCACCCTGCTGCTGCGTCCCACCGGCATGGACACCCTCGCCACCAGGCTGTGGACCGAGACCGGCGTCGGGTCCTACGCCGACGCCGCCCCGTACGCCGCCGCGCTGATCCTGCTCGCCGCCGTACCCTCCTACCTCCTCGGAAGGCAGCGTCCATGACCGATCTGCGCATCAAGGAGCTGACCAAGGTGTACGGCCCGGATCGCGGTGGGAGGACGACCCCTGGCACCCCCCGGAGCAGCACGGGCACGACCGTCCTGGACGGGCTCAGCCTCGACGTCCCGAGCGGTTCGCTGGCCGCCGTGCTCGGCCCGTCCGGCTGCGGGAAGACCACCCTGCTCCGCGTCATCGCCGGCTTCCTGCGAGCCGACGCGGGCACCGTCACGGTGGGCGGACGGACCCTGACCGCCCCCGAGACGCACGTCCCCCCGGAACGCCGCCGCATCGGCATCGTCCCCCAGGAAGGTGCGCTGTTCCCTCACCTGAGCGTTGCCCGCAACGTCGCCTTCGGCGTCACCGACCGTTCGGGACGCCGGCGTCGCGCCGAGGAGATGCTCGAACTGGTGGGATTGGCCGGATACGGCGGCCGGATGCCGCACGAACTGTCCGGTGGACAGCAGCAGCGCGTCGCCCTGGCCCGCGCCTTGGCCCCTGAGCCCACGCTCGTCCTGCTCGACGAGCCGTTCAACGCCCTGGACAGCGCACTGCGCGCCGGAGTACGCGCCGACGTCCGCGCCGCTCTGCGCGCGACCGGCGCCACGGCCGTTCTCGTCACCCACGACCAGCAGGAGGCCCTGTCCGTCGCGGATCTCGTCGCCGTCATCCACGAAGGACGAGTCGCGCAGTGCGGCGCCCCGCAGGAGGTGTACAGCCGTCCCGCCAGCCCCTGGGTCGCCGGATTCGTCGGCGACGCCGTCCTCCTGCCCGGGACCGCCTCGAACGGCACCGCCACGACGGCCCTCGGCACGATCGAACTGCGCGCACCTGCCGAGGCACCCGGCGACGGCACAGTCATCCTGCGACCAGAGCAACTGAGGCTCACCGAACCCACCGGAACAACCCCCGGCGGCACGGTGACCGACGTGCGCTACTACGGACACGACGCCATGATCACCCTTTCCGTCGAGGGGCTCGAACGCCCGGTCGACGTCCGGGTCGACGGCCACCTACACCTCCGCCCCGGCGACCAGACCGGCCTCCACCCCACCGGCCAGGCCACCTTCCACCCCGGACCGCCCCGACATTGAGCCCCTCAACCGGCACCGCCGGAACCGGGGGTCGGGACAGCCCCTGGACCGGTGCCCGATGCGCCTGGAACAACCAGGACCCAGGCTGCCCTCAGTGCGGCCCAGGCGGCGGCCGCCATAGCTATCGTGGACGCTGTTCGAGCAGGTCACAGCTGGTGGGCCGCGCGAGACTCGAACCCACAACCTACGGATTAATAGCTGCGCCATGGGGGTTGTGTCGGTGGGCGACACGCCAATAAACCCACACCACATCATCGCCACTGGCGCGCTATCGCCGCGCGCAGGGTGAAGCTCGGTTGTGTCGCAGAGTGCCGCCCGCGAGGGCATCTCAATGGGTGGCCCGTCTGGGCAGTGTGCTTCTTTGTGGATGAGTCTGTTGTTTGCCCGGCTACTGTGGGTCGCCGGTTTGTCAGGAGTAGAGGAACTGGTCGGGCGGCAGGCGCCATATCTGGAGTGTGCTGGTCAGTTCGGACTCGTCGGCGGCTGTCGCGGCCCGGACCATGACGGCGCCGATGTCGCGGTCGAAGAGTTCAGCCGACTTGACCAAGAAGTGGGTGCGGCGCTCGGTCGGCGGAACCAGCGTGTGCTGGGACAACGCGCTGGCCGAATCGTTCTTCGCAGCATTGAAGAACGAGTGGCTCAACCGTATGAAATTTGCCACACGAGCAAAGGCCCGGTTGCACGGTTGAGGATCCCGTGGATCACGTTCCAGCCTGCAGAGCATCACCGATCTTGGAGTCATGCCCTTTGTTTGTTCCGACCAACTCGATCAGGGCGGGGTCATCGCCTTCTGTCGCCGCTCCGTCATGCCTGCTCTTCACGGCTGACACGGTGGTATTTATTGGAGGCCGGCCCGGCTTTTGGGCGTTGATTGGTGTGCAGTCCGAGGATGATGAGCGGCTCATGGCGTAGACGGAGCCGATCGTCGAGCAGTCGTCCGGGCCTGGCGCACACCGTTGGTGACGAATAGCGGGACGGTCCGCGGGCGCGGCGTGTGGCCCGCCATGCATGCGGAAACGCCCGGCCGGGAGGGGTTCCGGCCGGGCGGTCCGGGCGCGCGGGCGGTCAGACGCCGGCTGTTGAGCGGATCCAGGAGCGGCTGGCGGGCACGCTTCCGTAGGTCTGCGTTGACCGGCCGTCGGCTGTGGAGGCGACGCCGACCTGCTGGCCGTTGTAGCGTTGCGGGCCGCCGGAGTCGCCGCTCCAAGCGTTGCCGGTGATCCTGCTGCTGCAGATCGCCTGGCCGCTGTGGTAGTCACGGCACGTTGTGGAAGTGACGCGGACGTCCGCGCACTTGAGCTGTTCCGAGATCGGGCCGTTGTAGCTGGTGTAGCCCCAACCGCAGATCTGGTTCGTCGAGCCGTTCGGCGGATTGGTGTCGGCGAGCTGGGAGAAGGTGGTGTTGTGGGCGCTGGACAACTGCACCAGGGCCAGGTCTCCCTGCGGCGACACCTGGTAGTTGGTGACGGCGATCGTGGTGGCGCGTGATCTGTAGACGCTGCCGACGCGGACGGTGATGCCGCTGCTGACGCAATGCCGCGCGGTCAGCACCCAGGTCGGGGCGATGATGGTGCCGGAGCAGGTGAACGATCCGCCGCTGCGATAGATCGAGGCGGCCCACGGAGCCTCGGCGTCGGTGACGAAAGAGCCGCCGATGATGGGCGGCGCGGCCTGGGTGGCCGGACGGTGGTTCTTGCTGGATTGATCGGCTGCTGTGGCAGGGTGGGTCATTCCGAAGATCAGGACCAGAACGGCACCTACCAAGATACCAGCGCGTCGGGGGGACATCACGGCTCCTTTGTGGGGGTCTACGCCAAAGGCCCCCTAAAAATAGATCAGCAGCCGACTTATGGAACCCTTTCAGGGCACACCAGTTTTTCAGTGTTAATATTTTCGACCGTTGAACACTCAGCCGAAGATCTGCCGATCATACGTGATCTCCAAGCACTCTGGCAGGCGGCCGGAGGCATGGCTTCGCCGGCTTCGTACAAAAAGCGAGGGCTGCTTTGAGGTGAATGGCTGTAGTGCGCAGCCATCGAGGACGCAGGTCGACGCAAGGTAGGGCAGACGTGGCGCGGCGGCCAGAGCGAGGTACGCCTTTATGAGGGTGTGTGCTGGCTGGCAGGGGAGGCGGCCGTTGAAGATGTCGCATTGGGTGGAGTTGATCTCCGAGTCGTACTGAACCGTCGCCTCCCGATACGTGGGTGGTGTGACGGTGCCGTCCGCGCGTGCCGGTTCCGGTTCAGCGGTGGCGATGCGTACGCTGCTGCGGGACGTGGCCGTCTTCACCGGCCGTGACGCCGAACCGGAGCGCCTGCTGGCCGCGGCCGACCAGTGGCGGGTGGTGGCGATCCACGAGGTGAAGGGCACGCCGAGGTGGGCGAACCACGCTGGTCACGCACGTGGCGCCCGGGGCCGACCGCTACCCCGTCGGACGGTTGTTCCTCGGCCCTGCACAGCCCACACTCCTGCCCGGTGGCCGACGACATGGGCGAAGTGCTGTATGGGTTGGTGGCGCTGCCGCATGATCATAGTCATCTGGCCGCGCTGAAGTGTTCGCTTGGTATCTGCGGCATTTCGCCCGCAGGTACCTGCAACTGTGCGGTTCGCCGACGGTACCGGCATGTGCTGTCGGCGCGCGACTTCCTGAAAGCGGTCCCCGCGGTCGGAGCGTGGCTTTGTGTGCTGGCGTTGATCGAGCACCGCACCTGTCGGATCAGGGTGCTGGGCGCGACCGCGCATCGAGGTCGTGCTCACCGGTATCCGATTGCCGCGAATGAACGCTGTCATGCAAGCGTTGCGTATTCGAAGATGCTCATACGCGACGGTGCCCCCGCTACGTCCTTAGGCGGGAGGTTTGAAAATGTCCGTGTGTTTACGCAAGTGCTCCGAATCGGCGCCCTAACTGCCTATGTCCCAGGTCAGGCAGTGTGCTCGCCGCGCACGCGGGGATGGCCCTCCCCGCCCGCCGGTAATTGGGCGGCTTATCGGCCACCAGCGCCCACTTGACGGTGCTTCTTCGACTTGACCTGCGCGGACGTAGTTTTCGGCAGGTGCAGGGTCCGCAGTCGGGTGGGAGTCGTTGGACCACCATGGCGATGGCTTGGGCGGCGGTGGCCGCGGGTCCGACGGTTTGGTTTCGTAGCCGGCCCTCCACCATGTAGCCGTCTTGGTCGGCCCGATTTAGGGGATGTCCCAGGTCCACCATTGGTCAGTGCTGCGGCTGAAGTGGAGCTCTCCCATTCCCGTCCAGGGGAACAGTTCACGGAGTCTGGGTTCGGCGTAGGCGGCGTCGAGGAGTTCGGCACGGACGCGAGCGTTGGCTTGGATGTCGCGCCACGCCTCTTCGACGAGACGATGGCTGGGAGGATCTGCGTCCATGACCGGCGGCCCGCGCCGCGCCTGCGGGTTCGTGTCCGGGCCGCACACACGTTCATACCGCCGAGGGACGACGGTGCCGGGGATCATGCTGACGTGAGGGCGGGCGGTCACGCGGGCTGCGGGCAGGTCTTCCAGGCGAAGTGGTAGGTCGTCTTGATCGTGCCGTCGGTGGAGTCCATGGCGATGAAGCTGACCTTCGAAGGGTCAGAGGTGCCCTGATGCACGCGCAGTTCCGTGCGGATGTTGAGGTTGCGCGCCTCACCGCACGGTGAGTATACGAGCTGGGACTCGTCCACCTCGTCGGTGGACGCCCAGCTGTTTCTGTGTGGGCCGTTCAGGGACTGCGAGTATTGCCTGGCGAGCGGCTGGCCTTGGAAGTAGTAGTCGGCGGACTGGGTGGCGGTCGCGCCGGTCTGCAGCGAGGCGTAGCCGCGGTAGGTCGTCGATGAGATGGCGTAGGTGAAACCCTGTGGGACGTGGACCTTCAGGGCGATATGGCAGTACTTACGGGCGTCGGTCGGCGCGGAGGAGCCGCCCGCCTGCGCCAGGTAATCGGCGTAGGTGACGGTGAAGTCGTCGCGCCTGGGCACTAGGGCGATGCCGACGGTGCCGGACCGGCATCCTGGGCCGGTCAGGGTCGCGATCTCAATGGTGACTCCTCCCGGGCCGTGCACGAGGCGCGGGCCCGCCGCGGCCGATGTGGCCGGCGTCGCCGTCACGGCGAGCGCGGCGGCGACTGCGGCCGTGATGGCGGCTCTTTTGCGCATGCGTTCCTCTTCACTGGGAGCGGACGCTGATTTCGGCGACCGAAATGCGACTGCCGGGCGGGCCCTGCTCGCACGCTCGACAATGGACGTAGCCCCAGGAACTGAATGGAGGGTAACTTTTGCGCCCAGGTATTGTCAATCATTTCATTCTTCAACATCGCATTGCCTGAATGGCATCGACGTTCAGGCATGTATCGTTCCACTTGAGCATCGGAAAGGGCCGGGCCTTGAGGGGCAACGATCCGCTGCCGAAATGGCCGGCAGCGCGTCGCGGGAGAGCGTCGACGGCGCGCCTAGCATGGCTCGGCGCCTGGCCCGCACCGACACCCTCACCAAACCCAGCACACCCTGAGCATTGCAACGCGACAATCACCAGCATGAACGCGCCGCAGCAAGCCACCTACCGTGTCGTCTGCATCGACACCACCCAAGCCATCCAAACCAGTGCTCTTTTCTCAACTTCGAGAGCAGATTGGTGCTGGTCGTACTCGACGCCAAGCACCACGATCATCGGCAGGGCCGCGGCGGTGCTGCGGGAGGCCCCGGCCTCGCACGCCGGGGACTCCCGCAGTGACCGGTCAGCCGCAGGTGAACTCCTTATATTCCGACTCCGTCCGGGCGGTGGCCGTGTCGCCGTCCAGGTGTGCCTTGTGAAAGCCGAGTACTGCGAAGTAGGCAGCCCGACAGTTGGAGGAGGCGACGCTGGTCACAAGCTGGTTGGCGGTCTAGTAGGGCGCCTCCATGGCCAGGCTGCCGTACGAGGCGATCTCCCAGCCGGTTGAGGTCGCGCACCCAGAAGTGAAGCGTGGCCGTCGCCTTGAGCCAGGTGACCGGCACCTCGCAGGATGAGGATGCCTTGCCGACGGCGATGAAGAAGTCCCCGTCCTGCCGGAGCACCTCACTGGAAGCCCGGCAGACCACCCCAGCACGCGGCGGCGTAGGCGAGTACGAGTCCTTTCTTCATGCGGGCTCCTTCGAACGCGCCGTCACGGTCTGTGCAATGCCGCTGTGATCACATGTGGCCAGCGTCCTCGGTAAACCACCGCCCGGCATGGCCGGAGAACGTGGCTGCACGAACTGCCGGGGTGCCGTTACCCGAGGGCTCGCGGTCCTCGCGCCGGTATCGCCCGGCGGCGTGCCAGTCGGAGCAGTGGCGCAAGCTCAAACGCGGGAGCCAGGAGCATGCGGCCGCGCTGGCCGAGCTGGTCGGGTCCCGCCGTGCACAAGCTGGAACGCATGAACGAGGCCTGCCAAGCGCGGGAGGCTCTGGCTCGTGGTTCCCGGGGTCGTCCACCCTGCACCAAACCATCGGTCTTCTGACAGACCGACCCGGGCCAGCAGCCGCCTCTGGGATCTCAGACAGGCACTAAAGCTGGAGGAGGCCGACAAGGCGGTCGCCCGCGATGAGCACGACCGGCTCACCCCCACACCGACGCCGACGGCCGGCAGTGGGACGAGATGAGTGTGGGGTTCCGGACGGGAGCAGTGAACGGTTGTCTCGACCAGGCCCACGGCGACGGAGGCGGGCTGGAACAGGGCGCTCCGCTTTGCCGGGCGCCTCTCCCGGCTGCCGGCTGGTCAGTTGGCGAGGTCGGTGTCGTCCAAGCAAGATCGCATACAATCCCGGAAAGATTTCGGGCATCCTCCCTTGTCGACGAGCTTCGGTTGGCATATCGTTCCCGCATTGTATGCAACATGGTTCATCTGGAAGGCGCTACCCGAGGCACCTCGGAGTGGGCAGCCAGAGTCCTTGTCCTCCTGAGCGGAGGGCGGAACAGACCGATCGCCGAGTGATAGCGGAGGGGTGGGCACAGGGTGTCGGAGTCCCAGGTAGTCGTGGTCGGTGGTGGAGTGGTGGGCGCCGCCGTGTCCTACTTCTTGTCGCTGGAGGGCGTCGACGTCACGCTCGTCGAAGCGACGGCGATCGCCGCAGGTGCGTCGGGGCACGGGCCCGGCTTCTTCAACACGTTCGGCGGCGACTTCGTACCCGGGGCCCACCTTGCGCTCGGGGTCGAGAGCGTCCGTCTCATCCATGAGCACCGCGAGAACCTGGCGGAGGTCGCCGACTCGCAGGACTGGTTCAACGACAAACCTGATCTGACGATCTCGTTCACCGATGAAGGTGCCGCTCGCCTGAAGGCGCTTCACGAGGAAGCACCCACCGCGTTCGGAACCGGCATCGAGGCGCGAGAGTGGCTGACCGGCGAGGAGGTCCTCAAGAAGGAACCGTTGATCAGTCCGGAGGTGAGGGGCGGCTACTTCGCGGAGTCGGTGGTGCAGATCGACGGGCTGCGGCTCGCCAACCTCTACACACGAGCCGCCCAGAAGCGAGGGGCCAGGCTGTTGTACAGCCCGGTCCAAGGCCTCGACATTCGCGGTGACCGGGCCACCGGGGTCCAACTGAGCGACGGCACGCACCTACCGTGCGACGACGTGGTGCTCGCGATGGGGGCCTGGACCCCCCTTGCGTCCATCTGGACCGGTTTCCCGATGCCGATCTGCAGCCTCAAGGGCCAACTGCACATCCTCAAGGTCCCGGGCGTGCGGCTCAAGCACCACATCATCGAGCGGGTCGTCGTCATGCAGTATCCCAACGGCCTCATTCTGCTGGGTGCGACACCGGATCCGGCCCCCGGCGGTGGTCTCAAGGCGCCGATCGACTACATCCGCCCGCTGAAGGACAGCGAACCCATCCCCGAGGACACCGAAATGCTCATGCGGGTGGGCATCGAGCGATTCCCGTTCCTCAAGGACGCCGAGATCGTGCGCGACCTCAGCGGGGTCCGGCCGATGTCGCCCGACCTCATGCCCATGATCGGTCGGATCCCCACCTACCGCAACGTGTTCATGTCGGCCGGCCACGGACGCAAGGGCATCCATCTGTCCGCCGGCACCGGAAAGCTCATCGCGGACCTGATGCTCCGTGGCTCGACCGACCTGATCGACGGGCCGGAGACCCTGTCCCCGGCCCGATTCACCCCGGCAGTGCTCTGACCTGCTCACTGCAGAAGGACGACACCCTGTGGACACCGCACGCAGCCTGACCCCGACGACGGCGACCTTCATTCCCAAGGACAGCAACCCACTGGAACAGATCGGCGCCATCGAGGGCGTCGAGCGGCCTGGCGGGCTCGCGGCCAGGATCCTCGTCGCCGGCCGCGACATGGTCCTCATCGAGGTGCACAAGGCCAAGGGCAACGTGGACCAGCGGCACGTCCACGACGACCACGAAAGCATCGCCCTGCTGCTCAGCGGGCGGATGGAGATCGAGATCGATGGCGAGTCCTTCGTCGCCAACGCGGGCGACTCGTGGATCCACTACCCGGGTGTTCCCCATTCAAGTCTGGCCCTTGAGGACTCGGTCCATCTGGAGATCAAGTCTCCGCCCAGGAAGACCTGGGTCTGATCGCGGCTCCCGCAACGTCCCGCCTCGGAACATCAGCGAGAGGTAGCACGACATGTCGAAGTTCTCCCGTAGATCAAACCTGTTCCTGGGGTCCGTGTTCAGCCTGACACTCGCCCTGGGCGCGTGTGGAGGTGGCGGGTCCGGAGGGAAGTCGGGGTCAGCCGACAGGACCTTCATCTGGGCGGCCGCGGGGGTCCCGTCGAGCCTGGACATCTGGCAGACCTTCGAGGGTGACGCCAGCCGTTACATGGGCGTCGAGTGGGGATCCACGCTCGTCGAGTACGACCCTTCCAAGACCGGGTCCAACGGGTGTGACCGTCTGACATCTTCGGACGGCGTGCGTCCGCACCTGGCGAAATCGTGGACCTACGACGGCAACCGGCTTCTTTTCACGCTGCGCGACGACGCCGTCTCCACCCACGGCAACAAACTGACCGCTGAGGACGTGGTGTGGAGTCTCCAACGTGCCCAGGAACTGGCTAGCAATGCTCGTTTCGTCCTCTCCTCGGCCACGGCAGTCAAGACCAAGAACGCCTTCACTGCGATTGATGACCACACCGTCGCCATCAGCCTGGATCGTCGCACGGCCCTCGATGCGGTCATCTTCACCTTTCCTCAACTGGCCGTCATCGACTCCCAGGAAGCGAAGAAGCACGCGACCGCAAAGGACCCGTGGGCGACGGAATGGCTCAAGACGAACGTGGCCTCGTTCGGCCCCTGGAAGCTGAAGTCATTCGGCCCCGGAAGCGAGGTGGTCTACGAACGCAACTCCGCCTACTGGGACCAGAAGGCTCTGGGTGACTACGACAAGCTGATCTTCAAGAGCGTGCCCGACCCGAGCACGAGATTCCAGCTCCTCAAGACCGGCGGGGCGGACTACGCGGAGAAGCTCAGCTTCGACCAGTACAAGTCCCTCAAGTCGGAGAGGGGGTCGGTCCAGGTGCAGAACTGCGTGTCCGCCAACCGCGACACCCTGATGCTCAACGAGTCGTTCGCGCCCTTCGCCAACCAGGACGTCCGCCTGGCGATCTCGAAGGCCATCGACCGTCAGAAGCTCACCGCCGGCGTCTACGGCGGTTACGCGACTCCGGCGGACCAGGGCCTTGGCTCGTTCTACTTCAAGTCCGGCACCGGCTCGCCCAGCTTCGCCTACGACCCCGGTCGGGCCAAGCAGCTATTGAACGCCTCGGGCAACGGCAACCTCAGCTTCAAGATCCTGGTCTCGCCGAGCCGGCCCGGTGCGTACGCCGAATCTCTCGCGGTCCAGTTGAAGGGGATGCTGGCCGATGTCGGTATCACCGCCAACATCGACGTGGTCGCCGGCGCCACGCAGTTCAGCGACGCCTACTACAAGGGGACGTACCAGGCCATTCTCTATAACGAGGCGCCGGCGATCGCCGACCCCTTCTATTCCGCGGCGCTCTACAACTCCGAGCGAGGGATCAAGACCTTCGGATACAGGAACGCCGCCTACGAGGCGGCCATCACGAGCCTGCAGCAGACCGTGGACCCGACCCGGCGCGAAAAGGTAATGGGTCAGGTGGCCAAGGTCGTCGACGAGACGGTCCCGCAGGTCTATCTGACTGACAACCGTTACATCTACGCGATGCAGAGCTCGGTCAGCGGCTTCATGAACGCACCCAACGGGTCGCCCATGGTCTACCGGCTGAAGAACGGCGGCCGACCATGAGAGCAGTCGTGGCCGACAAGGTCGGGGGGCCGGAGGTCCTGCAGGTTCGTGACGTGCCCGTGCCGGAGGTCGGCCCGGGGGAGGTGCTGGTCCGAGTCCTCGCCGTAGGCGTCAACTACATCGACGTCTACCACCGGACCGGCCTCTACCCGAAGGACGTGAGCCAAGGTCTCGGGCTGGAGGGGGCAGGGGAGGTCGTGCAGACCGGGCACGAAGTGACTGCCTTCTCGACCGGCCAACTCGTGGGGTGGATCGGAGGTAAGGCCAGCTACGCCGAGTACTGCCTCCTCGCCGAGAGCGAACTCATCCCCCTGCCCGCGGGCACGGATCCCGAGCTGGCAGCGGGCGTCCTCCTTCAGGGACTCACCGCCCACGCGCTGGCGACGTCCGTTTACCCGATCGGGAAGGACGACCCCGTGCTGGTCCACGCTGCCGCAGGAGGCGTCGGGCAGATGTTGACGCAGATGGCGTGTATGCGTGGCGGCGTCGTCCACGCGACGGCGTCCAGCAACAGCAAGGCGCAGGCCGCGACCGACGCGGGAGCCACCTTCGTCTACGACTACGACGACTTCGTCGACGGCGTGCGGAAGAACACCGAACGCGGTGTCGCCGCGGCGTACGACGGGATCGGTGCGGCCACGGCGAGCCGGAGCCTGGACGCGCTGCGCCCGCGCGGCGTGCTCGTCGTCTACGGCGCCGCGGGTGGACTCCCAGAACCCTTGGACCTGCAGCGACTCAACGCCCAGGGTTCCCTCTACGTGACCAGGCCGACCGTCATGGAGTACACGAGCCGTCCCGGAGAGCGCGACTCGCGGACGGCGGACCTGTTCGACTGGATCGCCCGCGGCCGGCTGCGGGTGAACGTCGCGCGCCGGTACTCGCTCGACGAGGCCGCTCAGGCCCACAGAGACCTGGAGTCCAGGTCGACCATCGGCAAGTTGCTGCTCATTCCGCACGACTCCACCCGCTGAGACCCGCGGCGGCACCACAGGCGCTCGTGCCGAGCGCGCGACCTGCCGCCCGGCCCGGCCCGACCCCGCCAGGCCAGGCCAGGCCATCGAAAGGACACCACGTGACCCACTCCTCGCCGTTGCCATTGGAGGGCCTCCGAGTCATCGAGCTCGGACAGCTCCTGGCCGGCCCGTTCTGCGGGCAGCTTCTCGGCGACTTCGGTGCCGACGTCATCAAGGTCGAGGACCCGAGGCACGGTGATCCCATGCGCCAGTGGGGCAGGGAGCGGCCCTACGGCAAGTCGCTGTGGTGGCCGGTGGTAGCCCGCAACAAGCGCTCAGTGACCGCCGACCTGCGCGTGGCCGAGGGCCAAGAGCTGGTCCGGAAACTGTTGCGGGACGCCGACGTGCTCATCGAGAACTTCCGCCCCGGCACGCTGGAGAAGTGGGGGCTCTCCCCGGAGCGGCTGTGGGAGATCAACCCCGGCCTGGTGATCACCCGGGTGACCGGGTTCGGGCAGACCGGTCCGTACGCCGCCCGGGCGGGCTACGGGTCGATCGGCGAGGCGATGGGCGGTATCCGCTACACGACCGGCGACCCCGACCACCCGCCGGCACGCACGGGCATCTCGCTCGGCGACGGCCTTGCCGCGGTATTCGCGTGCATCGGGACCCTCGTAGCGCTGCGGGCGCGAGACACGACCGGGCATGGTCAGGTGGTCGACGCGGCCATCTACGAAGCGGTGCTCGCCATGATGGAGTCGTTGGTGCCGGAGTGGCAGGTCGGAGGCTACCAACGCGAGCGCACCGGCTCGGTCCTGCCGAACGTGTCGCCCAGCAACGTCTACCCGACCGCCGACGATCAGTCCATTCTGATCGCCGCCAACCAGGACACGGTGTTCAGGCGCCTGGCCGCGTGCATGGGTCGCGACGACCTCGCCACCGACGCACGGTTCAGCACTCACGCTGACCGGGGCACTCACATGGACGTGCTCGACGAGATCATCAGCGCGTGGACGCTGCGGTTCGGTGCCGGCGAGCTGCTCGACAAGCTGCACGACGGCGGCGTCCCAGCCGGTCGGATCTACCGGGCACAGGAGATGTTGGCCGACCCGCAGTTCGTGGCTCGGAAGTCGATCGTCACGCTCATGCACCCTGACTTCGGTGAGTTCGCGATGCAGAGCGTCGTGCCGCGCCTCTCGGGGAGTCCCGGGACCGTTCGTTCCATCGGGCCGGAGCTGGGGCAGCACAACCTGGACGTGTGGGGGAGCGAGCTCGGCCTGTCCTCTCCGGAGATCGAGAAGCTCCGGGAGGCCGGGATCATATGACGGACGACGTGGTGGCGGGCTTCGGCGGCCGACTTCAGCCCGGGCGGTCGCCGGTCGTGCTCGGGATCGACATGGTTCGCGCGTACTTCGAGCCGGGGAACGCTTTTTGCCTCCCGGTGTCGACGATTCTCGAAACGGCCCGTGCGGTGCTCGACTCGGCTCGCGCGAACGGCGTACCCGTCATCCACACCCGGGTCGAATACGGGCCCGGCGCTGCGGACGGAGGGCTGTTCGTCGCCAAGGTCCCGGCGCTGCGCCAGTTCGGCCCTGGTGCGGCCGCCGGCGCGATCGTCGACGCCGTGGCGCCCCTGGACGACGAGCTCGTCGTAGTCAAGCAATACGCGAGTGCGTTCTTCGGCACCTCGCTCAGCACGACGCTTCGCGTCCTCGGCTGCGACACCGTGGTGATCTTGGGTGTCAGTACCAGCGGGTGCGTCCGGGCCACCGCCGTCGACGCCGTCTCCTCCGGATTCGTGCCCCTGGTCGTGGAGGACGGCGTCGCCGACCGGGCCACGGCGCCGCACCAGGCGGCGCTGAGCGACATCCAGGCCAAGTACGGCGAAGTCGCGTCATCTTCGGCCGTTCTGGACTACCTCGGACAAGTGGGTGGGTGATGGTCATCGACCGTGCGACGATCCTCGAGGTGTCGCCTCGGGACGGTCTGCAGAACGAGCAGACGCAGTTGTCAACGGCGGAGAAGGTGGCCTTGGTCCACCGCGCCGTCGCCATGGGCGCCCGGCGCGTAGAGGTCAGCAGCTTCGTCAACCCGGCGCGGGTGCCCCAGCTGGCCGACGCCGATGCCGTCTTCGCCGGCCTGCGGCGGGAGCCAGGCGTCAGCTACGCCGCCTTGGTGATGAACGAACGCGGGGTGGAGCGAGCCGTCGCCGCCGGCGCCGACGAAGTCAACATCGTCGTCGTGGCGACGGACACCTTCTGCCGCCGCAACCAAGGCGTCGACACGAGCGAGGCTGCGCGGAACGCCGTACGGCTGGTGGACACCGCGCGGCGGGCAGGCCTCTTCACGACCATCACGATCGCCGCGGCCTTCGGGTGCCCGTTCGAGGGAGATGTGTCCGAGGCGCGGCTGGAGCACGTGCTGGCGAAGATCGCAGGTGCTCATGCGGACGAGGTGGCGCTCGCCGACACGATCGGGTGCGCCGTCCCCGGACAGGTCTCGGCCCGGGCCCGTCTGGCGCGCGGTGTCCTGGGCGACGACGTCACCCACCGCCTGCACCTGCACGACACCAGGAACACCGCCATGGCGAACTCGATCGCGGCGTTGGAGGCCGGTGTCGAGGTCCTCGACGCGAGCCTGGGCGGGACCGGAGGCTGTCCCTTCGCGCCGGCCGCGACCGGCAACGTCGCGACCGAGGACCTGGTCTACATGCTCGACCGGATGGGCGTGCGCACCGGCATCGACCTGACATCGGCCCTGGGGTCCGCACGGTGGCTTCTGGCGAACCTTGGCAGCTCCCGCGCGAGCGCTCTGGTAAACGCGGGCCCTTTTCCGCAACCAGGGCCGGACGACTGGTGCGTGCCGCTAGCCCCGTGAACCGGGCTCGTCCTTCCGTAAGCAATCTCCAGGAGAGGAGCAGGAATGCCGGATGCCGTCGGCCATCGGGCCAAGTTCGGCGTGATCGTCCCGTCGACCAACACGGTCGTGGAGCACGACTACAACGCGGTCTCGCCCCGTGGAGTCACCTTCCACGCCGGCCGGATGTACATCGAGCAGCCGGCGCTCGCGTCCGACCAGGACTTCGAGGGCTTGCTGGTCCAGATCCGCGCCTCGATCAACACCGCTATCCGCGACGTCATGACGGCCCAGCCGGACCACCTCGTCATGGGGATGTCGGCCGAGACGTTCTGGGGTGGCGTGGACGGGAACCAGCGGTTCGAGGACGCCGTCCGCGCCGCTTCGGGGCTGGCGGTGACCACGGGCGCCACCGCCACGTGCCACGCCCTGAAGACCCTCGGGGTGCAGCGGATCGCCTGCGTCACGCCGTACCAACCCATCGCCGACGCGGAGGTCGAGCGGTTCTACACCGAGTCCGGATTCGACGTGGTCGCGGTGAAGGGGCTCAAGTGCCCGAGTGCCACCGCCATCGCGGCCGTGACCGAGGACGAGCTGATCGCAGCGATGAAGTCCTTCGACATGGACGGCGTCGACGCCGTGGTCCAGGTCGGCACGAACCTTTCGATGCTGCGTCTAGCGCCGTACGCCGAGAGGTGGCTCGGTGTCCCCGTCGTGGCGATCAACGCGGCCACTCTCTGGCAGGCGCTGCGGTCCAACGGGTTCAACGATCGGTTCGACGGCTTCGGCACGCTGCTCCGCGACCACTGAGCCGCTCGACCGCACTTCACCGTCCCTACGTCCCTACCCACGCCCACAGGAGTACCTATGACAGCAACGCTCCCCGGCGCCCCCTCGCTGCCGGAGGAGGCCTGGTCGGCCAACAGGCTCAACGAACGCGTCACCAACACCGGCGGCATCTGCCCCGGGTACGTCCAGGCCAATCTGGCCATCCTCCCGAAGCGGGACGCCTTCGACTTCATGAGGTTCGCCCAGCGCAACCCTCGGCCCTGTCCGATCCTGGAGGTGACCGACCCCGGAGACCCGGAGCCCAAGCTGACCGCCCCGGGCGCCGACCTCCGCACCGACCTGCCGAGGTACGCCGTCTACCGGTCCGGGCAGCTCGTCGACACCCCCACGGACATCGTCGGCCTGTGGACCGACGACATGGTCGCCTTCCTGATCGGGTGTAGCTACTCGTTCGAGCACCTTCTCGTGGCGGAAGGTCTCCCGGCGCGGCACCTTGAGCAGGGAGTCAACGGCTCGGTGTTCCTCAGCAACATCGAGTGCGTGCCCGCCGGGAAGTTCCGCGGAAAGATGGTGGTCTCGATGCAACCGATTCCCGCGGGCCTCGTGGAGAAGGCGGTGGAGATCACTGCCGCGCACCCGGAGGTCCATGGTGGACCGGTCCACATCGGCGCGCCCGAGCAGTTGGGGATCCATGATCTTGCACAGCCGCAGTGGGGAGATGTCGTCCGCTTGGCGCCGGGGGACGTCCCGGTGTTCTGGGGATGCGGGATCACTCCGCAGCAGGCGGCGATCGAGTCGTGCGCAGAGTTGATGATCACCCACTATGCCGGTCACATGTTCGTCACCAGTCAACGCATCTGAAGATGAACGAATGTGGAGCTAAACCAATGCCCCGCACGGCGATCCCCCCAGGGTGCACCCGTTCGCGGGGGTGCGCCGGCCCGGCCCGCCCGGGTCTGCGCCCAGGTCCCGAGGAGTTGACGTCATGGCAGCTGTAGACCTCGTCTACGAGACTCTCCGAGAGCAGATCATCAGCGGCGTCCTGCCCCCGGGCGCCAAGCTGGGCGAGGAGGAGCTGGCCGCCTCCTTGGGCGTCAGCCGTACACCTGTGCGTGAGGCGCTGCGTCGTATCGCTTCCGAGGGACTGATCGAAACGGCCCCCAACAGGGGGTCGTGGGTGCGGACCTGGAGCGACGACGAGCTGAGATCGCTCTTCTCCGCCCGAGCGCTCCTCGAAGGCTACGCGGCACGGCTTGCGGCACCGCGGATCACCAAAGACGAGGTCCGGCACCTGAGCGCACTGTGCGACGCGATGGAGGCGGCCCAGCACCGGGACCTGGCGAGCGTGACCGCGCTCAACGACGAATTCCACACGGCGATCAGGGAGGCATCGGGAGACCCGGTCGTGCCCGGCTTGCTCGCCGGACTCATCCAGGTCCCGGTCGTGGCACGGACCTTCCGTAGCTACAACCCGGAGCGGATGGCGCACACCATGACACAGCACCGGGAGCTGGTGGCCGCTCTCGCCTCAGGCAGCACAGCCTGGGCCGAGGCGGCGATGAGCACACACGTCCTGTCCGCAGGAAATTGGCTGCTCAACCGGTACGCCGAAAGCCGGCTCCCTGCCGATGCGACGGGCGCTGCCGATGAGACGGGCGCTGCCGATGAGACGGGCGCACCGTCCAGTTCGGCGGTCGAGTCCCCGATATCGCCGACCACGGCGACCAACGGTGTCGAGCAAAGCCCCGGCGAGTGAGGGAGTACCCGTGACCAGCGTTGACGGACTCCGCGAACAGGCGGCAGCCGCCCCGCCGCAGGCCTCGGGCCGGCAGGCGCGCGCGCCGCGTTCGCGCTGGGCGCTGAGGTTGATCGTCAGGCGCCTGCTGATCCTGCCGCTCTCGCTGTTCATCTTGGTGACCCTGAGCTTCGGCCTCATCGAGCTCATCCCCGGGAACCCCGCGGTCGCCATCGCGGGGTCGGGAGCGACGCACGCCGAGGTTCAGAGGATCTCCACCCAACTGGGTCTGGACCGCCCCCTCGCTGAGCGATACCTGGACTACCTGGGCGACACGGTGCGCGGAGACCTCGGCACGTCGTACTTCAGCGGGCAAAGCGTCGCGACCGAGCTCAGGCACCGCATGCCGGCGACCCTGGAGCTGATCGTGCTGGGCCTGGCGCTCGCCAGCGGCGTCGGACTCGGTCTGGGGACGCTGATGGCCTATCGGGCTCGGGGGTTCTCGGCGCGACTGTCCAACTGGCTGACCTCGGTGCTGCAGTCCGCCCCCGACTTCCTTCTTGGGCTCCTGCTCATCTACCTCGTCTTCTTCAAGCTCGGCTGGGTGCCGTCGCCGGTGGGGCAGCTGGGGCTGGCCGATGAGAGCGTTGCCCCCAAGACCGGTTTCATGCTGGTCGACACGTTGCTCGCGGGTCGCGCCGACCTGTTCGCAAGCCATGTGCAGCACCTGGTCCTGCCGGTCGTCACCTTGGGACTCGTGTACGGCGCCTTCATGGCCCGGCTCACGGAGTCGTTGTTGAGCAAGGCGTTGCGAGCACCGCAGGTCGAGTTCGCGCGAGCCTGCGGACTGCGGGAGCGTGACGTCCTCCGCTACGCCGTGCTCGACGTCCGGGGCGCGCTGCTCACCTATGTGGCGATCCTCTTCGGCACCCTGATCGGAGGAGCGTCCATCCTCGACAGGCTCTTCTCGTGGCAGGGCGCAGGCGCGTGGGCCCTGGACGGCATCCTCAAGCTGGACGCGCCCGTGATCCAAGGCTTCATCCTGGCCGCCGGCGCGCTGACCATCCTTGCCTACCTGGCATGCGACGTCGCGTCCACACTGCTGGACCCGAGAGTGAGGGACGACCGATGATTCCCGAGGCCGTCCCGCGCGTCCTTGACCACCAGCCGTCGCGGATGAGGCGGCCCGGACGCCGAGGGCTCCCCATCTGGACCTCGGCTCCGGTCATCGTGGGTTCGCTGGTCCTACTGGGTCTGCTGCTGGCCTCGCTCTTCGCGCCGTTGCCTCACGACCCGGTGAGACCGGACGCGCTGAGCGTGTTGCGGCCCCCGAGCTGGGACCACATCTTCGGGACGGACCGCGATGGGCTCGACGTCTTTTCCCGCACGATCGCGTCCGCCTCCAGGGACGTTCCCCTGGCCCTGGGCGGGGCGTTGGTGTCCCTCCTCATCGGGGCTCCGATCGGGCTGCTGGTCAGCTTTCCCACGCGCCTGGCCGACTGGGTCATGCGCGCGCTCGACCTGTTCCAAGCCTTTCCCCTCGTCATCTTGGCCGTGGCCCTGGTGACGCTGACGGGCAACGATCTCCAGAACGTCGTCATCGCCATCATCATCATCAACGCGCCACGGATGATCCGGCTCGTCCGCACGGAGGCGCTGGTGCTGCGCAGTCGTCGTTTCGTTGAGGCGGCCCATGCGATCGGCGCGTCCCGTAGCAGGGTGCTGTTCCGCCACATTCTCCCGAACGTCACCGAGATCATGATCGCGCAGACGGCGCTCGCGGCGGCGCAGGCGATCGTCGTCGTGGCGGCGCTGAGCTTCCTGGGCGTCGGCGTCTCACCGCCCGACCCCACCTGGGGGCTCATGATCCAGAGCGGCTCGCAGCAGATCAGCACGGGACAGTGGTGGGTCGTGCTGTTCCCGGGGCTGGCGGTCGTCGTCGCCGTCAGCGCCTTCAACGCGATCGGCCGCGGTCTACAGGAGGCGCAGAGATGACGGTCCTGCTCGACGCGAGCAACGTCTCGGTCAACATCGACACGCCGCGCGGCGACCTGCACGTGGTGGAAGACGTGTCCTTCTTGCTTGGCGAGGGCGAGGTCCTAGGTGTGGTGGGAGAGAGCGGATGCGGAAAATCGACGACCGTCCGGTCCCTCATCGGTCTGCTGCCCCGAGGAGGCCGGGTCACCGGCGGCTCCGCGCTGTTCGACGGGGTCGACCTGTTCGCCCAGGGCCCGGCCTCGCTGCGTGCGATCCGCGGTGACCAGATCGGCTTCGTCGCCCAGAACCCCTTCGGGCTGCTCAACCCCGTGTTGCCGATCGCAAAGCAGTTCCGGACCTTGATCAGGGCGCACCGTGCGGGCCTGGGCAAGGCCGAGTGTGCGTCCATGGCGCGCGAAGCACTGCTTCGCACCGGGATCCACGAACCGGACCGAGTCCTGCACGGCTACGCCCACCAGCTCAGCGGCGGCATGGCCCAGCGCGTCGTGATCGCGATGGCCACGATCCTCGACCCGCGGTTGCTCATCTCGGACGAGCCGACCACTGCCCTCGACGTGACGATCCAGCGACAGGTTCTCGAGCTGATGCGCGATGTCGTCCGGCTCGGGAACCGCTCGATGATCCTCGTCACCCACGACCTGGGCGTTGTCGCGCAGTTCTGCGACACGGTCATCGTCATGTACTCCGGCAGTGTCGTGGAGAGCGGGAAGGTCGCCGACGTCTTCACGCACCCTGAGCATCCCTACACCCGCGGTCTGCTTGCGTCCGTGCCGGGCGGTGGGCGCGGCGAGACGCTCCCACCGGGCGGGCCCCCCGCGCGGTTCGAGCCGGCGCGCGGCTGCCAGTTCGCGCCCAGGTGCAGCAGAGCCGAGACGCTGTGCAGCGTCGAGCCGCCGCCCACCGTGTCGAGCCTGGACGGGGACCGGCGGGTCCGCTGCCACTTCGTGGAACTTGAGGAGGTGACCCATGGCGCACCTGCGGGTTGAGAACCTGACCAAGACCTTCCACGTCGGTGGCGAGTCGGTCCGGGCCGTGCGGGGCGTGTCGTTCACCATCGAACGTGGCAAAACCCTGGCGCTGATCGGCGAGAGCGGCTCGGGGAAGTCGACGGTGGGCAGGCTCGTGCTCCGGCTCGTCGACGCCGACGCCGGTCGGGTCCATCTGGGCGACGTCGATGTGCTCTCGCTACCGCCACGCCGGGTCCGCGCGCAGCGTCGCGAGATGCAGATCGTCTTTCAGGAGCCGTTCGAGTCCCTCAATCCGCGGATGCGAGTGGCTGACATCGTCGCCGAACCGCTCGTCATCCACGAGCGTGGGCTGACCAAGGACCAACGGCGGCAACGCGTGCGTGACGTGCTCGACGAAGTAGGACTGGTCGACTACGGCGATCGCTATCCGCAGGGACTCAGCGGCGGCCAGCAACAGCGGATCGGCATCGCCCGTGCTCTGATCACCAACCCCAGTTTCGTGGTGCTCGACGAACCCACCTCATCCCTGGACCTGTCGGTCCAGGCACAGGTGCTCGACGTGCTTTCCCAGGTGCAAGAGCGACACGGCCTGGCCTACCTGTACATCTCGCACGATCTGGCCACCGTCCGAGAGATCGCCGACGATGTGGCGGTCATGTACCGCGGCGAGTTCCGCGAGGTCGGTCCAGTTGCCGCCATCACGTCCGATCCGCGCGACCCCTACACGAGGCTGCTGATGTCCGGCTTCCTCAGCGTGGATCCGCGCGAGGCGCCGGCGCCGCTACAGAGCGCACCGGCTCGGCCGGGCGTGGACCTGAACGAGCCGGGTTGCGTGTTCCGCGCACGTTGCGTCCATGTCGCGGAGGAGTGCTCAGGCACCGACTTGTCCCTGTCTCCGGTCGGCGACACCAAGACGTTGCGACAGGTGCGGTGCGTCCGACACGACGAACTCGCCCCGGCTCCTGGTGACGTCCTGCGCCGTGGCGCAGACCCGACCAGCCCGTCACCCGACCGTGAAGAGCGCTAGGCCCATGACCACCGTGGCGATCCGGACGGAATCCGCTTTCGAGTTGTGCCCGCGCCTCCGTTGACCAAAAGGACCCGGCCGTTTGACCACTGACCCGGCACGCCGAGTTGAGCGGCGCCGCCGGTGGACTCGCCGCAGCGCGCCACTATCCGACCCGCTGCTCCGCTACGAATACCCATTTCTGGTAGGAGGTGAATCGGAAGAGGGTGGCCAGACCGGCGCCGATGCCGGAGGCGGCGTTGTAGCCAGGGGATCGTTTCGTCCGAGCGCATAGGTGACGAAGCTGCGGATTGTGTCCCCCGCTGGGCTGAGTCAAGGCTGACGGTGGAACCATCGTCTGGTCCTGCGAACCGCCAGCGCGCCCCGGAGGGCTGGTGACCCTTGCGGACGTATTTCGTAACTCACGAGGTTGCCCTGATCGGGTCGCCCTTCGCGCAAAGTTGATCGTTCACTGCTCGGTCGCATCTGCCGCCGGCGCGACGGCCTCATCCAGTGCGTCCAGGTACCTAACAAACATGAATGCCTTCGGTGCGCTCAGAGACGGACGGGCAGATCCGGACACACCAGTAGGGCGCGGACGCAGCGCTCGATCTCGTCGCGGATGGGATGGGGGCGACTGCACGCTCAAGCCGTCGGGTCGGCCACCAGTCAGTCCTGGTATCGCTTGCCCGGATAGATCGTGTAGACGTCGCCGACCGAAGTCACTCTTCTGCGGATGAGCGGACGTTGCGTTGCGCAGGCGCCTCACAGTCTTGATCGCCTACCACCGCCACCACGACCGCGGTCGACGACCGGTCAGCTCCTGCCAGGTGTCGCACGCTTCCTTCCAGGCAGCGTCAACTTCTCGTGCGGCCGCATCCCGCTCCTTGGTCACCTCGGCAAGCTTGCTGCTGGCCGCGGTCTCGTTCGCCGCGGTCTCGGTCTTGAACCGCTCGATCTCGGAGGCGATCTCGGCCGCTCGGTGCTGCTGATCCCTACGGAAGTCGTTGTCCTCCTGTACCTGGTTATGGATCCGGTCGACGAATTCTTGGACCTTCTCCTCCGAGAAAATGTTGCTGCGAGGGTACGGTATGGAGCACCTGCGTTTGTTGCGATCTATCAGCTTGATAAAGTTGTTATCCGTAGCAAATTTGATGTCGACCCTAAGGCCAGCCAACCACATCAGGTCGGGTGACTCCTGCTCTTCGGACGCCTTCTTTGCAATCAGGAGAGCGTGCTCATGCAGCCACAGCCGTCCCAAGGGATCTCCCACAGGCCTGCCTCGCGTCCACCGCAGAAGCTCCTCCCGTTTCCCGCTCAGTTCTCGGACGCGTTCCCGGCCGTTTGCCCTGATGGCCTCAACGTTGCGCTCTGCTGCCGCCACCCGCTTGCGGTTCTCGCTCTCGACTCTCTGTCTCCGTTTGCGAGCGCTGCGCACAGCCCGCCTCTTGTCACGGTATTCAAGGCCGAAGGTGTACTTCCACTCGACCGTGCGACATGGGTAGAGTACGAATTGACGTACCGCCCCAAGTATCCCGCCCACAATCGGTACAGAAATAAGAAGTAAGATCTTGACGTCCAAAGGTCATCCCCTCGTCTGCCCTGGGGGGCAGTGTTCCAGGCTGCCGGGCCGTTCGGATCCACTTCATGGCAATTCGTATTGCACCTCTGCAGATGGGCCGGCAGGACGTCCCCTCCAGGGGGCTCCATACCCAGCCGCGATGCAAGGGCAGACGACCGATCATCACCGGCCGGACATCCTTCTACCGCGTGGTGGGTGGTATTGATCCGGGCAGATGTCGGATCCATCTGGCCGGTGCGCCGAACGGCACCTGGACCCTTAACGATGCAGCGCGCCCACGTGGAGATGTACGTGCGGTGGCTACAGAAGGTCCGCCGGTTCCGGCCCGCTCCGGTGTCACGACGGCTGTCAGTGGTAGCCGGCTTCTACCGGACCTGCGTGATCGACGGGATCATCGAGCACTCGCCCGCCGACGACGTCCGCCGCCTCAACGTCTCACCCGAATCGCCCACGCTCGGGATATCCCATCTGCAATGCAAGGCCTTGCTGTCAGCCGCGCGCGCCTGGGCCAAGCGCAACGGCTTCGCGCCGGTGGCCATGCCCGCGCCTGCTTGGGTTGCGGATCTTCGAGGCCAGCAGCGCCTACATCGATGACCTGGGCGAGGAACATGGCCACGGGGACCTGCGCGTCGTTGGCAAGGGCACCCGGATGGTGTTGATACCTCTGCCGCCGGCAGTCGGCAGAGCCATCGACCATGCCACCGGGGAACGGTGGGACTGAGAACCAGTGCGGGGGCCGCCGTCCGGACGTGCTATCAGGGCAAGTGAACCCGATGGCCGAAGACCGGACGAATTGCGCCCAGCTCGAGCCCGGATCGAGCCGCCGAGCAGGCATCGAGCAACCGCGGGGGACGAAGTGGGGCATGCCGTGCGCTCGGCGAACCGGGCATTTTCTGTGTTTGTGCAGGTCACGGGTGGTGGACCCGCTCGAGCAGCCGTCCCCGTTCGAGAACCCGGACAACGTGGTCTTCGTGATGAAGGACGGTGTGGCGCACCGCGACCTGCTCACACCCCCGCCGCCTGAACCCACGAGCGATCTCCGGCCACCGAGAAATCACGGCAGCGGCCCTTGCTCGGCCCGGGCCTGCTCGGCCGTCCCGCTGGGGCTTGGGGCGTATAGGCCATGCACTGGGCTTAACCCGCGAACCCGCGAACCCGCGAGCAAGTGCGAAGCACATTCTTTGGATTCTCGTCGAGCTGCCCCTGAGGGTGTCACGGCGAGGGTCCGATTGGTGGCGCATCGTGGCAATCCCGTTCAACGTGTTCCGTCGTCGTTGGCGGCCAGGGTGTCCGCCCATGACTGTTCGGTCTGACCGACGCTCAGGGCGGACACCCCCAGCCACGACTCCGTGCTGCCGGAACGCGGGGATGCCCTCTCGTCCGTTCAGGGCGGAGGAAGGCGGCTCCCGTTCGCGGGTCGCCGTCCTACCGGCTCACTGGTCGATGGTGACCTTGCCGAAGTCGTACAGGTTCCCCGAGGGGAAGTCCGGGACGAGGCCGTGCACCTTCGAGGAGTACACGCTCACCGCGGGGTTCGACGCGGCGAGGATGCTCCCGCCCCGCTCGTACTCGATCTTCTTCATCCGCTTCTGGATCTCGCACTGCTCCTGTGCGTCGGACGTGGCGTAGAGCTTCTTGGCCAGAGATTCGAATTCCGGGTCGTGCCAGTGCTGGTGGTTGAAGGCGTCGTCCGTGCTGGTCGTTTCGTCCACGGCCTCCATGTAGAGACGCGTGTCGTAGCCGGTGTAGAACGTCCGCTGGCCCCACTTCTCGAGATAGGCGCCCAGCTCCATCTTCTTCACATTGATGGTCACGCCGATCTTCTTGGCCTCCTCGGCCAGGATCTGGACCAGCTGGAGCATGCCGGGCTTGTTCGCGGCGGTCTCCAGGTCGATGGTGAGGTCCGACTTGCCCGCTGCCGCGAGCAGCTTCTTGGCCTGGGGAAGGTTCTGTTCCCGCTGGGGGACGTTCGGGAGGCAGGAGTCGATGCCCATGTGGTCGTTCGCCAGCACTCCGAGGCCGTCGAAGGCGTTGGTGAGCGCGAGCTTGCGGTTCATGATCAGTTGCATCGCCTGCCGGACGCGCACGTCGGTGAAGGGCGGCTTGTCGACGCGCATGTTGATGCTGACCTTCAGGACGTTGTCGCTCTTCATGACCTTCAGGCCCGGTGTCTTCTCGATGGTCGGCAGCGAGGTCTGGAGGATGTTGGTGCTCGCGTCGATCTGCCGGCCGATCAGCGCGTTGGTCGAAGCTTCCACGCTCTTGAAGCTGATGACCCTGACTTTGTCGAGCTTGGCCTTCGGCCCCCAGTAGCCGTCGAACCTCTTGACTTCCGTTTCCCGCCCGGGGGTGAACTTGGAGAGCATGAACGGACCCGTCCCGATCGCCTGCTCGGGCTTGGAGCCCTTCCTGTCGAAGATGATGTTGCTGTTGGTGACGGCGAACTGGAACGCCCCGAACGGTTTGGGCATCTTGAACTTCACCGTCAGGTCGTCGACCTTCTCGATGCCCTTCGGGTCGATGAAGTCGATGTAGTTGCGCTCGATGAGCGCGTTCTTCTTGTCGAGGACGCGCTGGAAGACCGCGATGACGTCGTCCGCGCTGAACGCGCTTCCGTCGTGGAACTTGACGTTCGGACGGAGCTTGACCGTCCATTCGGTGTTGTCCTTGTTGTGCGTGATGCCGGTGGCGAGCGCCCACTGGTAGCCGCCGTCCTTGGTGCGGTGGGCGAGCGGCTCGAACATCGCGGCGTTGCGTACGTAGAAGTCCTGCGACCGCAGGTTGGAATAGGCGCCGAGAGTGGAGATCGTGCTGGCGACCACGCCGACGCGCAGCATGCCGCCGGACGAGCCCCCTCCTCCGTCCGACGACGATCCTGACGAGCATGCGGCCACGAGGCCGACGGCCATGGCGGAGGCCACCATTGGCGCGAGCATCCGGGGATGTCTCCTGTGTCCCTTGCCGACCATTCGACTCAACATCCTTCCTCCTAAGAAAGACGCTGGTGCGGGTGGGATCGGAGCTCTTGCCCGGAACGAGGCCGGTGGGCGTCCGTGGGTGCCGTGCTCCGCGAACGTGCGCGAACAGAAGGTCGTTCTGTCCGGCCAGGTCTGGCTAGTTTGTATGACGTACGAAAGCAGACGTACTATGCCGCGTCAATATCGAAACCGGACAGGGTCTGCTGAGAGGGTCGCAGTGTCGCTTATGAACATTGATTACGTCACACAACTACCGTGTGATACACCCGTTGGAGGTTGACCTTGACATTGGCGTATGACTAACTTACGTCATACAAAAACGAGGAGAAGGCATGTCAGAGCCCGGACCGGACCTGCGGATCGACCGCCCTGCGGAGACCGTGCCGCAGCTCGTCGTGCGCAGGGTCCGGCAGGCCATCCTCGAAGGCACGCTGGCGCCCGGGCGCCGGCTCACCGAACGCGAGCTCATGGAGCTCACCGGCGTGAGCCGTACCTCCATCCGCGAGGCGGTCCTGCACCTGCAAGCGCTGGGCCTCGTTGAGACCTCGGGCCGCAAGGGCGTGCGAGTGGCGGTGCTGGGCAGCGACGACGTCCGGCAGCTGTATGAGGTGCGGGCGGCGCTGGAGTCCGAGGCCGCATCGCTGTTCGTCCAGCGCGCCACCG
Organism: Actinomadura sp. 9N215; assembly: GCF_044326345.1. NCBI lineage: Bacteria > Bacillati > Actinomycetota > Actinomycetes > Streptosporangiales > Thermomonosporaceae > Actinomadura > Actinomadura sp. 9N215. Next base: position 24,399 of record NZ_JBIRBA010000035.1, on the reverse strand, counting down.
ACAGCGAGGTCCTGGAGCTGGTCAAACTCACCCGGCCGGGCAAGAGCGATGATGAGGACCAGCTCTCCTCGATCTACCATTTCGACGAGTTGTTGCTGGCGGGGGCGAGGAACGCCCTGCTGACGTCCACTCTCGCGCCGTTGCACGCGCGCATCCACGCGCTGCGCCGGTTGTCGCTCAGCATTCCGGGACGGCGGGAGCAGTCCGAGCAGGAGTACCGCGACCTCGTCGCGGCGATCACCGACCGCGACGCCGACCGCGCCGCCCAGCTCGCCCGGTACCACGTTGCGGCCGCGAAGGAGGCGGCGCTGGCTGCCATCGCGAAGCTGGAAGAAGGACGAGTTGCAGGGGCATGAGCGACCGGAGGGGACGCATGCGGAGCGAGTCGGCTGACATCGCGATCGTGGGCGTAGGGCAAGGCTTCGGGCAAACGGACTTCCGCGCGCTCTACGCCGCCACGGATCGGCCACGGACGCCTACGCCCCGGCGGCCGGCGCCTACGTCGGCCTGATGTACCAGCGCTACCGGGAGATGTACGGCGCGGGCGAGGACGCGCCGGCGCCGCTGGCGATCAACAACCGCCGGCATGCCGCGCTCAACCCGGTCGCCGTCTTCCAGGACGAGTTCACCCGCGAGGACTACCTGAAGTCCCGGTCCCGGTGCATCCTCAAGTTCGCCGTTGAGCCCCTGGAGGCCGTCGCATGAGTACGCACGCGAGCGAACCGCTCGTCCCGCACGAGGATCCCGGCGGCGACCTACCGCCGGGCCGTGCACACGAACGGAGCGCAATGATCGCGACACCCTTCTCAAGCGAGTTCCTGTACTGGATCTCGCTCGACTTCCGCAGCTCGGACCCGGCGGACGTCGCGCGCTTCAACCGGTTCTACGACGAGACGCACATCCCCGAGGTCCTCGACAGATATCCGGGCTTCGCCGCCGCGCACCGCTATGCCCTCCACCGGCCAGACCCGCGGGGTGACTTCGGCGGAGGGTACCTGGCGGCCTACGAGGTCGAGGACGAGCAGGCGGTCACCGAGTACCTCGCCGCGACGACCGCTGACGAGAGCCCCCGTCCCCACTACTCGGCCGACCCGCCGCTCTGGCCGGAGTTGCTCACCCATCGATGGCGGGTCGTCTACGAGAAGGTCGCGGAGACCGCGCCCTCGACGGGCACCCCGGACATGATCTACATCATCGGGATCGACCCGCCCGCCGACATCGGCGACGGACTGGCCGAGTTCGACGCCTTCTACACCAACACGCATATGCCCGAGGCAGTGGCCAACGCCGGCTTCAGTCGCGGGACCAGGTACAAGGTGCGGCGCACACTCGAGCATCCGGATCCCGGCTGCCCGTTCTACCTCGTCGTCTACGAACTTGCGGGCGACACCGACGAGCTGGTCGCCGAAACGCAGCGCAAGTTGGGGAGAGAGGGCCCCTGGTGGACTCCGGGCCCCGCCTCTTGGACCAGACACACGACGCCGTGGCGGCTCTGGTACCGGAACGTCGCGTTCATTCCACGGCCGCCATCACCGGGCGGGGCGACCGTCCGGCAACCTTGAGAAGGGGAGGCGTGTTGGACCTGGCGCACCACTGTGTGCGGCCTGGTGGACGAACGCATCGGCGACTGGGCCCGCCTCAGCCGACTGGTCTTCGTCCGCACACTCACCTACACCCCGTCCCGGGAGATCAAACGCTCCGACCTGCGCGCGTGGCTGTCCACCGGCACCAGACTCGACACCATCGCCGACGTCCGCCTACCCAACCGCACCCAAGAGGGGCATCAGCGGCCGCGCTATTGAGCACGGTCAGGTGCATTGTCCGGCTAGGGCCGTGCCGACTAGGGCCGTGCGGGCGAGGGCCGTGCCGGACGTTCCGAACAGCCGACGTAGGTGTGGTCGCGCAGCCGTGCGGTCATCGGGTCGCTGGTCAGGAATGCGAGGTACTCAAAGTCAGGCCGCGCGGCTGTCCTGCGGCGTAGAGGTACTCGGTCGCGACGAAATGATAGGGGCCGTTCAGTGTTGCCGAGCGGGTGACAGCGTTGCCGTCGACGTTGAGGGTTCTCACTTTCGGGAAGTAGGTGAGCGCGTCGGTTTCGGCGTATCCGATGGCGTTCGGGGTGCGGTCGATGTAGGTGAGCAGGTCCATGGTCGTGTTCACCGTGCAGGCCACCGGTGCGCTCTGAGGATCGGTCGGGCATGCGGCCGAGGCCGGAAAGTCGGTATTCCGGGTGCCCAGGACGGTCCGGGTGGCGGCGCAGGTCGTCCAGACCGGGGCCGCTCCCTACAGCGGCGATTGTGATCGACGCGCCGGAGCAGGCGTTCTCGTATTCGTTGGCCACGTTGTGGGCGATCGAGGCGAAGGCGGTCGAGCCCTGGACGGTCAGCGCCCCGATCGCGCATATGGGATCGGGGGTGATGGCCCGGTTGGCCAGATAGATCCCACCGGTGAGACCGAACAGCAGGAGTAGAACGGCACCCACCGCAATCACCTTGAACCAGTAGCGACAGTTGTGGGGTCTGCGCTGCTGGATCTCACTGCCCCGGCACAGTGCCGCCGTCGATGATCTGGTAATTGCGGTCGTAGGACGCGCCGTACCTCGAGGCCAGCTCTTTGAACAGGACCAGCAGCTTGAAACCCGCGCCTTGGTTCAGCGAGAAGACAGGCAGGACGATCTCCGACCGGCCATCGGGGGCTGCATCTCCTCGCCGGGGGTGTCGATGGTCTTTCGCCGCACGTGCTCCGAATCGCGGACCTTTAAATGGACGACCTGGCGTCCCGGGGAACTGGAAGGACAGCGGAAGGGCGAAGTCGCTCTCCACGATGTCGTCCCGGCCGGCGCGCGAATCGTTCAACGACGGTTTCAAATTTTCCGACGCCGCCCCGCTGTTAACCGGCAAGCGACTGGCGGGCGGTCTCCTTGAGGGTCTTGGTGTCGATGGCGGAGATCGCGTCGCCGGCGGCCAGCGCGACGTACAGCGTCTTGCCGTCGGCCGACGGCACCATGCCGCTGGCGCCGTGCCGGCCGTCGATCGTCTTGCGGACGTGGCCGGAGTAGTCGGCGACGACGACCGCGTTGGTCGAGGCGCCGCCGGTGATGAACACCCGTTTGTGGGCGTCGTCGACGACGATGTCGGCGAAGACCGGCAATGGCAGCGGTCCTCCGCCGGCCGCCGAGGCCGAAACTGCGGCGGCGACCAGACCGAGACCGGCGGTCAGTGCGACCAGTCCCGTGGCGACCTTTTTCATTCTTTCCGCCATACCGCGCAGAACGCTGTGCAGGGCCCTGCATAAGGGCATCGCTTGGGAACTCTTCGGACGGGATCTGCGCGCGGGGTCACCCGCGCATCCCGAAGGTCGCCGCAACACCCATGGCACGGCAAGAGCCCGTCAGGGTGATGGACGTTCGAGACCGCCCCGGAAGGGCACTTCTGATCTGGGAGGTCATGCAACTCCGCGGTCGGCTTACCCGCAGCGGCGGCCTCTTTTGGTAACTCCAGTCGACTCTGCGGTGCCGCCACGCCTGAGTCCGGCAGCGCGGGCTGCAGAAGATCGTCCCGGCCTGATGCTCCACGCCCTCCAGCCACGACCGCCCGCACTCCGGACAAGCATTCACCCGTTCCGGTGAGGGGTCCTGGATCGCCTCCACCCGGGCCCGCGTCCTCAACCGCAACCACCGATCCGCGCCCGGCACCCATCAGAGCAAAACCGCGCGTCCCGCCGCATCCGCCCTGGCAGACGCTCCCCACAGCTCGGGCAGCAACGCCCGTCGGTCACCGGCACCCCACCACGATGACCACCACATCCCACACGGCCGCTGGCCGGGCCGGGATCGCCCGTCACCGCACTCAACGTCTTGGCGCGCGCGGGATGGACCATCACCAACGACCGGAAGGCGAACGCGTACGCGTTCCCGCAGGAACGCCGCGTGCTCGTGGCGTTCCTGCCCGAGGGCAATGATCACGCCCCGAACGAAAAGCTGTGGGTGATCCGTACCTACGAGGACCTGCACCAGATCGTGTGGGAGGCCACCTTCTCCTCGGCCGCGCCCGCTGAGCTCATCGCCGCGTTCCTGACCGACCCGGCCAACCCCAAATCGCTCGACCCCGACCGCGAGGACGACGCCCCGGCCACCACCACCCTGCCCGTGTCCGGCAACGCATCACCCACGTCCGACGAGAGGTAGCCGACGCCTGGCGGCACGGGACCGGCTGGCTCAGCCCGTCCCGTGACGCTGCCCTACCGTGCCCGCCGAACCCGCGCCACAGGAAACGGAGCAACCCGTGCCAACACCCACGCCGAAGCAGCTTCTGGACACCCCTATGCCCTCCAATAGCGCCGACGCCGCCACCATCGGTGAATATCTCAAGAAGCTGCTGGTCACTGTGTGGCGCGAAGGCGAGTTCTTCTCACCGGTCAAACCGTTCGGCCGGGCCAGCTGGCAAACCGAGGTGCATACCGTCATGGCCCGCGCCGGTCACATCCTTGGCCTAGCCGACCCGTGGGGCCTGCTGGAACGGGCCGACACCGTCCACGCCAACGACCTGACCATCGACGCCATCGAGGCAGTGTCGGTTCTGCCCGGCGACCAGCGCGAACGGGACACGGTCAGCATCGTCGCCACGACCACCGCAATGTTCGAGGTGTACGAAAGTCTCATGGCCGCGGACGACGTGCCTGATACCGGCATGTCGACGGCGGAACAGATCTTGGACGCCTGGCGCGATTCCATCCAAGACCCGACCTAGCCCAGGGGACGCATGACCTTCGGCCTAGGTTCAACGCCAGGGCTCCGGCGTAGTCGGGTGGCGTCCGATTTGTGCTCCAGCGAGGCGACTTCGACAAGATCAAAACGGTTCGCGCAACCGCCATGCCAGGGGAGGTGGCGGCCTCCCCGCCACGATGCGAAACCGCTGCCCACCCTCCGTCCCAACCCTTGCCTCACCTATCGAAATTCGATAGATTGCCATCGAAACTCGATGGAAGGGTCGGCCATGGGAAAGCTGGCAGTGCGCGCACTGCGCGCCGTGCTCGCGGTGGTACTCACCGGCACCATGTTCGTCCAGGCACTTATGCTGTGGACGCTGGTCAGCGGGAACGACCCCGAGGACGGGTCACTCCCGCTGACCCCGCTGCGCGTGACCACGATCCTCGGCCTCGGGACGGTCCAGGTCACCCTGGTCTGCATATGGCGGCTGGTGACGATGGTGCGACGCGGAACCGTGTTCTCCCACGCCGCCTTCCGATACGTCGACGTCATCATCGGCGCGATAGTGGCGGCCGCCCTGGTGTGGTTCACGGTCACGGCCCTCAACGCGCCCGACCAGCGCGACGACCCGGGCGTCACCGTCATCATGGGCGGGGTCGGCGTGGCCATCCTGGGCGGCGCGCTCCTGGTGCTCGTGCTGCGGATGCTGCTCGCCCAGGCCGTCGCGCGCGACGTCGAAGCGGCGCAGATGCAGGCCGAGCTGGACGAGGTGATCTGATGCCGATCGCCGTCGACATCGACGTGATGCTGGCCAAACGAAAGATGTCCGTAGGCGAGCTCGCCGACCGCGTAGGGATCACGCCCGCCAACCTGGCGGTACTCAAGAACGGCCGCGCCAAGGCCGTGCGCTTCACGACCCTCGCCGCGCTCTGCGAGGTGTTCAAATGCCAGCCAGGCGACCTGCTGCGCTGGGAAGCCGAGGACACCACCGGCCGATGACGTGCCCAGGGCGGGCGTGAAACGCCTGGCACCACCGGCCGTGACACCGCACGTAGACCGCATGGACCTGGAGCGCCGATCACCCGCAACACCGTCCCGACCCCGTCGGGCAGATTCCGGTTGGCCCGCGGTTGGCCCGCACCGCAAAGATCACGGAGTTCTCGACGCCGCGACCTAACGCCCGAGTCCCAGCTCGGCCCAGTCCCAGAGCGGGAACTACGCTCTATGACAACCTCGGCAATGACCCGATCTGCCTACACTAGGTCGGCGAAGTCGACCCCATGTCGGTCGTAAACGTACGGTACCGACCCAGCCTGCATCCCGGAACGGTTTCATGACGGACGAGATCACACTGCCCGACGCCGATGATTTGTGGGCGGAGGCGGCGGCATTGGCCGTGCTGCCGGCGCTCATCCCGGCCATGGAACCGATGGGGTTCGGGTTGGTGGACGGTGGGCTGCGGAGCGGGGACGTCGGTAACGGCTGGTGGGGGATGTCGTGGATCGGGGGCGGCCGGGCGGTCGTGTACGGCTACGACAACGACGGCAGTCAGACCCGTGCGCAGGTACTGCCCATCGATCTGCTCGCGGGCGGGCCCGGGTGGCTGCCGTGGGAATGGCTCGACAAGACGATCCGTGATGCCGAGATCCTGGCGTTCGTGTATTGGTGGGACGGGGAGTCCTGGGCGCGGACCCCCTATCCAGAGGGCATGAACGACGGGGCCGCAGGCGGGTCCCACGATGTCGAGGATTCGTACTGGTACCTGGCCGAGGACTACAGCGACGCGGTCACCGCGTACTACGCGCTGGTAAGCGCATGCCGCGCACGTACGGTGGATCGGGCCGTGATCGAGGCGTTGATCAGCCCGCTGGACGCTGAGACCGTGGCCGAGGAGTTCGGCCTTGACGGCACGGAGGGAATCTTCGACATCGACGGCGCCCTGGCGGTAGCGGAGAAGATCGGGGTGAGGCCGGGCTCTGATCGACCCGAGCTCCCGGCGGGAAACGGCGAGCCTCCGGGGCGCCGCGTGTTCATCATCGAGCCGGCGCAGGCCAGGAACATCGTCGGGGCCGCCATGAGCGCCGCGCGGGAGGCGGAACGGCCGCCACCCGCCGCCGGTGACGTCCTGAACGACGTGGTCGAGTGGATGCGAGCCAACGGGCACGAGGAGGTCAGGGCGGCCTTCATCGGGCACCCGCGGCACCCGTTCGCCCTGCGCCACGCCAACGGCACGGACTGGCTCGACGAGAAATTCTCCGAGCTGCTCAACGCGTGGCGGGAGGATGAAGGCGACGACCGGTCGGGACGCTGGCTGTACGTGCAGGTCCACGCACCCCTTGGTGAGGTGAACGTCGAGCGCGCCTACGACCATCGCCCCGCGTTCTGGACGGGCTTCTACGTGCACGAACCGCTGGACAGGCTGCGCGAGGAGATGGCGCGACGCGACGCGGCCTGGCGGCCCGGGTGGGCCTCCATGCTCGATGTGGACTACTTCAAGGACGGCGCGCCGCCGGACCTGTGCTGGCGGCCCGGCACCGCCAGGTAAACCCACGACGCGGCCAGGGCGACGATCCCGAGCTGAGCCAAGCCCCACGTTCCTTGCCCTGTCGGGCGACGATGCGCCCTCCAAGAACGACGGCATGCTCGGCACCTGGGTCTTCTACCACCTGCTGACCACCTTCGACTACAAGGGCCGGGAGCTGATCCTGCGCCGTCCGCCCCCCGGAGCGGCCAGGAAGGTACGCGTCGCCGCCCGGGCGGGCGCCAAGCCCCTGCCGATGTGGCTGGCCCGGGATCACTATGTGCACAGCCTGGGCAGCATTGCCGACTCCGGCCCGCGAGTGGTGGGCGTGAACCTCGGCGGAGGCGGCGAGGCCGTAGCGGGCGTGCCCAGGGAGGTGCCCAAGATGTTGGGGGTTCGCACCGACTACGACCGTCTGCTCGAGACCGGTGCCCAAGGCCACCCGGCCGTCACCTACCCCTGCTACCCGGCGGAGATCCGCTTCGGCGACGCAGTCGCCAAGAAAGGTCTACTGCGAAACGAACCCAAATATGCCGGTCAACGATCCCTGGCCCTCTGGGACAGGGATCGACTCGACGGGCTGGTTCGCCCACAGCTTCTTCAAGCCCTACAACGTCACCCTCGACTTCACCGACATGAACGTCCACATCGCCCGTGGCGAAGTCACCTGATCGCTGCCGGAGACTGGCCAGCCTGGTCGACGTCTCGCGGGTTGTGCTCGACTCCGCGCAGGTGCGGGCGAAAAGGGGGCGAACACACAGGTCCGAGCCTCGTGGACGAGGTAAGCCGGGTTTCAAGATGCACATCTTGTCGGACGCGAACGGACTGCCGCCGGTCGTCGGTGTCTCGGGCGCTAAGCGTCCACGACAGCCAGGGCTTGAGGCCGATGCCGGTCGGTCGGTCGCCAGCCGAGACACGACCCCGACCGCGGCCGCCGACAAAGCCCATGACCGTCCCGACCTGCGCAACCGAAGTTGGAAACGCGAGGACCAGGGCGATGACTCCGACAGTTGTCATGCAACGGCTCATCTGGGGTCAGCCATGGTGAGATGGGCGCGGAGGGCGGCCGCGCCGGATTCGGTGAGCCAATCGGTGAGGGTTCGCATTCCAGGATGGACAACGCGCAGGGCCTCGATGTCGAGGACGCTGTGTCAGCCGTTCAGCCCGGCTGGGTCTGCGGCGCGCGGTTCACCGGGCGTCTGCGTCTGGGGGCGGAGGTTGTGGCCGGTGGCGTAGTGGTAGGACGCTGTGACCACGGTCTTGGTGATTTCCAGTTCGTTGTCGGTGCGCGGGCCGTAGAGCATCACCACATTGATTGTGGGGGAGTAGAGCGGGTGCCGCTCGCCCCAGCCCTTGGCGATGAGATCTTGCTGGTCGTCCTGCGACAGGGCCAGGTGCAGGCTGCCGTCAGGGTGCACGTGGACGAACTCGGCGTTCAATCGTGGTGGCAGCAGCACCGCCCCGGAGGGCGGAAGCGTGTCGTTGAGAAAGAAGGCCAGCGATCCCGGCTCGGAGACCTCGCTGGGACGGATGACCGCCCCGTCCAGGCTGTCGGCCATCCACTGCTTGAGCCGCTCGGACAGGTGGTCGGGGCTGTTCTGGCTGAGTTGGACGTGGGGGACCGACGGGCCGGTCTCGGGGCGATGACCGGTACGAGCGGGCAGGTTGAGATCAGCCATGATGTCGTTCCTCCTTATTGCCGGATCCTCCGGCGAATGGAAAGCTAACATCCTTGAGCTAGTAGGTTCCTAGAGGAAAGTGACTTCCCAGGGAGTGATGAAGGAGGCGGTAATGCGTAGACCTGTCGATGCGACCGAGGCGTGCCCCATCAGTCCCGTGGTGGATCTGGTGTTCAGCCGGTGGTCCACACCGATCCTGTGGGTGCTGAAGGAACACGGACGGCAGCGGTTCGTGCAGATCCAGCGTCACCTGCCCGCCATCACCTCGAAGGTGCTTACTCAACGCCTCCGGCAACTGGAACGAGACGGGCTCATCACCCGCGCGTACTACGCGGAGATCCCGCCCCGGGTGGAGTACGAGATCAGCGACCTGGGACGCACCCTCAGCCCGGTTTTCGCCGCCCTCACCCAATGGTCCGACACGCATTTCGCAAACGTGGAAGCAGCCCGCCACGCCTACGACGCGACCGACCGCCCCGCTCCTTGAGGAAGAACCGCTCCCGTCGCGAAGTGACGTTATGACCCGCCCCGTCCGGTTCCCACCCCCGAACGCCCGCGCGACCGAACTCACCCGCGCAGCTGCGCGCTGCTCTCAAGCGAGCCGGACGGATACGCCACGTCGAGCAGGACGTCGAACGGCTGCGGCAAATCTTCCGCGCCGAGCACATGCGGCTGCCCGACCTGGTCGAACAGGCCATGGGCCGCCAGCCAACCGCATTGCTGGGCCAGCTTGAAGCCGCCTGCTCCGCCGAGCAAGACCTGGCCGAAGCCGTCGAGGAGGACTTCACCCAGCACCCTGACGCCAGATCATCAACAGCTTCCCTGGAGTCGGCCCGCTGATCGGCACCCCGCATCCTTGCCGAGCTCGGCGACGACCGTACCCGCTTCGCCGAGGCCCGCAGCCTGAAAGCCTCCGCCGGGTCAGCACCGGTCACCGGGCCAGCGGCCGGTCCCGGCACATCGTGACCCGCAAGGTGAAGAACGACCGCCTGGCCGCCGCCGGCTACGTCTGGGCCTTCGCCGCCTTCCGCCCTCACCTGGGGCACGAGCCCACTACGACCGCCGCCGAGCCGTCGGCGACGCTCACACCGCCGCCTGTTCAACCGCCTGATCGGCTACCTGTTCCACTGCCTCCAGACCCGCCGCACCTACGTCGAAGCGATCTCTTCCGCCCCGCCTGACGGCATCGCATTGGCCAGTTCGATGCGGGTGCGCCAGCGCTGCCGGTTGAGCAGTTCGGTCTGCATCCGCCCCCAGAACGACTCGATAACCGCGTTGTCGAAGCAATCGCCGATCGAGCCCATCGAAGCGACCAGCTCCTCGTCCGAGTGATCGATGTCCGTGACAGGCATAGACGCACTGCGGGGCCGAGCGTCGTGTGGTGTCGCAATGCAGTTGTTCACAAGATCGTGGCGCAGACCGGAACAGTGGGCCTGGAACTCCGCTGTACAACGTGCGGTTTAGAAGTCGCATTCTCATGCTGTGTGCCGGCGTGTTAAGACACGACCTCGGCGGGGAAGTGTCACTGGCCTGCTACTTAGAGCAGCGAATAGGTCATTTAAACATCGACTGATGGCCGGATCAGGTCAGAACCCTGATTGCGTTCCGAGGTTGGATGTTCACCTTTTGTCGTCAACCTCGGCATGGGGATTTAGAGAGGACGCTTATGCGGTTCATGTGGGATACTCAACCGCAGTGTGATCTAGACCACATATTTGATGAGGTAATTACCCTTTCGGGTCGGCGATCTCCGGTTTACTTTTAGCGCATCTTTGACGGGCTTAACCTTGCGAGGTCATGGTGCGCGTCTCTGCTGGTCGGGTCTTATTGCTTCTGTCATTGCTTGTTGACGGGATGTGGCGGCGTTCCCGAGGCCTTTCGGGGTTGATGTCACTGGTTCTGCTGGCCTCGCTGGTTTCGGTGCCTGTCGTCTCCGCGCAGGCGAAAGAGACCGCTCCTGCTCCGACGCCCATGGACGCCGCGTCGACGAAGGCCAGGCAGACCGGTGATCCGGTCGAGGTCGCCGGGCGGACGTCGGAGACCAGGAAGTTGACCGCCCTGCCCGATGGGCAGTTCGAGCTGGAGACGGCGCCGGTTCCCGTCCGCGTCCAGCGGGATGGTGTCTTCCACGACGCTGACTTGACGCTGCAGCGGACGGCCGGGGGCGGATACGCGTCGCGGATGTCGGTCAACGGGGTGACGTTCGGCGGCGGTGGCGATGACGTCCTGGCCACGATGACCAGGGACGGCAAGAGCTTGACGCTGACCTGGCCGGGGGCGAGGCTTCCGGTGCCCGTGCTGGACGGCCCGAGCGCCACTTTTGTGAACGGCGGCGGCGCGGGAGTGGACCTGGTGGTGCGCTCGACGCCGGCCGGGTGGTCCCACTACGTCGTGGTGAAGACGCCGGAGGCGGCGAGTGACCCGGGGCTGGCCAAGATCGAGTTCGGGGTCCGTGCTTCGGGCGTCCAGCTGAAGGAGCTGTCCGGCAACCGGCTGGCGGCTGTGGACGAGGCCGGAAACGAGGTCTTCGCCGCACCTGAACCGTTGATGTGGGAGGGGCAGGCGAACGCGGCGGACGGGGCGTCCGTGAGTACCGAGGAGATCGCGGCCGGGCCGGCGCCCAAGGCGAGTGTGGCGCCGATGGCGGTGGCTACAGGCGATGGCGTGCTGACGTTGACCCCCGATCTGGACCTGCTCACGGCCGCGGATGCCAAGTTCCCGATCGTGCTGGATCCGTCGTGGCAGACCTGGAACGGACGCAGGGAAGGCGACAGCGACGGAGGCAGCGCCAAGGGGTCCGGCTGGGCCTATGTCGATCAGGTGTTCCCGAACCAGTCGTACTGGAAGCCGGACCGGTTGCCCACGGGTCGTGAAATCGAGGACCACACCAACAAGCGTTCTTATGTCCGGATGGATTCCACGCCGCTGCACGAATGGTCGGGCAGCGTTCAGGTCAAGGTCAACTCGGCCGCCATCACCTTTGACGTGCTGCATGCGTGGTCGTGCACGGCACGTGATGTCCGCTTGTACAACGTTGAGCACATCTATTCGTCCACGACCTACAACTCGCGTCCGGGCGCGTTCATCCCCGAGGGTTCGGGTTGGGAGACGAATGGCCTCGCGACCGCTTCGGTCAATGTCGGACGCCCCGAGTGCGGGGATGGCGGGTCGTCGAACGACGTGACGTTCACCCATTCCCATCTGACCCGTCTCGTCCAGTGGGCGACGGACCACCGGTGGGACTTCTTCACGATTGGGCTTTTCCCGGACGCGGACTACAACGACACCCACACCTGGAAGGTGATGGACGTCGATCCACGGATGGTCGTGAAGTTCTCCCGGTATCCCATGCCGGTCAAGGACGTCCACATGAAGAACGGCGGGACGGCCAAGTACGGATGTGTGCGCGGTAGCGGACGTCCGTGGTTCGGGGTTTCCAGGGATCGGACCGCCAATGCGCTGGTCACCGACTATGACGGTGACAACTCGGGTGGGTTCGATGGGCAGCCGCTGGCGGCCGAGTACGAGCTGGCTCCCCTTGGCAAGCCCGAGGAGAGCTGGAATCGCTGGGTCCCGCCACAGGGCACGTTTCAACATGCCGGCGCTGACGGCTATTTGCATGCGTCGTTGACGGTGGTCAAGGGTGATGATTTCCCAGCGACTCCTGACGGCGGGACGAGTTGGATGTGGCGCGTCCGCGGGCTGGACGATACGAACCTGCGCGGTCCATGGTCGGCCTGGTGCGAGTACACGGTGGACGCCCGCAGACCGAACACGCCGGAGGTGTCATCGCCCGAATACCCTGCCGGCGCGACCTCGGGATATGACCCGGTCGCCCGGAAATATGTGCCGGGCAACTTCACCCTCGCGCCCGCCGGTTCCGGCGACGTGGTGACGTACCACTACAAGTTCGCCGACGGAACCGAAGGAACGAAGGCGGTCACGGCGGGCGCGTCGTCGACCATTTCGTGGACGCCGAAGCGGTTCGGACCCCAGTGGGTCGAGGTGACGACATTCGACCGGGCCGGCAATCCGAGCGTCGCGAAGAAGTACGAGTTCGGCGTGGAGCAGCCCCCGCGCGACGCGGCCTGGTCGATGGACGAGCCCACCGGCAACGTCGCCCGCGCCGTCGGAGGGAACGGCTCGGTGAACCCGAACGCCGATCTGGTCTTCGGTGGCGGCACGGCGTTCGGAGAGGCGGGCAATCTCGGCGCGGCCTCACCGACCGACCGCGCGATTCGCCTCGACGGTTCGTCGCAGTTCGGCGAAGTGAAGCCGTGGACGGATCTGGAAGGCAATCCGGTCACCCTGGTCGACACCAGCCAGCGGTTCATGTTCTCGACCTGGCTGAAGCTCGCCTCCGTCCAAGGTGACCAGGTGGCGGTCAGCCAGGCCGCGGCCGACGGGACGGTCTTCGAACTCGGCTTTCTCGGCGGCAAATGGACGTTCCGGCATCGCAAGGCCGACGGCACCGTCCTGACGGCCGTCACGCGCGACATGGCGCAGGCGGGGGACGGGCAACCGTGGACCGCTCACTGGGTTTCGCTGATGGCCGGCTACGACCCGGTCAAACAGGAGCTCTGGCTGCGGACCCAGGCCGAGGGGAGCCGCCAGGTGTGCGACCCCGCCGAACCGTGGAACTGCACCACCAAGAGGGTCATGCCGCCAGAGGTCAAGACCGCCCCCACGGCCTGGGGGCCAGCGGCCGGTTCGGGATCCCTGCTGGTCGGCGCGACACCCGGCGCCGCCTCGGGCAAGAGCGCATTCTGGAACGGCTGGGTGGACGATTCTCAGCTGTGGCCGCTCGCGCACCCGGACGAATCCGTCCTGGACGTGATCTACGCCGAGTCGGTGCAGAATCGTGAATTCGCAGGCAGGACGCTGCGCCTGAACAACGTCAATTCCGGTCATTGCCTGGACGTCGCGGGCGCCGGTACGGAAAACGGCACCAATGTGCAGCAGTGGAACTGCAACGCGCACCCGGCGCAGGATTGGCAGTTCACCGATGTCGGCGACGGTTACTACACGTTGACCAGTGCCAACAGCGGCAAATGCCTGGACGTGGACGGGACGGACGGTTCAGGCACCGCCGACGGCCGCAACGTGTGGCAGTACGAGTGCAACGGCAGCACGGGTCAGCAGTGGAAGCCGGAGAAGAAGGCCGGGGGCCACTGGCTGAAGTCCCGGCGGAGCGACAAATGCCTGACCGTTGACTCGGGCTCGGCGAACCCGGGGGCGAACGTCCTGCAGTGGTCTTGCGCGGACCCGGTCGCCGAGGAGCAGCTGTGGAACATCACCGCGCTGAAGCGCCATCACCTCGACGGAATCAAGTATCGGCTGCGTGTCGCCAGCACTCAGAAGTGCCTGGACGTCGCGGGCGGTTCCACGGCCGACAAGATCTTCGTGATGCCGTGGACGTGCAATGGCGGTCCCTGGCAGGACTGGAAGTTCGCTGATTACGGCGACGGCTATTTCATGCTCATCAACGTCAACACCATGAACGGCGATCCGGCGGCGGTCCGGTGCCTTGAGGTGGCCGACGCCCGGACGCAGGCCGGCGCCGCCGTCCAGCAGGGCACCTGCGAACCCGGGGCTGAGCATCAACTGTGGAAGGTCGCCGGCGTCGCCGACGACGGCGGCCTCGGCTACCGCCTGATCGCCAAGCACAGTGCGCTGGTCGCCGACGCGAAGGACGACGGAGCGCCGGAGAACGCGCGCGTGCTCCAGGCCGAGCCCGCAGAGCCGATACCACTGCGCCATATCTGGAAGTTGGAGTACCGGCCGTGAGGGCATGGGCGGCGGCAGGCCGCAACAGCCGGATTCCGGACGCGAAACCTGTGGTGCCTTTCGTGGAAATGAGGCGTCGGTGAAAGGTGTGTTGCGCGTCCTCGGCCGGGCGTATGGCCTGATCGGCGCTGTGGCGGTCCTTCTCGTCATGGTGCTGCTGGCCGGGATGGCCGGCGAGGCGGCCGCCGCGGCGCGGCCCACCCTGTCGGAGGACGGCGCCGCCCGTCGTCCGGCCACCCAGAAGACGCCTCGCGTCAAGGGCGAGGCGGTCAAGGCCCGGGCCGCGGAGCTTCCCGGCACGCCCGGGACGCCGATCACAGCCAAGCCCGCCGCGCCGGTCTGGCCGGAGCCCGGCCAGGGCACCGCGGATCTGTCCGCGCTGACCACCAAGGACGGCTTGGCCCCCGGCGGCCGGACTGCCGGAGGATGGGCGCAGGCCGGAAAGCTACCGGTCTGGGTCGGCGCGCCCACCCCTCGCAAGGGGGAGCGCGCGGCGGCGCCAGCGGTCCCGCCGCGCGTGCGAGTGAAGATGGCCGACCGCAAGACCGCCGAGAAGGCGCGCAGCGAAGTGATCGCGACGGTGTCGGCGGCGCAGGCCGGCAGCGTCAAGGTCGGGCTCAGCTATGCGCGGTTCAGGAACGCCCACGGCGGCGACTGGGCGTCCCGGCTCCGCCTGGTGCAGCTGCCCGCATGTGCCCTCACCACACCTGAGCAGGCGCGATGCCTGCAGCGCACCGTGCTGCCCACCGTCAACGACGCCAAGACCGCGACGTTGTCGTCTGATGTGTCCGTCCCCGCCGGGGCGGAGAACTCGACGGTGCTGGCGGTTGAATCAGGGCCGTCCGGTCCGTCCGGCGACTGGGGCGCCACCAGCCTGACTCCGGCGTCCAACTGGAACGCGGGCAGCAACACCGGCGAGTTCTCCTGGAACTATCCGATGCGGCTGCCTCCGGTCCCCGGTGAGCTGATGCCCGAGGTCACCATCGCCTACAGCTCCGGGGCGGTGGACGGCAAGACCGCCGCCGACAACTCCCAGGCGTCATGGATCGGTGACGGTTTCGACTACTGGCCCGGATTCATCGAACGCAAATACAAGCCCTGCATCGATGCCGGCCACGCCTCCGGTGACCTTTGCTGGGGCCGTCATAATGCCGTGCTGTCACTTAACGGCCGTTCCACCGAACTGCTCTACGACACCGCCGCGAAGACCTGGCGTCCTCGCGTCGACGACGGCTCCACCATCGAACGGCTCGCCGGCGCCACCAACGGCGACCATGACGGCGAGTACTGGAAGCTGACCGATATGGACGGCGTCCAGTACTACTTCGGTGTTAATCGTCCGGACGACTGGGAGAACGGCAAGACCGAGACCAATTCGGCCTGGACCGTCCCGGTCTACGGCGACGACGACGGCGAACCCTGCCACGAAAGCAGTTTCAAGGACTCCTGGTGTCAGAAGGCGTGGCGATGGAATCTCGACCACGTCGTCGACCCGCACAGCAGCACCATCACCTACTTCTACAAGAAAGAGACCAACCACTACACCCGCTATCTGCAGACCAGCGGCGGCACCAAGTACAACTCCGGCGGATATCTGAGTCACATCGACTACGGTCAGCGCAAGGGCGCCACCTACGGCGTCAAGGCGGCCGCCCGCATCCGCTTCACCGTCTCCGACCGCACCGACCTGCCCGACGACCGGATCTGCGACGACGACGAGACCTGCGGATTCGGCAAGACCTCGCCGACGTTCTTCGACCGCAAGCGCCTCACCAAGGTCACCACCAAGCTCCGCGACGACCAGGCGACCGGCGCCGAGGACCCCGGCTACAAGATCGTCGACACCTGGGATCTGGGCCAGACCTACCAGAACAGCGCGCTCTGGCTGCACACCATCGACCAGACCGGCCGTGACGGCGCCGACACCAAGGCCCCGCGTATCACGCTGTTCGGCCAGCTCATGACCAACCGCGTGATCACCGGGCGGTCCGGTACCGGCGTCGACGCCCTGCCCGGATATGACCGGCCCCGCCTGGTCGGCATCGACAACGGCACCGGCGCGACCACCACCATCGGCTATTCCGACCCCTACGCCAGCCCCACCCCGGCGGGGGAGTGCGTCTATTCGGCCGGAAACATGCCCGACCCGAAGAACAACACCACACGCTGCTTCCCGGTGAAATGGGAGCAACCCGACGGAAAACTGATCAACGACTGGTACCACAAGTACGTCGCCGACTACATCATCGAGGCCGACAACACCGGCCAGTCCAGATCGCAGACCACTAAATACCACTACCTCGGTGGTGCCGCCTGGCGGTACGCCGAGGATGACGGGATGACCAAGGACAAATGGCGTACGTGGTCGCAGTGGCGCGGTTACGCCAAAGTCCGCACCGTCACCGGCGACGGCCTGAACGGCGAACAACAGTCGCGCGCCGAGACCGCCTATGCCCGTGGAATGGACGGAAACTACCAGGGCAAGGGCAATCCCCGGCAGAGCGTGACGGTCACCGACTCCAAGAATCTGCTCGGCGGGATCGGCGACATCGACGTGCTCGCCGGTACCGTCCTGGAAACCCGCACCTTCAACGGAGCGTTCACCGACGCCGCCGAAATCGGTGCGAGCGTGTCGCGGCCCAAGTGGACCAAGACTCTCAGCCGCACCTTCCACGACACCAATTCCGACGACGACATCACCGTCGACGGCGGACGCGTCCAGCCCCAGTGGACCAGGAGCCGATCCCGCAAGGCCGACGGCACCGACTTCAACACCCAGACCACCTACGACTACGACTCCCTGGGCCGGACCGTCGCCGTCGACGACGAAGGCGACCTCACCACCACCCACGACGACACCTGCGCCCGCACGGTCTTCCCCAGCGGCACCGCCCCCGCCGGCGCGATCCAGACCCTGCCGATCCGCACCCTGTCGGTGTCGGTCGACTGCGACGACGACACCAGCCACGAACCCAACCTCGTCGCCGCCGACATGATCTCCGACACGAAGGTCATCTACGACGGCAAGACCTACGGCGCGTACCCGACCGTGGGTAATGCCACCAGGACGGAGAAGGCCACCGGCGTCTCGGACGGCCGCTCCACCATGGCGCCCGCAGTCACCACCAAGTACGACGGCTATGGCCGCGTTCTGGAAGCCACACAGGTGGGCGACCCCGCCACGCCCGACGACGACCGCACCACCAAGTCCGGCTACACCGACGCGGCCGAGGGCTGGCTGAAATCCAGCACCCTCACCACCCCGCCGGTCAGCGTCGGCGGCGCGACCCCGGTCGGCTTCACCACGACCACCGAGTACAACCCCGCCCGCGGCATGCCCACCAAGATCACCGACCCCAACGGACGGGTCGGCGAGGGTGAGTACGACGGGCTGGGACGTCTCGCCCGGGCCTGGCTGCCCAACAACACCCGCAGGAACAACCCGGACCGGCCGTCCACCACCTACGCCTACGCCTTCCCCAGCGACGGCAACCCGGTCTCGGTCACCACCAAGACGCTCACCAAGACCGATCCGGTCACCTACGAGGCCTCAGTCGAGCTGTTCGACGGCATGCTGCGGCCCCGCCAGTCGCAGAACGAGGCCGTGGGCGGCGGACGGACGGTCACCGACACCAAGTACGACAGCCGCGGACTGGCCTTCAAGACCAACGCCGCCTACGTGCTCACCGGCGACCCGTCCGGCGTGCTGACCACCGCTGACGACAACCAGATCCCCAGCCAGACACTCAGCACCTACGACGGTGCCGAACGCATCCTGGCCACGACGCTCTACAGCTACTCCACCAAGAAGTGGACCACCACCAACAAGTACGACGGAGAGCGCACCACGGTCGTCCCGCCCTCGGGCGCGATGCCGACGGCGTCCCTCACCGACGCCCTCGGCCGGACGGTGGAGAGCCGCCAGTACAAGACCGCCGACCTGGACGGCGCCTACCTGGCGACCAAGATCGTCTACGACGGCGCGGGCCGCCCCTCCGAGGCCCGGGACGCTGCGGGCAACGTGTGGAAGACGACCTATGACGTGCAGGGTCGCCCGGCCTCCAGCACCACCCCCGACAAGGGCACCTCGACCGTCACCTATGACTTCTTCGACCAGGTCAGCACCAGCACCGACGCCCGGGGCACCACGCTAAGCCACACCTACGACAGACTCGGCCGTCCCGTCGCGGTCAAGAACGGCGCCACGCCGCTGACCTCCATGACCTACGACACCGTCCCCTACGCCAGGGGGCTGCCCGCCACCGCCACCCGGCACATCGGCAACGACGCGTACACCACCGCCATCACCGGCTACGACGGGCTCTACCAGGCCAAGGGCACGACGGTCACGATCCCGGCGTCCGAGGGCGCGCTCGCCGGGACCTACACCACCACGCAGACCTACAACTTCAACGGCTCCCCGCTGACCACGTCCTATCCGGCGGTCGGTGGCGGCACCGGACTGCCCGCCGAGGACGTCACCACCGAATACAACAGCGACGGCCTGCCCGACTGGACGCACGGCCTGGCCGCGTACGTGGCCGACACCGTCTACGACGGGCACGGCGACATCACCCAGCTCGCCATGGCGTCGGTGTCCGACAAGTTCATCTGGCAGACCTTCGACCGCGACCCGGCCACCAATCGCCTGACCCGCTCCACCGTCAAGCGGCAATCCTCGTCGGCCGCCTACGACCTGGAGACCAAGTACGACTACACCGACGCCGGTTCGATCAGATCCATCCTGACCAACACAGCGGACAAACCCGCCGACCGACAATGCTTCACCTACGACTACGCCCAACGCGTGACCGAGGCTTGGTCGACGACGAACAACGACTGCGCTGCCGCCCCCACCACCGGCACCATCGGTGGGCCCGCCCCCTACTGGACGAGCTACCAGTACGACCCGTCCGGCAATTACGGCGACAAGGTCGGCAACCGCACCAAGGAAACCCAGCACGCCTTTACCGGCGGGCCCACCGCTGACAAAACCCGCACCTACACCTACCCCGCGCCCCTCGGAAACAGCGGGGTCGACAGCCCCCATGCGCTGAAGTCGCTCACCGAAACACAAGGTGGCAACAGCGTCACGGACCTGTACACCTACGACCAGACTGGCAACACCACCACGCGTCCCGGCCAGAAACTCCTCTGGGACGCCGAAGGCAACCTGTCCAAGATCACCGACGACGCCGGCAAGGAACTGGCCAGCTTCATCTACGACGCCGCGGGCAATCGCCTCATCCGCAAGGACACCAACGGCAAGACCCTCTACCTGCCCAGCCAAGAGGTAAAGGTCTCCAATAGCGGAACCGTCAGCGCGATCCGCTACTACAGCCACGCCGGGCAGACCGTCGCCTACCGCACCGGCACGTCCAGTTCCACCATCCAATTCCTCATCCCCGACTATCAGGGCAGCGCGGACACCACCGTTAACGCCATCGATCAGAACACCTGGAGCTACCGCCGCTTTGCACCCTTCGGCACCGAGCGCAGCGGCCCCCTGGGCACCTGGCCCGCCATTCTCGACAAGGGCTATGTCGGCGGCACCAAGGACGCCAGCACCGGCCTCACCCACCTCGGCGCCCGCGAATACGACCCCCTCACCGGACGTTTCCTCAGCGCCGACCCCGTCACCGGCGGCGGCGACCCCCTCACCGCCAACGGCTACTCCTACGCCGGCAACAATCCCGTCGACCACGCCGACCCCACCGGCCAATACCGCGACGGCGGCTTCCGCCCCGGCGGCAGCAGCTACGGCAATCACGGCAACGCCGAACGCTGGGACAATGCCCATCAGCACAGCAACGCATTCCGTCGCGGCGGAGGTGGACGCGCCCGCGTTCCGCAGCCATCATTGCCGGGAGGCGGCGGCTGCTGGGTCGGCTGCAGAGGCACCGTCGGCGGAGACCCCGTACCGGTCAAGAAACACTGCGGCTGGAAATGCAAAGTCGGCAAGGCAGGCGGCTTCATCAAGAAGCACCAGGCCACCATCGCCGGAATCGCGGCAGGCGCAGCATGCGCGGCCGCCACCGGTGGCGCCGCAGTCGTCGGCTGCGCCGCCATCGCCGGATGGGTCTACGGCGCGGTCAGCTACCACCAGAACACACCAGCCGACCAACGAACACTCCTGGGCGGCTTCAAATCCGCCCTCACCGGCGCAGCAATAGAAGTCGGCATGACGGTAACCGGCATCAAAGTCGCCGGAGTCGTGAGCCCCCTGGTCAGAAGAGTCGCACCCAAGATCCTCAACAAGCTCCGCGGCAAGCCGAAGGGCGGCAGCCCAGGCGGAGCCGGCAACGGCGCGGCGAAGACCGCGCCCGCAGCGGCCAAGAGCAGCGGAAAAGCCACAGCGAGCAGGCCTGTAAGCGGCGGACAAAGTCCCTGCAACAGCTTCGTGCCCAGCGCCTCCGTCCTCATGGCCGACGGCACTCGCAAGGCCATCGACAAGATCAAGGTCGGCGACAAGGTCCAAGCCACCGACCCCGCCACCGGAACGACCTCAACTCAGCCAGTCGTCGCCACCATCACCGACACCGGCGCCAAACGCCTGGTCCAACTCACCGTCGACACCGATGGCAAACAGGGCGGCGAGACCAGCGTCCTAACCGCCACCGACGGCCACCCCTTCTGGACCCCCACCACCGCCACCTGGACCGACGCCGAAAAGCTCAAGCCCGGCATGTGGCTCCGCACCAGCGCCGGCACCCACGTCCAGCTCACCGCCGTCAAGACCCGCACCGCACACCAACGCGTCCACAACCTCACCGTCGCGGGCACACACACGTACTATGTGGCCTCAGGAACAACGTCCGTCCTCGTCCACAACTGCAAGGTAAAGGTATGGGACATCCTCGACGCTGATCCGCAGGATCCTATTCCTGGAAATATGGGTAACTGGAATGGAGCAGACCTGGCGGACGGCTCCTATCACTATGTAGTGAATCTCGATTGGACAGTGCGCGCGGTGCACGACGATGAGCTATTTTCATATTCGCAGCACGTCGGGCATACGAGTCTGGCCGAGCAGCGCTCCGTCCTCATGGCGGGCTTGTTCGATGTCGAAGATGGTGCAATAGTGATGTTCAACAACGGGTCTGGTCATTACCGTCCGAAAGACCTGGCCGAACACGTGCCTATTGAGGATGTCGCACGGGCGGCCTTCGAGAACAACGGATTTACAGTGTCGGGTGGGGCCGTGTGGGCGCCATGGCCATCACGCAGCTAGCCATGAAATAGAAGTGCCTGACGCGCGTAGGGAGTCGAGGGCGGGTTAATGGGAGTCGCCGAGCTCGGGGAATGGATAAGGCGATCGTTCGAGTCAAACGCTTTCGCCGCGCGTCGGCTGCGTTGCTTTGACAGTGCGAGAGGGTGGGTGCCGTACGAGGAGGCGGCGGCGTCGACAGAATGGCGCGTGGATTGGGCTACCGAGACCGATATGGATCCGAGGCTGCTGTTCGGATTGCATCTTGGAATGGTGTCAGCGGTGGCCATGGACGTGGTTTCTGAACGTCCGCTGATCGCGGGCTTTGTCGATGCGGGCCCGATGGAGTATCGGCTGTGGGCCTGTGATCTGCTTTCCGGCAGGACAATCGAGACCTTCTGCGAGGCAGTCGCGACCTGCCTGTCGTTCGGGCATCTGGATGGCGAACCGGCCCTGGTGAGCGGACACGAGGACGGACGCCTCCAATTCTGGAGCATGGCGGATGGGAGCCTGCAGAACACCATCGTCACCTGCGATGAAAAGCTGCGTGATCTGTACCTGGCCGGCTCGGAAGCCGTGACCCGAGACTGGACAGGAAGCATCAGGCGATGGTCAGTACCGACGGGCGAACTCCTAGGGGTAATCACGCCCTCACAAGGGCTGGCATTGTGCGGCGGACGGCTCACCGACGGCCGGCATGTCCTGCTGACCTGCGATGAGGGGCTGACACTGTGGGACGTCCCGTCCTGGTATCCGCAGCGGCTTCCTGTGCCGTCAGAATTCAAGAATGTCCGAGGCGCGATGCTGTCCATCGTGGACGGACGCGATTGCGTGACCATCATCAACGAATACTTCCTGGCCGCCACCTTCGATCTGGAAACATTCGTCCAGATCGGCGCACCGATCGCCGGCCATATCAACCGGAGAGGAGGTGAGTTGACGAGGATATGGCGTGGATCAGAACCGCACGCGAAACCGGCAGTTGTGGGCGAGACGATCGTGGTCCCCACCCGATGGCGAGTCCACCTCTGGGATCTGCGCACCCGGCATGAGGAGCGGCCACCACTCGCCGGCCCAGTCGCGCAATCCCGCGTGGCAGCGGTGCACTGGCAGGGGCGCGACCTGCTGCTCACCGCGTCTTCCTACGACGGCGTCCTGGCCCTGCACGACCTGGGAAGGCCCGTCGACCGCGAGCCAGGCCACGATCAACGAATCTCCGGAATCGCACTGACGCCCGCCAAAGACGCCGTGGTCAGCGTCGACGAGGGCGGGACGATCCTGGCGCGGCGGGCTTCGGACGGCCACCCACTGGCCGCGCCTTTGAACACCGGCGTGGAGGTGACGCACGCGATCACGGCATGGCAGGACCAAGGCGACATCATCGCGGCAACGGGAAGCGGCTCAACCGACGTCTCCGACAAAAGGCTGTACCGCTGGAATGTGACACGCGGCGGCAGGCACGGAGAACCGATCGAGGCGCACCGCCGGTTCGTGCCATGGATCCAACGCGCGCAGGTGCGAGAAGAAGAAGTACTCGTCACCACGGGAGGGGCGCTGCCGCCACGCGTCGGACAGCCGAGCGTCATCCGGGTCTGGAGCACCGGCGACGGAGCCTTGCTGGGCGAGGCTTCGACGGATACCCGATCCATGACCAGCGGATTCGTCACAGGGATCATCGATGGTCATCCGGTGGCGGTGCTGTCCACCTATTCCCAGCCGATGACCTTGCTCGCTTTGGACGATCTGTCCGCGCCACTGCGCCACATCCCCCAAGCCGAAGACGACATCGTCCTGGACATCATCAACTCCCACATCATCGCCGCGGCGGCCACGCCAGAACATAATCCGTCCGGCGAGATCCACGCCTGGGACGCCGCCGGCAACCGTTTCGGCCCCGGCGTCCAAGGCACCACCGGCGCCACGGCAGTCGCGGTGAAAGAATGGCCCGAGATCTATATCGGCTGGGAGGACGGCACCGTCACGCTCGTCGACCTGACAACCGGCGAGCTACGTAAAGCCCGACGATTCCCCAGAAGGCCGACCGCCCTGACCGTGCTCGGGAACGGCGGCCTGATCGTTGCATTCGGAAGCGACCTGGCCCGCGTCGCCATCCCCTGAGTCAGTTGGCGGCGAGTTAGTGCGCAGGCGTAACGTGATCGTTTGGATCCGCGGTGCTGAAGGTGGCCCGTCCGTCCGATCCCCGCCTGCGCGTTACCGCCCTCGGCGCGGAGTCGCACTAGTGCAACGAACACGTTCTTCGGCCTGTCGACCTCGACCTGCCCCCACCTGGCGGCGCGCATCGTCGGACTAGGGCCTGTCTGATAAAGGTCATCCCGGGTTTGGGGCTGGTCCGGTTGGATGATCGCTGTGGTGAGGCGAGGCGAGCTGACCGATGCTGCCTGGGCGCAGATCGAGCCGTTGCTGCCGCGGGATGCCGGGCCCGGTCGTCGGTGGCGTGATCACCGGCAGGTGGTCAACGGCATTCTGTGGCGGTTGC
>NZ_JBIRBA010000034.1:0-110944 GCF_044326345.1 Actinomadura sp. 9N215 | reverse complement strand
CCGCCACCCTGCGCGCCCACCTCGGCTACCGCGCGCGCCCACCTCGGCCAGCGTGCGCACCCAGCTCAGCCAGCGAGCACGCCCACCTTGGCCAGCATGCGCACCCAGGCTCAGCCAGCGTGCGCACCCACCTCAGCTACCGTGCGCGTTCAGCTTGATCAGTGTGCGTGCCCGAACTCAGGCAGCGTGCGCGCCCACCCCCGCCACCGTGCGCGCCCACCTCGGCTACCGCGCGCGTCCACCTCGGCCAGCATGCGCGTCCACCTTGGCCAGCGTGCGCACCCAGGCTCAGCCAGCGAGCACGCCCACCTTGACTAGCGTGCGCACCCAGCTCAGCCAGCGAGCGTGCCCCTCAGCTGCTGTGTGCGTTCAGCTTGATCAGTGTGCGTGCCTGGGCTCAGGTAGCGTGCGCACCTACCTCAGCCACTGGCCCAGCCACGCGACAACCCCAATCGTCGCGATCGCGACCGAAGGCAGGTTCGAGCTTGCGAGAACCTGATCGCGCAGCGAGCCGCTAGGCGAGTCGGATGCGATGCAGCGATCGCACCGCGTTTCTCGACGATGGAGGGCCCCCAGGGCCCGAAGGAGGAGAGAAACGCAAAGCAAACAAGAGGGCTTCCGCCACTCGGGGGCAATGGCGGAAGCCCTCGATATGGTCTTCGTCACGGCGCCCCGAGACGTTACGGATTTCAACCGAAATTTTCAGATCTTCCCCCGATCGCCCCGAACGTCCTGCATTCATGCAGGTCAGCGAGGTGCGTCCCGGGCGGGCGGGGACGAGCGAGGGCCCCGAACCTTTCTCAGCGAAGGTCCGGGGCCCTTGATCACGTCCCTGGGGCGCGTGCTAGCCGTCGCCGCCTCCGGGCCAGGGCAGCTCGGTGCCGGGGGTTCCGCCGGTCGGCGGTGTCTGGGTCGGCTTCTGCGCGACGAAGATGGTGACGGCGTCGCCCGGTGCAACCGTCGCGTCCGGCGTCGGCTGCTGGTCGTAGACGAAGCCGGGAGCGACGGGCTTGTCCGGCGGCGCCGGGCCCCTCTCGACGTTGCACCTCAGGCCGAGGCCCTGCAGCTTGGCGCAGGCGGCGCGCTGGCTGTTGTTGAACAGGTTCGGCACCTTGAGGTTCGTCGGTCCGTTGGACACGAGGACGGTGACGGACGAGCCCTTGGGCGCCTTCGAGCCGCCGGGCGGGTCGGTGCTGATGACGTTGTTGCGCGGGACGCTGTCGCTCGACTCCACCTTCTTGTCGACCTCGAACCCGCGTTCCTCCAGGAGGTTCTTCGCCGTCCCGTACGACTTGCCGGTCACGTCCGGGATCGCGATCTCCGTGGGCGGCTTCTTGCCCTTGGAGACCACCAGCGTCACCGTCGCGCCCTTGTCGGCCTCCGTGCCGGGACGCGGGTCGGAGCTGATGACGAAGCCCTTCTTGATCTCGTCGCTGTACTCGGTCTTCGGATCGCCGACCTGGAAGCCGAGCTTGGTGAGCTCCGCGTTCGCGTCGCTCTGGGACGTGTTGACGATGCTCTGCGGGACGGCGACCTGGTCGGTCCCGCCGCCGCCACCGCCGCTCAGCATCCAGCCGATGAGCGCGGCGCCGCCGATGAACAGCACGGCGAGGCCGACCCACAGCGCGGCCTTCTTGCCGGCGCCGCCGCGTTCGGGCATGTCGTCGTCGTACCGAGCGGGCGGGATGCCGTAGTCGTCCGGTGGGCGCCGCACCTGCGTGCGCGCGGGGCCGCCGCCGGGGTAGCCGCCCATGACCTGCGTGCCCTGCGGCTGCGAGCCCATCATCATCGTGGACGCGGCCGTGGACGCCACCGGCTGCCCCTGCAGGACGCGCTGGATCTCCTGCCGGAACTCCGTGGCGTTCTGGTAACGGTTTTCTGGCTCCTTCGCCATGGCCTTCAGCACGATCGCGTCCGCCCACTGCGGGATCTGCGGATCGACCCCGGACGGCGGGACGGGCTCCTCCCGGACGTGCTGGTACGCGATCGCGACCGGGGAGTCGCCGGTGAACGGCGGCTTGCCGGTGAGCAGCTCGTACAGGACGCAGCCCGTCGAGTAGATGTCGCTGCGGGCGTCGACGCGCTCGCCGCGGGCCTGCTCCGGCGACAGGTACTGCGCGGTCCCGATGACCTGCGCGGTCTGCGTCATCGTGGCGGCGGTGTCGGCCATGGCGCGGGCGATGCCGAAGTCCATGACCTTGACCTCGTGCTGCCGGGTCAGCATCACGTTGGCCGGTTTTATGTCGCGGTGGACGATCCCGCCGCGGTGGCTGTAGTCGAGGGCGCGGAGGATCCCGTCGGTGACCTCCAGGGCCTTGTCAGGGAGCAGCGCGCGGTTCTCCCGCAGCAGGTCGCGCAGCGTGCTCCCGTCCACGTACTCCATCACGATGTACGGGATGGAGTTGTCGCCGATCATGTCCTCGCCGGTGTCGTACACGGCGATGACCGAGGGGTGGTTCAGCGACGCGGCCGACTGGGCCTCGCGCCGGAACCTCGCCTGGAACGTGGGGTCACGGGCCAGGTCGGACCGTAGCGTCTTGACCGCGACGACGCGATCGAGGCGCAGGTCTCGGGCACGGTAGACCTCGGCCATGCCGCCCCGCCCGATCACCGTATCGAGCTCGTAGCGGCCGCCGAGCAGCCGAGGTTGACTCATATGTGCACTTTCCCTCGTACGTCTACACCTTGTCCTCCGAACCTAGCTTCCCGGTCTGGGTCACAGAGGGATGCGGGCTCGGAGTTGACGGAGTCGTGGCGCTCTCCGTCGGTGTGGGTGTTGGGTCTGGGGCGGTGGGCTTCGCCCTGTGCGGATTCGTAGGTGGCTTCTCTGGAGGGGACGTCTGGCGGGTCCCCGGCGTTGACGGACGGATCCTATGCGTCCGGTGCCGCTGCGTGACAGCCGGCCTGGGTGTGGCGCGGGACCGGTGCTCGGCCGAACCGCCCGGCGAGGCGACCGAACCGTCGACGGTGCCGTCCCCGACGGGCCGGGTGGCGGGGGCGTCGGGTGGGTCCCGTTCGTCTCCGCCGGATCCCGCGAAGGCGAACCCCTTCCACAGCGACCCGATCACGATGGCTGTGACGACCAGCAGCACGGCGGCGACCGACGTGTACGCCAGTGCCGTCCGCCTGCCGGGGCGCCTACCGGGGCGGTGGTGCTCGCGCACTGACCCCCTGGTGAGGTTATCCGCCGCCCTACCCTTGTCGAATCCCGACAAAGTAGTCGATTGGGTAACAATGTTGGGACTTGCCGTCGAGGGGCGGTTCGCGGGAGCCGTCCGGGCCGTCCTGCCGGTGCTGAGGCCCGCGCGGATCGCCAGGGCCCGGTCGGCGACCGTCCCCGCGTCCGCCGGACGGCCCGCGGGGTGCTTCGCCAGCATCTCCATGACCAGGTCGCGGGCGTCCGCCGGGAACCGCGCCGGCAGCTCCGCCGGCGGCTCCCTGACGTGCCGCAGCGCGACCTCCACGGGCGTCGAGCCGTCGAACGGCGGCGCCCCCGTCAGGCACTCGTACGCCACCACGCCCAGCGAGTACAGGTCGGCGGACGGCGTCAGCTCCAGCCCCTGCGCCTGCTCGGGGGAGATGTAGTGCGCCGTCCCCATGACCATCCCGGTCGCGGTCTGCGACGCCGCCGCCAGCCGCCGCGCGATCCCGAAATCGGTGATCTTCAGGATGCCGTCCGGGGACACCATCAGGTTCGCGGGCTTCACGTCCCGGTGCACGACCCCCGCCCGGTGCGCGACGGTCAGCGCCCGCCCCGCCTGCACCAGCAGGTCGAGGACGGCCTCCAGCGGCAGCCCGCCGTCCCGCCGGAGGATCCCGTCCAGCGGCTCGCCCGCCACCAGCTCCATCACCAGGTACGTCCGGCCGTTCTGCTCGCCGAAGTCGTACGCCTGCGCGATCCCCGGATGCCGCAGCTCCGCCGCGAACCGGGCCTCCGACTCGAACCGGCCCCGGGCCGACATGTCCGACACGAGCTCGCGCCGCAGCAGCTTCACCGCGACGGGCCGTCCTGCCACCTCGTCGGACGCCCGCCAGACCTCGCCCATCCCGCCGATGGCCAGCCGCTCAAGCAGCCGGTACCGACCGTCAAGGACGAGGCCCGTACTCACTTCTGCAGGACCTTGGCCATGATCGCCGCGGCGATCGGACCGGCATTGGTCGCGCCGTCGTTCGGACCCTCGGTCACCACGGCGAACGCGTAACGCGGGTTCTCGACCGGGCTGAACCCGACGAACCAGCGGGAGTTCGGGATGCCGGACGCCGCGTCCTGCTCGGCGGTACCGGTCTTACCGGCGACCCGCTTGCCCTGCAGGTTCGTCGCGGTGCCCTCCGACACCACCGCCCGCATCATCTCCGCGAGCTGGTCGGCGTGGTCGCCGCTCATCGCCTCCCCGAACTCCTTCGGGGACGCGTTGTACAGCTCGCTCTGGTCCTTGGCCCGCACCTTCTGCACCACGTACGGGTTCATGATCTTGCCGTCGTGGGCGATCGCGGCCGCGACCATCGCCATCTGCAGCGGCGTGGCCCGCACGTTCTCCTGGCCGATGCCGGAGCGGGCCGTCCCGTCCTTGCCGGTCTCGACGGTGTTGCCCTTCGCGTCCGTGACCGACACCGGGACGTCGCTCTCCGCCGCGAACATGTCCGGCTCCAGCTTGACGCGCTCCCCGAACCCGAACTTCGTGGAGCCGTCGTGCATCTGCTGGATGCCCAGCTGCAGCGCCAGCTTCGCGAACGAGGTGTTGCACGACTCGGCGAACGCGCCCTTCAGCGGCGCGGAACCGGCGCAGCTGCCGCTGTCGTGCGAGTTCGGCAGCGGACGGTTCGACTCCGGCAGGATCAGCTGTCCCGTGTCGACGGTGGACGAGATGTTCAGGTTGAGCTGCTCCATCGCGATCGCCGACGTGACCGCCTTGAACGACGAGCCTGGCGGGAACGTCTGGCTCAACGCGTTGTCGATCAGCGGCCGGATGACGCCGCTGCCCTTGTTCAGCTCCTCCAGCCGCTTCCCGCCCTTGTCGCCCGTCTGCGGCGCCACCTCGTTCGGGTCGAACGACGGCCACGACGCCGCCACCTTGAGCGCGCCCGTCTTCACGTCCATCACGACGGCGCCGCCGCGGCGGCCCTGCTGCGTCTTCGCCTTCAGTTGCTCGTACGCCGTCCGCTGCGCGTCTGGGTCGATCGTCAGCTCAAGGTTCGCGCCCTCCGGCTTCTTCCCGATGAACGTGTCGAACCAGCGCTGCTGCGTGATCCGCTTGTCGTTGCCGCCCAGCAGCGAGTTGTAGGCCCGCTCGACCTGCGTGGCGCTCCCGCTCGTCGAGAAGACCCCGGTGACCGGCGCGAAGATCGGGCCGTCCTTGTACTTCCGGCCGTACTTCGGGTTGTCCTTGCCGGTCTTCTCCGACACCACGAGGACCTCGCCGCCCGCGGAGATCTGCCCGCGGGGCGAGTTGAACACGTCCGCGAACTGCCTGGCGTTGTTGTCGTCCTCGCGCAGATCCTCCGCCTGGCTCCCCTGGACGTAGTTGACCTGCGCCATCAGTCCGAAGAACAGCAGCAACGCGAAGATCGCCACCCGCCGAACCGGCTTGTCCATGTTCATGGGACGGAACTCACCTCGTGCTCACGATCTGGGTCATGCCCTCGTCCTGGATCGCCTGCGGTGCGGGCTTGCGCGCGTCATGGCTCATCCGCACCAGGATGGCGATCAGGATCCAGTTGGCCATCAGCGACGAGCCGCCCTGGGACAGGAAGGGCGTCGTCAGGCCGGTGAGCGGGATGAGCCGGGTGACGCCCCCGACGATCACGAAGACCTGGAGCGCCAGGACGAACGACACACCGCCCGCGAACAGTTTCAGGAACGGGTCGCGCGCCGCCACGGCCGTCTTCATCCCGCGTTGCACGATCAAGGCATAGATCAGCAGCAGCACCATCAGCCCGGTCAGCCCGAGCTCCTCGCCGATCGAGTCGAAGATGAAGTCGCTGAACGACAGCGGCGTCCGCCACGGCTCGCCCTGCCCGAGGCCCGTGCCGAGCACGCCGCCCTCCGCGAGCGAGAACAGGCCCTTCATCAGCTGCGCGCTGTCGGAGTACTCGCCGCCGAGCTCGGCGCACGCGGAGAAGCCCGGCGAACCCGAGCCCTGCGCGTCGTACCTCTTGTAGATCTCGGTGTTGGGGTTGACGGGGACGACCTTGCCGCTCTCCAGCAGGCAGCCGCCGTCGAAGTACGGCTTCGGGTTCTGCCAGATGTCGATGCGCTGGTTGACGTGCCCCATGAACGGCAGCAGCGTCGCGACGAACACGCCCACCGCCAGCAGCCCGACGCCGATCACCACCCAGGAGACCCGCTGCGTCGCGATGTAGAGCATCGAGATGAACAGGCCGAAGAACAGCAGCGCGGTGCCGAGGTCCTTCTGCATGAACAGGACGCCGAGCGAGAAGAACCAGAGCACCATGATCGGGCCGAGGTCGCGGGCCCGAGGCAGGCTGAGCGGCCCGATCTTCTTGCCGATCAGCGACATGGCCTGCCGCTTGTTCACCAGATAGCCGGCGAAGAACACGACGAGCAGCAGCTTGGCGAACTCGCCCGGCTGGACCGAGAACGGGCCCAGCTGGATCCACACCCGGGCGCCGTTGATCTCCGCGCCGATGCCGGGCACGATCGGCAGCAGCAGTAGGACGACGGCGGTCAGCCCGATCAGGTACGTGTAGCGCTGCGCGGTCTTCGGCGTGAACGACAGCCGCGCGTCCGTCTTGTCGGTGTCCCGCATGATCAGCACGGCGGCGACGAACAGGCCGATGCCGACGAACGTCCACATCAGCTGGCTGGGCGCGTCCGCGGCGTCCTTGAGGATCTTCTTGCCGGCGACGGCGGCGGCCTTGCGGTCGGCGCTGGTGTCCAGGTCAAGCCGGTAGATCATCGCGAGCCCGACGCCGTTCAGAGCCACCGACAGCGGCAGCAGCAGCGGGTCGGCGTACGGGGTGAACTTCATCTGGGCGAAGTACGCGGCGAGCGCCAGCACGGCGAGGCCGCCGCCGTACACGAACAGGCCGGCGGGGATGCTGCCGTCACGGGCCAGCCCGACCTCCGCGAACGCCGACAGCGTCAGCACCATCGCGAAGATCAGCAGGGCGAACGAGGCCGCGTTGCGCCGCTGGTACGGCAGCCGCGCCCTGATCTGCTCCCCGATCGACTGCATCTACGATTTCCCTCCGTTGGAGGGACAGTCCCGAGGCTTGTCGGGTGTGCGCTGGTTGCACATGTCGCGGCGGACCGTCATCTCCTGCAGCCTGGCCTGCGCGCCCGCCCGGCCGATGATGTCCTTGACGTTGCCCTTCACGATCGCGCCGGCGTCGGACACGGTCAGCTCGGAGAACCGGACGTCGCTGGGCCTGGTCTCTTCCTTGCAGTTCTGCTGGCTCCGGCCGCGCACGATCGTGACCTTGCCGGACTGGTTGACGATGCTGTACTTGCACACCCGGTCGACGAGCATCTTCCACTCGCCGGGGCCGTCCACCGTGTAGGTGTCCTTCACCTGCTGCTGAAGGTCCTGGGGGAGGTCCTCGACCATGATCGGCTGGAGGTTCTTCGTGTTCGCCCGGCGGGACATGTTGAAGCCGAGCACGTCCTGCGGCGTCCCGCGGAACAGGACGGCCTGGCCCTTCTCCGCACCGATGTAGTAGCCGTTCCGGACGTTCTGCACCAGCACGAACCCGCCCGCCACGACACCGACGACGACCACGCCCGCGACGACGACCAGCCACGTCCAGCGGCGCATGCCGCCCCGGCGCGTCCGCATCGGCGCCTGCTGCATCGCGCCGCCCGGCATCGGCGGGCCGCCCATCGGGTCGCTTATCGGCGCGGGCGCGGGTGCCGGCGGCGGTGGCATCTCGTCGACGGCGACCGGCGGCTGTGGCCTGGTGTCGCGGAGCTGCGCGGCTCGTCCCGCTGGTGTGTCCGCAGCAGTCGTGTTCGCGCCAGGTCCCCCGCCCGGCGGCTCCGGCGGGGTGGCGTTCGCCGCCGCGCCCACCGCGTGCCCGGGCCCGCCCGTCGGCGGCTGCCGCTCCAGGTCGACGACGTCGGCGACCACGCAGGTGATGTTGTCGGGACCGCCGCCCCGGTTCGCCAGGTCGACGAGCTGCCGGACGGCCTGCTCCGGATCGTCCACGTCCGTCAGCACCTGGAAGATCGTCTCCGCGGTGACGACGCCCGACAGGCCGTCCGAGCACAGCAGGTAGCGGTCGCCGACCTGCGCCTCCCGGAGTGACAGATCGGGGTCGACCTCGCCGCGTCCGTCCAGGGCGCGCAGCAGCAGCGAACGCTGCGGATGGGACGCGGCCTCGTCGGGGCTGATGCGGCCTTCGTCCACGAGCGACTGCACCAGCGTGTGGTCGTGCGTGATCTGGAACAGGCTGCCGTCCCGCAGGAGATAGGCGCGGGAGTCGCCGATGTGGACGAGCGCGACCTGGTTGCCCGCCCACAGCATCGCCGTCAGCGTCGTGCCCATGCCCTGCAGCGCCGGATCGGACTCCACGATGCGGTGCAGGTTGTCGTTCGCCGCCTTGACCGTGTGCTCAAGCGCGGCCAGCAGCTCCGTCGCCGGCAGGTCCTTGTCGAGCGCGCGCAGCGCCTCGATCGCCGCTGCGCTGGCGATCTCGCCGCCGACGTGCCCGCCCATCCCGTCGGCGACCGCGAGCAGGTGCGCGCCCGCGTACGCCGAGTCCTCGTTGCCCTCGCGCAGCATGCCGACGTCGGAGCGCGCGGCGTAGCGGATTCCCAGAGTCATTTGCGCAGCTCGATCACGGTCTTGCCGATACGGACCGGTACGCCCGGCGGGACCGGCATCGGCCGGCTCACCTTCGTGCGTCCGAGATATGTGCCATTGGTCGAGCCGAGATCTTCCACGATCCACTGACCGTCCTGCGCATAAAGTCGGGCATGCCGGCTCGAAGCGTAGTCGTCGGTCACTACCAGCGTGGCGTCATTCGCCCGACCGATGGTGATGGGGACCCCCGTGAGGTCGATGACCGTGCCGGCCCGTTCGCCCTGCACGACCACCAATTTCGTCGGGGCGCCGTGCTGGGCGCTGCGCTGCTGCCGCGGCGGCTTCGGCTGCCGCGCCTGCCGCTCCCGGGGAGGCCGCGGCTGGGCCGCGCGCTGGGCCGCCTTCGTCGCGGCCTTGGAGCCGAACAGGTCGGCCCTGATCACGCCGACGGCCGCGATGACGAACAGCCAGAGGACCGCGAGGAACGCCAGCTTGATCAGCGTGAGGGTGAAAGGGGACATCGGAGTCGGGGTTACTCCCTATCGCGGCGGAACACAAGAGTGGTCCGGCCCATCGTGACCCGGGAGCCGTCGACGAGCGTGACCCGCCGGATCGGCTGCCCGTTCACAAACGAGCCGTTGGTCGACCCTAGATCCACGAGAGCGATTTCGGGACCTTCTACTCGTATCTCGGCATGGTGCCGTGAGACTCCGGGATCGACAAGGCGCAGGTCGCAGTCCGTGCCGCGACCGAGCAGAGTCACCGGCGTATTGATCTCATAGGTGCGCTGAGTCGTGTCCGACCCCTCGACGGCGGTCGTCACCAGCAGCCGCGGATGCCCCCCGAACACCCCCCCGCGCGCCCCCTGCGGCACATCGCTCACCGGCTGGCGGATCTCACCGCCCTCCACCGTCGACCCCCGGATCACCCCGGACCTGATGCGGAACATGCCCGTGGCGAGATCGCCCGCGTTCTCGAACCGCACGCGCACCGGACCCACGAAGGAGTACCCCTGCTCCTTCGCGTACTCGCGCGCGAGGTTCGCCAGCTCCTGGCTCAGGCTGTCGGCGTACACCTGGAGCCGCTGCCCGTCCTGCTGAGAGATCTCGACGACGAAGTCGTTCGGAACGAGCGTGCGGCCCTGCGCCACGATCGCCGCCCGATCGTCCATCTCGCGCTGCACAGCACTGGCCACCTCGACCGGCTGCAGCTCAGACTTGAAGGCACGGGCGAAGGCCCCTTCGACCATGCCCTCGAGCCGTCGCTCGAAGCGCTGAATGACGCCCACGGGCACCTCCCTTCCCCACTGGTAGACGATCGTATCGGTGCGAAGGTTCGCCTGGCGTTACTGGATACCTAACCACTGCCACCCGCGTGCTAGCCTTTTCAGGCACCCGGAAACGGGTGCACACCCATGGGCGGGTGGCGGAACGGCAGACGCGCACGGTTCAGGTCCGTGTGTCCGAAAGGATGTGAGGGTTCAAATCCCTCCTCGCCCACGAATGAGTTGGGAGTGGTGTGGTCGGAGCCCTGGGGCTCCTTCCCTGCCACTCCTTCTTTGTTTTGGCCCAGGGGGCGACCCCCTGGAACCCCCGATGTGGGGGGCTCCGCCCCCCACGCCCCCCTCCCGGTCGAGGTCGGGGGCTGCGTGCAGGGCTTACCCATATCGTGACAGAACAGGCCCGACCGGCGGCTATTGGTTGGGCCTGCTTTTGCACGGGTTGACGGTGTGTGGACCGGGCTTTGGCTCAAGAGTGCGGTCTGGTCATGCGGCTGTGCGGCGTAGGGCGTAGAGGGTGGCTCCGATGGCTAGGACGGCGGCGCCGGTTATTACGGACGAGAGCGGTAGCGCGAAGGCCAGGGTCAGGCAGCCGATCAAGCCGGCGATCGGCACCAGACGGGGTGGGCGGCCTTCAGTCGGGGTGAGGGTCCAGGCGGAGGCGTTGGCGATGGCGTAGTAGGCCAGGACGCCGAAGGACGAGAAGCCGATCGCGCCGCGTAGGTCCAGCGTGGCGGCCATGATCGCGACGATGGCGCCGATTGTGAGTTCGGCGCGGTGCGGGACCTTGTGGCGGGGGTGGACGGCGGCCAGGGCGTGCGGGAGGTGGTGGTCGCGGGCCATCGCGAGCGTCGTGCGTGAGACGCCCAGGATCAGGGCCAGCAACGAGCCTAGGGCAGCTGTTGCGGCGGCCACGCGTACCGCGGGGGCAAGGCCGGGCAGGCCTGCCTGGTCGACGGCGTCGGCCAGTGGTGCTGTTGCGGTGCCCAGGGCGGTGGGGCCCAGGACCGTGAGGACGGCGACCGCCACCGCCGCGTAGACGGCGAGGGCTATGCCCAAGGCCAGGGGGATGGCGCGGGGGATGGTGCGTGCGGGGTCGCGTACCTCCTCGCCGAGGGTGGCGATGCGGGCGTATCCGGCGAAGGCGAAGAAGAGCAGGGCGGCTGCTTCCAGGACTCCGCCGGTCGTGGTGCCGGGGTCCAGGTGTGCCGGGTCGGATGCGGTGGAGGTCAGGCAGGCGAGCACCACGGCTGCGAGCACGGTCAGGACGACGGCGACGATCGCGCGGGTGAGCCAGGCGGATTTGCGTACGCCGACGTAGTTCACGGCGGTGAGGAGTAGTACGGCCGCTACCGCGACTGTGTGGGGGTGGGCCGGCCAGACGTAGGAGCCGACTGTCAGCGCCATCGCCGCGCAGGACGCCGTCTTGCCGACCACGAATCCCCAGCCGGCCAGGTAACCCCAGAAGTCGCCCAGGCGTTCGCGGCCGTAGACGTAGGTTCCGCCGGACGCGGGGTAGCGGGCGGCCAGCCGTGCCGAGGACGTCGCGTTGCAGTAGGCGACGGCGGCAGCGACGCCCAGCCCGAGCAGCAGGCCCGATCCGGCCGCGCGCGCCGCCGGGGCCAGCGCGGCGAAGATGCCCGCGCCGATCATCGACCCCAGGCCGATCACCACCGCGTCGAAGATCCCGAGGCGGCGCTGCAAGCCGTCCGGTGGGGCCCTCATGCCGTGCTCCTCGGTGGTCGCCGACCGTCCGTTGAGGTGTGCCCGCTGACCGTTGGGGAAGGCGTTCAAATGGTCTTTGGGACGTCTGTCGAGGAGATGAACATGTCATATCCGGAGCCCCGGTACTTCGGGAACGACGGAGAGGTCAGCGCCGTCTACAGATCGGCGGACGCTGCGCCTGAGCTCGCGTCGCCGTCCGGGATGAAGACCTACTACCTGGCGACCGGCCGGCCGACGGGACGCGAGCACGGCGCGGCCACGGACGGGGAGTTCGGCCTCTACAACGTGGTCGGCCTGCCGCCGGGGGCCGGTACGGGCACCCACTTCCACAAGACGATGTCCGAATCGTTCTTCGTGACGGACGGGACGGTGTCGCTGTTCGACGGGGAACGCTGGGTCGACGGGACCAAAGGCGATTTCCTGTACGTCCCGCCGGGCGGGCTGCACTCGTTCTACAACCAGTCGGACGAACCGGCGTCGTTCCTGATGCTGTTCACGCCGGGCGCGCCGCGGGAGGGCTACTTCGAGGGGGTCGGCGCGGTCGCATCGCTCGGCGAGGAGGAGCGGAACCGGTTCTTCGTCGAGCACGACAGCTATTTCACCGACCTGCATATAGGGCCCAAGCTCGATTGATCTGGTGCGTGTGGGGGTTGTGGGCGTGGCTGGGGTTTGGGTGAGGTTTCGGGTGGTGCGCGACTTCGTCTGCGGGTGTTCGGACGATTTCGTCGCCGAGTGAGCGCAACCGGGTTGGGCGGGGTGGGGTTCATGGGGCGAGGCGCGTCCGGGAGGGGCGCGCTCGCCTATGAGAGGGGATTCCATGGACCTGCAGCTCACCGGCCGCGTCGCTGTCGTCACCGGGGCGTCGAAGGGGATCGGGCTCGCCGTCACGCGGACGCTGCTGGACGAGGGCGCCCGCGTCGTCGCGGTGTCCCGGAAATCGGGTGCGGAGCTCGACGCGCTGGCCGGTCCCGACCTGCTGCACGTGCCGGCCGACCTGATGGACCCGGACGCCCCGGCGCGGGCCGTGGAGCGCGCGGTGGAGGCGTTCGGCCGCCTCGACGTCGTGGTCAACAACGCGGGCGGCCCGCCGCCCGGCGCCGACCTGCCGCGGTTCGGATTCCTGACCCTGGCGGACGACGACTGGCGCGACATGTTCGAGTTCAACGTGCAGGTCGTCGTCCGGACGCTGCGGGCCGCGCTTCCGCACCTGCTGAACAGCGACGCGGCGGCGGTCGTGAACGTGTCGTCGGGGAACGCCCGCCGTCCCGGGCCGATGAACTACGACTACAACGCGGCGAAGGCGGCGCTGACGAACCTGGGGAAGGGTCTTTCGGAGGAGTACGGGCCGCAGGGCGTCCGGGTCAACACGGTGTCGCCCGGCCCGGTCAGGACGGCCTGGTGGACGGACGAGGGCGGCGCGGCCGACATCATCGCCGGGGCCACCGGGTCCGACCGGGACGCGGTGCTGGACGGGGGCGCCGCCGAGATGATGAACCTCACGACCGGCCGCCTCGCCACGCCGCAGGAGGTCGCCGACGTGGTCGCGCTGCTGGCGTCGCCGCGTTCGGCGAGCACCACGGGCGCGGACTTCGCCGTCGACTCGGGCTTCCTGAAGGAGATCTGAGCCGTAGCCATCTGTGCCGTAGCCATCTGAGGCGGCTCGTTGGGTCATTTGGTGTCGGCGTTTGTTGTGGTGGTTTGGCGTGGGAGGAGCAGGGCCGGGAGGACCAGGACGAGCGCGATCGCCATCGGCCGCGCCCGCGCCGCTGCGGCCCCGGCGGGGGCCTGCGTCGCGGTGGTCACGTCAGTCCCCGTAGGGCCGGACGGAACGCGCGTCGCGCAGCGCACGACCCCACCAGGTGAGCTGGTCGAGCATGCCCTTCGCTGCGGCTGCCGCGTCCTCCGCGTTTTCTGGCTGGCCGTCGTTGCCGAACCAGTTCCATGGGTGGTGGAAGCTCACCGTGTCCCGGACGGTCACCGCATGGAGTTCGGCGAAGACGGTCCGGAGGTGCTCTACGGACCGCAGCCTGCCGGCCAGCCCCCCGTACGACACGAACGCGACGGGCTTCGCCCGCCACTCGTAGAAGTGCGTGTCGATCAGGTTCTTCAGCGTGCCGGGGAAACTGTGGTTGTACTCGCAGGTCACGACGACGAAGGCGTCCGCCGCGTCGAGCGTGCCGGTCACCTCGGCGAAAGGGTCGGACGTCTTCGCCCCGAGCGCGGACGGCGGCGGCTCCGCCGCGAGTCCACCACGTCGGCGACGATGTCGCCGTGCTGCCGGGCCTGCTCGGCGAACCAGGTCCCCACGGTCGGCCCGAACCGTCCCTCCCGGGTGCTCGCGATGATGATCGCGACGCGGAGCGCTGTCTCGGTCATCGGTCTGTCCCTCTCTTCTGTCGTCGTAGCCACGGCTGATTGACGTGCTCGAAGCTACGAAGACGACCGAGGGCCGCTCATCTGTCAGCTGACTGGGGTGCCTACCTGTTCATGTCCAACTCGGCTGGGGCGGTGACCCAGGGCCGGTCGGTTTCCGTCACCTGGTCTTGGCGGACGCAGGCGCGGGCCAGCACTTTGAGTACCTGCTCTGGGTCGCACCCATATAGGCCTGCGCCCCAGGCGGCGTTCGCTTCGACGACCGCCCAGCCGCGGTCGCGGATCCGTCCGACGTCGAGCACGGTCGCCGGTGGGGTGGGTACCTCGCCGAGTACTTCGGTCACGTACTGCGTGGCCTCTTGGACGTCGTCGTCGGGGGCTTGCCAGCGTCCCTGTTCGGTTAGGGCGAGTTCTCCGTCGAGGAGGTAGGGGGACATGGTGACGACTTCGCCGTCCAGTACGTGGCATCGGAATTCCACGTCCCACCGGACGGGCTCGCAGACGAACACTGGCGTGTCGTCCGGCAGGACGTCCCGTCCGGGGAGATCCTCCGGGGACGTGTAGACCTTTCCCTCGAAGGCTTTTCGTCCGTCCGCCGGTTTGACGAACGTGGGCTCGGCGAGGGAGCGGCGCACGTCCCCCAACGCCGACACGCCAAGGCTCCGCCGTAGATGGCGCTGTGGGAGGCCGGGCAGCCAGTCAGCCGGTGCGTCGAGCAGGGCGACACCCAGCTGCGCCGCGATGACCTCGACGAACGTCGGCTCGCCGTACAGGACGACGTCCTGCCCTCGGAGCCGCTCAGGGGCCCGCCAGCCGCCCAACCGCTCGGCCTTCCACCCCATCCGGCCGGACGCGGCGCGCAGCACCTTCGAATCGTCCGTGTATCGGGGTGAAAGCACGAGAAGCGGCATCGACCCAGGGTAAAGGCCGAGATGTCACAGGTTCGGGGCGATGCGCTGTCTTCATGGCAGGAACCGCACGGAAGGAACGAACATGCGAGTCTTCGTCACGGGGGCGACCGGGGCACTGGGACGGCACCTCGTCCCCGCCCTGGTCGAGGCGGGCCACGAGGTCACCGCCACCACGAGGACGCCCGCCAAGGCCGGGCCGCTGCGCGCCGCGGGCGCCGAGCCGGTGATCCTGGACGGCCTCGAACGCGAGGCGGTCATCGCGGAGGTGCGGGCCGCCGGACCGGACGTCATCGTCCACCAGATGACCGCGCTGGCGGACATGCGGAGCCTCCGCAACGTCGACAAGGCGTTCGCCGCCACCAACGAGCTCCGGACCCGCGGCACCGACAACCTGCTGGCCGCCGCGGCACGGGCGGGCACCCGCCGCGTCGTCGCGCAAGGCCACATCGGCGCGACCGAGCGCTCCGGCGGACCGGTGAAGACCGAGCAGGACCCGCCGGCGCCGGACGCTCCGTCCCGGTCGTCGGTCAGGTCGATGGCGGCGATCAGGTACGTGGAGGAGACCGTGCCGGCCGAGGCGCCGGAGGGGATCGTGCTGCGCTACGGCACCTTCTACGGGCCTGGCGCCTCGGAGCCGTTGCTGGACGCCGTCCGGAAACGGCAGGTGCCGGTGATCGGCGGCGGGACCGGGATCTGGTCGTTCATCGAGACCACCGACGCCGCGGCCGCGACGCTCGCCGCCGTCGAGCGCGGCGCGCCCGGCGTCTACAACGTCGTGGACGACGACCCGGCGCCGGTCTCGGAATGGCTGCCGTACCTGGCCGACGTCCTGGGCGCGAAACCGCCGCTGCGCATGCCCGCCTGGCTCGGACGGCTGCTCGCCGGAGGCTTCGTCGCCGCCCAGATGATCGACTGGCGCGGGTCGTCGAACGAGAAGGCACGAGAGGAACTCGGCTGGGAGCCCCGGTACGCGAGCTGGCGGGAGGGGTTCCGTGTCTGGGCAGCCGCATGACACGGCCGGTTCCGGTTCCGCGTACTGGGCACTGCTGTTCTCCATCGCCTATGGCATGACCGGCTCGGTGGGCGACGCGGAGGACATCGTCCAGGACGCCTACCGCGGCCTCACCCGGGCCCGGCAGGCGGGAGTTGCGATCGCCGACACGAAGGCGTACCTGACGACGGCCGTGACGCGACGGGGAATCAACCACCTGAGCTCGGCGCGTGCGCGGCCGAGGATGTCCGCGGGGGACAGACGAGTCGGACAGGCAGAGCCGCCCCCCACGCCCGCCGATGATCAGAACGACGGCCCAGCCAAGCAGGCCGAGCCACCTGACCTGGCCGAGCAAGCCCAGCAGGCTGAGCGAGCCGAGCAGGCTGAGCGAGCCGAGCGGGCTGAGCGAGCCGAGCGGGCTGAGCGAGCCGAGCGGGCTGAGCGAGCCGAGCGGGCTGAAGGAGTCGAGCGGGCTGAAGGAATTGAGCGGGTTGAGCGAGTTGAGCAGGTCGAGCGAGCCGAGCGGGCTGAGCGAGCCGAGCGGGCTGAAGGAGTCGAGCGGGCTGAAGGAATTGAGCGGGCTGAAGGAGTCGAGCGGGCTGGGCGAGTTGAGCGGGCTGGGCGAGTTGAGCAGGCTGGGGTGGTCGAGCGGGATGCGCTGGCTGAGCAGGCCGAGATGGCCGACTCGCTGTCGATGGCGTTCGTCGTCCTGCTGGAGACTCTCTCGCCGGTGGAGCGGGCGGTGTTCATGCTGCGCGAGGTGTTCGGGTACAGCTACCCGGACGTCGCGGCGATCACCGGAAGGAACGAGCTTGACTGCCGCCAGATCTTCGCCGACGCCAGACAGCGCATCGCCGCCGGAGAGCGCCTCCGCGACGCCGCGTCACCCCCGTCCCAGCCTCCGCCCCCGGCCCCGCGCCCGTCCCCGTCTCCGTCTCCGCGCTCGTCCTCGTCTTCGTCTCCGCTTTCGTCACCGCGGCCGCTCCGGGCACTGGTGCTGCGGGCGGACGGGGAGGTGCATCCCGGGAAGCTCGGCCCTCTCTGACCGGTGTCCGATGGGGCGTGACTGCCCGGGAAGGAGTGAAACCCCGTCCGCCAGCCTCCCGAACGCTTGATGGCGATGCCTCGGGTTGGGCGTGACGCGTCTGTGGGGCCGTCGAACCTGAGGATCGTCGTCCGTGGGCTAAGGGTTTGGGGTTGCGGGACGCTCGCCTTCGTGTCCTCGTGGGGGCCGGTCGGATGCTCCTAGGGTGGCC
The DNA here is from genome assembly GCF_044326345.1 of Actinomadura sp. 9N215. Classification (NCBI taxonomy): domain Bacteria; kingdom Bacillati; phylum Actinomycetota; class Actinomycetes; order Streptosporangiales; family Thermomonosporaceae; genus Actinomadura; species Actinomadura sp. 9N215. The sequence goes on along the minus strand of NZ_JBIRBA010000034.1, from coordinate 93,647 downwards.
TGCATGAAGCGTGGAATCTGTGCGGTTCGACCGGTACCGGATGCAGAACTCGTCGCATTACCGTGGTGCCGCTCATGAGGCCCAGGACCTGGACGGCCGTCCTCACGGTCGTGGCGCTCGCGGCCGCCGGCACGGCATGGCGGCAGTCGTGGCGAGTGTGGCCGCCCGCTCCGCACGTCGATCGTGGCCTTATCGCTGCCGCGCTGCCCGTGATCGACCGCTTCCTGGAGACGGGTCGCGCCGTGGTCTGGCCGAGTTCCATGCCTGCTCAGATGCGTCCACGCTGGTTCTGCGCAGAGGAGGCGATCGAGACGGCGCGGCGGGGATCGCGGGTGCGCGTATCGCTGGAGGTCGCGTGCAACGACTACGCCCGCGACGGCGGAAGTCTGGTGACCCACGCCGGGACGCGAACTCCACTGGTGGTGACGCTGGATCACGGTGGTGCCGTCCCGGTGGTCCAGGACGTGGCCGATCCGCTCGACGGCGCGGGGTTCCGTCCGTCCCTGGAGCGCATGTTCTCCGAACGCGGACTCGCCGAGTTCGACCGGCGCCAGCGCTTGAGCCAGGGCGTGGACGCCCCGGACGCCGAGGCGGCCCGCGCCGTCGGCCTGCCTCCCGGCGCTAAGGCACAGCAGTACAACAGCTAGGGCCTGCGTGGTTCGTGGTCCGGACAGTTCCGGAGCTACGGGCAGGCCCTAGGCCACGGCGCGGCCGGTGTTCCGGATCATCTGCCGGAGCACCTTCAAGGTCGTGACGTAGTCGGCGTCGTCGATGCCCTGGTGGATGCGGTCGCGGACGGCCGGAGCGTGCTGCTTGGCGGTAAGGCGCGCCTCCTCCCCCGCATCGGTGATCCACCACCGGGCCTCGTCGTCGCGGGTGAGCCAGCCGCGTTCCAGGAGAACCTCTGCGTCGGTCTCCAGGTCGTCCTCGGGCCTGAGGTAGGACGTCATGGCTTGCCGCAGTTCGGGGATGGTCATGCCCTGGCCGTCAGGTGAGATGTCGTTCTTCGACAGGTTGCGCAGGAGCCAGAACTGGGGCTGGGTGAAACCGAGTTCGGCAAGCCGGGCTCGCGTGAAAGCGATGAGTGCCTCGTAGGCAACTCCGGTCCAGTAGGCGGCCGGCTGGGCGGCGAGGTCGGCATCGGAGACCTGCTGAGTCGTCAAGGTGCTGCTCCCAGGTGGGTCATCAGTACTCCGAGCAGCGTAAAACCAGAAGTTAAGCTGAGGTCAAGGCGCGGCGGCGGGGCCTCGGTTGTGTTTGGTGGGTGCGGAAGCTGTCCTCGGGCACCGGCCTGATCGGCTCTCGTCCGTCCCAGGCTTCGAGGTCGCCTGCACTCGGAGGACGAGCCTGCCCCGGTGATCCAGGGTGACGCGATGACCCTGTGCCCCCGATGAACCAGGGTGACCCGTGATCCAGGGGTGACCCGGTGACCCGGTGACCGGGGTGACGCGGTGATCCGGGTTGTCCCGGTGACCCGGTGACCCGGTGACGCGGTGACCCGGTGACCCGGGGTGACGCGGTGACCCGGGGTGACGCGGTGATCCGGGGTGACGCGGTGACCCGGGGTGACGCGGTGACCCGGGTGACGCGGTGACGCGGTGACCTTGTGCCCGAGGGGTCCTTCGTGGTGGGCGAGGCGCGGTCCCCGTCGAGGGGCTAGCTGTTGATTACGTAGTCGGCGATGTCCTCGAAGCGGACGATCTCCCCGCGCGCTCCCCAGTTGCCTTCCGGCACCTCGTTGATGTGCACCCATGCGGCGGTGGCCTGGCTGAACCGTCCAGGTTCCGGGTCGGCGTCTGCGAGCACCTTGGTGACGCGCCGCACGATGTCATGGCGTTTGTCGTCGTTCATCGAACCGGCCGGAACGCCCACTCGCACCACGTACTTCGGCTTCTCTCCGGCGGGCAGCTGCCGGCCGCCGACGAACCAGGCGTCGATCTCGTTCACCACGAGCCACGAGATGGACCTTGCCGCCTCGTTGTCCGGGGCGCCCTCGGCGATCATCACCTCCGACACCAGTTGTCCACCGATCCTCTCGCGGTGTTCCTGATCGAGCGAGCCCTTGGGGACGAACAACTCCACGAACGGCACCAGTCAGTCCTTTCATTGAACTCTTGCTGTCCAGCGCAAACGTACGGCAGTGAGTTCAATGAATCAACCCTCTACACTGAAGCCATGCAACGGACCAGCTTCGCGGAGATGCACTGCTCGATCGGGCAGTCCCTGGAACGCGTCGGCGAGTGGTGGACGCCGCTGATCGTGCGGGACGTCTACCTCGGCCTGCACCGGTTCGACGACATCGCGGAGAACCTCGGCATCTCCCGCAACCTGCTCACCCGCCGGCTGGACGCGCTGATCACCGACGGCATTCTGGAGCGCAGGGCGTACCAGGAGCGGCCGCTGCGGCACGAGTACCACCTCACCGAGGCCGGGGAGGAGCTCGTGCCGGTGCTGATGGCGCTGATGGCCTGGGGTGACAAATGGGCGACGCCGGTGGGCGGTCCGCCAGTGCGCCTGGTGCACCACGAATGCGGGGCGGAATTCACGCCGCAGGTCTGCTGCTCGGCGTGCGGGAAGGCGGTGACCGCTGCCGACGTGACAGTGCTGCCCGGCCCGGGCGCCGCCTCCGGACCGGGGACCAGGGTGCTGGCCCGGCGCGGCCTCGCGCCGTACGAGAAGTCGTGACGGACGGACGGTTGCGCAACCTGCGTCGTCGTGGTGGGGGTCGGGTAAGGGTGAGGCGTGGTGGGCTGTCGTCGTCCGTCCTGCGGGTCGGTGCATGCGGATGGTCGGTGCATGCGGGTGGGCGATGGATGCGGGTGGGCGATGGATGCGGGTGATGGTCGATGTCTGAGGGTTTTCGCGGGCCAGGCGCGATCGTGACGGCTGATGAGGTCGCGCGGCACGGGCTGGGGCTCTCGCGCGGTCAGGTGCGCGTCTGCGCGAGCGACCCTCGTTGGGCCGACGTCTTTTCGCGGCTCGCGAGTGCGTTGAGGTCGGCGCTTGGGACGAAGGCCGTGTCCGTTGAGCATGTCGGTTCCACGTCGGTTCCCGGGCTTTCCGCGAAGCCGATTCTCGACGTTGCGATTGCGCTCGCGTCCGATGCCGTCACCGAGGACGTCATCGCGGCGCTGGGGCCATTGGGCTATGACTTTCGTGGTGACAAGGGTGATCAGGGAGGGTGGCTGTTCGTCCTGGAGGACCGGCCGGGGCGCCGGGTCGCCCACGTCCATGTGGTTCAGGACGGCGACCCGCAGTGGAACCGCTGGCTTTCCTTCCGTGACCTGCTTCGCGCCGACGCCCGCGTCCGCGCCGACTACGACCGGCTCAAACGAGAGCTCGCCACGCGGCACCCGCGTGATCGTCGGGCGTACACCCGGGACAAGACGTCGTTCGTCACCTCGCGGGTCACGTCCGGGGGCGGCCGGTAGACGGCAGAAAGGGGCCGCGGCTAGGTGTTTGCTGAGGTCAGCGGTGTCGGCGGGCGGGGTCTTGCTTTGCGAGGGCGGCGCCGACCGCTTCGGTAGTGACGTTGGTGTAGATCGCCAGGGAGCGGATGTGGCGTGGCCGCTGAGGCCCATCAGCATCGAGGCGGACCAGCCGTCCTCGGCCAGGTGGGTGAGCCGGGAGTGGCGGAGTTGGTGGAGGGTGAAGCCGCGTTTGCGCGGGTCGTGTTCCTTGGTGCTCTGTTTGAACAGGTATTCGGCGCGTTCGTAGGAGAGCCGGCCGCGGCCGGTGTGGGGGCACAGGTCGGCGTCGGCGGGGGTGCGGGCGGGTGCGGGGCGCCGGTCGGCCAGGAACAGCGGGCCGCTGGTGCGGCCGTTGGTCAGGCGTTGGAGGAGGCGGGCGGAGCCGGATTGCCAGTGGATCCAGCGGGTGTCGCCGCCCTTGCCGGTGATCTGGCCGCGTTTGTTGGCCAGGTCCAGGTCTTCGATGTTGAGGGCCAGGACCTCGTCGGCGCGGGCCGCCGACTCGTAGGACAGCCGCCGTAGCGTCTTGTCCCGCAGCGGCACCTTCGGGTCGGTCAGCAGGGCCTCAACGGTGTGCCGGTCGATGGCGCGGGTGCGGTCGCGTTTCTCTGGCCGCCGCTCGATCAGCGCTGCGAGGTCGATGGTGATCTGGCCGCGGCTGGCCGCCCAGGTGGTGAACGAGCGCAGTGCCGAGCGGTGCCGGTTCCAGGTCCGCGGGGCGGCCTGGTCCCACGCGGCGGTGAACGCCGCCGCGGCGTGTTCTGTGGCGAGTTGGGCGAGCGGGACGGTGTCGCCGAGCTCGCGGCGTAGCCGCCGCAGCGTCTGGCCGTAGGAGCGCAGCGTGTCGGCGTCCAGGTCGCGGCGGGCCAAGAACGCATCGGCCGCCTCGGCCAAGGTGACACCGGCGACGGGAACGGCGCGAGCGGTCATCAGATCCGGGAACTGCGCGGCCGAAGGCAGGTGCGCAGCTCAGCGTCGTTGCAGGGCACCGTCCTGGGGCTGTGGCCCAGAGGGCTGGCCAGGCCGCGGGTACGATTCTGGTCGGCCCTGGAGTTGATCACCACACCTGCCACCCTTAGCTGTCCAGATCGTCGTGGTCGAGACGGCCCGGCGTCACCACCGGGTCGTCTTGTCGGTCTCCGCCAGTTGGCGGACCTCGTCTAGGCCCACGGAAAAGCGCGCACCGCGCAGGTCCGCGCCGCGCAGGTCCGCCAGGTCCAGGTTCACGCCGCGCAGGTCCGCCTCGTACAGGTACGCGCCCCGCAGGTCCGCCTCGTACAGGTTCACGCCGCGCAGGTCCGCGCCGCGCAGGTCCGCGCCGTAGTTCCCGTCCGCAGGCGTGGGCCCGGCTCTCAGGTAGACAACCGAGCCGCTGCCCCGGTGCCCGCTTAGGCGCGCGCCGCTCAGGTCCGCGCCGCTCAGGTGCGCGCCGCGCATGTAGGCGCGGCTCAGGTCCGCGTCGGCCAGGCCCGCGCCGGTCAGGTTTGCGTTGCGCAGATCCGCGTGGGACAGGTCCGCCTCGCGCAGGTTCGCGTCGCGCAGGTCAGCTTTGCTCAGGTCCGAGCCGCGCAGGTCCGCGCCGCCGAGGGCGGCGTTGTTGAAGTGGGCGTTGCCGAGGTCCGAGCTGCGCAGGTCCGCGCCGCCGAGGTTGGCGTTGTTGAAGTGGGCGTTGCCGAGGTCGCTGTGGGGGGTGCGGATGCCGTGGAGGTCGAGGGGCGGGACGGGGTGGGGGTTGCTGGCCAGGATGGTGAGTGCGGCGGTGATGTCGACAGAGGGTTCGGGGGGGAGGTCTTTGTCCTTGGTGGTGGGGGTGGGGGCCCGGTCGCGGATGAAGCCGGCCAGTACTGCGGTGATGGCGGCGCGGTCGCGTTGGGAGTCGGCCAGGAGCCGGTTGAGAGCGTGGATGGCGGCGAGGCGGATGGTGGTGTTGTCGCTGGTGAGGGGTTCGAGGGTTTTGGCGTAGCGGTCGGTGAGCTGGCTTTCCCTGGCGATCCGCACGTTGTCCTGGGAGGTGCGCAGGTCTTCTTGGGCGGTGCGCAGGGCCAGGCCGCTGGCAACCAGGCTGCCCGCGGTGAACAGCACACCGAACAAGATCCCCAGCGAGTTGAGCCACTGGTGCCGTTCGGCCCGCTGCTGGTTGCGCAGCTCCATCCGCACCTCGGCGGGGAGCCGGTCGAGGTCGGCCTGGGTCGGCATGGTGATCCGCACTCGGGACCGCCCCGGCAGCGACCGGCTCCGCCTGGTGGTGGCCGAGGGGCGTGCGGTGCCGCCGCCCTGCCCGCGATCGTTCCGCGCCGGCTCGTCCGGATCAGTCCCACCCGGGCCGATGGGGTCGGATGGTTCGGCGGGGGGATGGTCGTCGCCGGGGCTGTGCTCCTCGGGGCCGCTCATGGCATCTGCTCCGCATGGCTCCACATCCCCGCGGCCGGCGGTCGGCGCGGTGCGGATCGGCGAGCTGTCGGCAGGTCGCCTCCTGGCGGGTCTGCGGCGGTGGCGGTGTCCTCGGGCGTGGCGGGAACGCGCACGTCGGCTCCTGGCTGGCTGGTGTGACAGGGAATGTGCCGCCTTCGACGGTACGGACCGCTACCGGCCGGCCAGGTGGGAACGGGGACGCCGGACGCGGCCGGATGCGGCCGTGACAGGGAATGGGCCATTCCCTGTCACATCACGGAAATGGTGGCTCAGGTCTTCGGCGCGAACAGCACGCGGGGTTCGAGGTCGAGCCGGGTGGCCGGGGCCTGGTCGGGCGGGGTGAGGTTGAGCGTCCAGTTCCCGAACCGGCGGACGGTGTGGGTGAGGTAAGGGGAGACGGTCGCCAGGTCGTCCAGGTCGACGCTCTGGCCCTCGGCGGCCACGTCGTTGGCGGCGTCGGTGATGTCGCATGCGGTGGAGTAGATGACGCAGTTGGCGATCAGCTCGTTGAACTTCACCACCTTCTCCTGGTGGTCGGGGTCGTTGTGGCCGATGAGCTTGCCGCCGAACATCAGCCAGTCGGCGAAGCCGTGGAATGCCTCGTTGCGGTTGGTGACCTGGGTGATCTGCTCTCTGAGCTGGGGCTCGGACAGGCGCGGACGAGTTCCTCCAGCGCCACGTTGATCAGGTCGGCCGGGTTGTCCTTGGACTGCACCGCCTTGCGGATCGCCTCCTCGGCGACCTGCCGGACCCGGGCCGCCTCATAAGTCGCCCCCAGGCGCGTGCGCACGAACTCGCGATGCCGCTTGGCCGACCGCGTAGCCGCACGCTCCAGCTGCACGTCCTGGGCCAGGCCCAGCGCAGCGCACCGCGAACATGGTCGACTACGACCGCCGGGACATCCTCGACCTTCGGGAAATAGCCGAGCCGCTGGTAAGACCTCAGCCACACCGCCAGCGCCAGCAGATGACGCTCATCCTGGGTACGGCCACGCGCCCACTCGATCTCGGCCTCGGCTGGCGTGAACGACTCCGCCAACTCCCGCGCCGAGACCACCCTCGCGAACGCCGGATACGCGGTCCGATCGACCGAGGTCACCCTCAACCCCCGACACCACCACCAACACGACGCCGATCACCTAACCAGCATCGATCAGCCCGCGGCCCCTTTCTCCCGTATTCCGGCCGCACCCGACGTTTGACGGCATGTAGGTCTGAGGCAGATCGTCTGCAATTAAACTATCTGCTATCGTTCTGGTGAACGGGTGGGGCATGACCCCATGCCTCCCTCCTCGCTCCCGCGCGGCTTGATGCGCGGTGCTTGGCGGGGCCTCCGTCACTGGAAGGGCTTGATCGACATGACTGAGAACACCACGGAATACCGTCCTGGGCAGGGGCCCAGTCCTCGCGCGATCACTGAGGAGGAGGCGGTTCGGATCCTTGGCGGGCAACAGCTGGGCGTGCTGGCGACCCTGAAGCGCAACGGCCAGCCCCATTTGGCCTCGATGGTCTACAACTGGGACCCGAGGAGCGGATCATCCGGATCCCGTCGGTGGCCGGACGCATCAAGGTGCGCCATCTCCTGGCGGATCCGCGTGCGACCTTCCAGGTGCAGGGAGAGACCGTCCTCTCCTACGCCGTCGCCGAGGGCGAGGCGGTGGTCTCGGAAGCGACGGAGCAGCCGGGCGACGCTGTCGGCCGGGAACTTCTGTCGGCGTTCCGGGTCGCGGACTCGGCAGATGAAGCGGAGTTCTTTGAGCGGATGGTGCGGGACCACCGCCTGATCATCAGGCTCCGGGTTTCGCACCTCTACGGAATCGCCCTTGACGGCCCCGTGACGCAATAGCGAGCACGACGGACGACGGGCTCGCCGATGTCGCGATGTGTTCGCAGAGAGATGGCTGACCGCACGCCCCCAACGCGACAGATGGTGATTTGAGCCTTTTCGCCTAGATTCCGAGAAATCAGATAATCCTGGGTGAGCCAGTGGCTCACCGTGACCTGGTTCCCGGCCAACGGTCATGGACTGCCGATCCTCAAGCACAGATACATCACCAAGGAAAGGGAAACGGCGCGGTTTGCCGCCAGGCTGAAATCGACGCCACCTCAGCCGGAGGCACCCATATGCACTTGGCCTCGTACACGGTGATGAAACGATGCTGGACGTTGCGGTCATGGCCGTCTCCGCTGCTGGTGCCGGTGAAGCCGCCGTCATCACGGCCTGCGACTAGCGCCATCGCCCAACCTGCTGCCGGGCACGACTTCTATTAGCGTTGTGGCCTGCATTTCCTTTTGTGTGGCAGGTATCGCGTCAACGCGTGGGTGTGTCCGAGTCGAACGTCCGGAAAGTTCGTGGCGGACGCTCGCCCCGGCTTGCGCCGTCCATCCGAGCGTCTTCTTAATTGGGATCGTTTCTTGTAGCGCGCCATTCCCTCGGTGGTGACTGCGAAGAGTGGTATATGGAGATTTCGTCACTCGTTTGGCTCGTCCGGCCACGTCGAGAAATCGTCCTTGTGTAGGTCTTCGCCGGTGACGGTTCGCCTCTGCTTTGGTGAAGCTGATCTTTACATCGGGTGTTGGGTTGTCAAGGTTTCTGTGGAGCTGGTTGGGCACGGCGGGCGGGTTTGGGGGGCGCGCAGCGTACCTGACGGCTCTGGTGGCAGCGCGCTCCGTGTCTTCGATTCCCATGGGCGAAGGCGGCGGGCGGCGGTGTAAAACGCCTGGTCTTCGTCCTGTCGGGGGTGTCATCGGCGGCCGCCGAGAGGGGCGCGCATTCAGGACGTCCTGAAATTTCAATGATGGGTTGAAATCTGGTTGTTGACACTGCATCGAAGTACGTTGCTGCCAACACGACGCCTTTACCACCAGGCTCGTGGCCCCCCGCCAACCCCCGAGAGATGCCGTCGACAAGGTGGTCGGCGGCGAAAGGTGGAACCAGAGTGAACCGTGGATCGCACCTCCAACGCGCGGTGACCCCGCTGTTGAGTGCCGCGGCGCTGATCACGCTCCCCGCGCTCGGGACCGTTCCCGCAACGGCCCAGACCCACTCCACAGGGACCGTCCAGCTCGCTCACCTCCCGCAGACGGCGCTGGCCGATCAGCTGACCGGCCGGCTCGGCTCCCAGCACGCAGGCTCCTTCGTGGACGGCGCCGGCAACCTCGTCGTCAACGTGACCAGCGCGGCCGCCGCCGAGCGGGTCCGCGCTGCGGGAGTCCAGGCCCGCATCGTCGAGCACGGCATCAAGCCGCTGACCGCCGCCAAGACGAAGCTCGACCGGCTCGCCGGGACGTCCGGCACGACCGGGCTGTCCTGGGGCGTCGACGTCATGTCGAACGCCGTGGTCGTCAGCGTGCCGAAGAACGACAACGACGCCGCCACCACGGCGTTCGTCAAGCGGGCCCGCGCCATCGGCCAGACCGTCCAGATCAAGCGCGTCCCGGCGGCGCCGCGGCTGACGCTCGGACCCGGCGACGCCATCACCACCGGCGGCTCGCGCTGCTCGGTGTCGGCGATCGGCGTCGCCGGCGGTGTCGAGTACGTCATCACCGCCGGGCACTGCACCAGAATCGGCGCCACCTGGTCAGCGGGCGGCCAGACCGTCGGCACCCGGGAGATCAGCAGGTTCCCGGGCGACGACTACGGCACGATCCGCAGCGCCGGCCAGATCCAGCTGGACAACGCCCAGCTCACCGAGGTCGGACGTCCGGCGGTCGGAACCCAGATCCAGAAGAAGGGCTCCACGACCGGCACGACGTCCGGGCGGCTCGTGGGCTACGACCGGACGGTGAACTACCAGGAGGGCGCCGTCCGCCAGATGATCGAGACCACCGCCTGCAGCCAGCCCGGCGACAGCGGCGGCTCGCTGCAGAGCGGCAACATCGCCGTCGGGATCACCTCCGGCGGTACCACCGGCGGCTGCGGAAGCAACTTCCAGTCGTTCTTCCAGCCGCTGGACGAGGCGCTTCAGGCTCAGGGCGCCACCCTGAAGTGATCTGAGCTCCGTCCATGTGGGGCTCCCGGCGCGCGCCGGGAGCCCCACATCCTTTCCGCACGTGAGGGGTGGTCGGACGCCGATGCCGGTGTTGCTCGGCAGCGACGGTTGCGGTGGCTGCGGCGGCTGGGCGGCAGGGCGGCAGGGCGTCAGCGGCTGGGCGTCAGCGGCTTGGGACGGGGACGTCGTCGGGCGTGGCGGCCGGGTGTTTCGTTCGGGGGGCGGCGGATGGCGCGTCCTGCCCGGCGAGGCCGACCTGGGTGGCCAGGCGGTCGCGTAGGCGGGTGAGGCGGGCGATCTCCGCGTCGAGGGCGTCGAGCCGGCGGCGCGCTATCCCGGAACCCTGCCCGCATCCCGTGCCGTTGTGCGGCGGCGTCGTGTCTTCGTCCAGGAGGTGGAGGAGGCCGGCGCAGCCGCGGAGGTCCTCGACGGTCAGTCCCACGGACAGCAGCCGGCGGATGGTCCGCACCCGCGCCACTTCGCCCGGCCCGTACCGGCGCTGCCCGCCCGAGGTGCGCGTCGGCGGCGGCAGCAGGCCGCGCTGCTCGTAGAACCGCAGTGCCCGCGGGGTGGTCCCGGCCGCCGCCGCGGCGTCGCTGATCCGCATCGGTGCTCCGTCCTGACGCCTACAGTTCGACGATGACGGTCCCGAGGTGCCGTCCGCCGATCATCTCGTGCAACGCGCGCGGGGCGTTCTCGATGCCCGCGACACGCACATGCGGGAAGGTGATCTCCCCGGAGCGCAGCCAACCGCCGAAGCGCTCGGTCCATTCCGGGCCCGCCGCGTCCTCGGCGGAGCTGCCGAAGCCGCGGATCTCGATCCCCTTGACGATCAGCTGGAAGGTGTCGATCTCGACGGGCGCGGTGGCGCCGGCGAGGTCCGGCGACAGCTGCCCGGCCAGGGTGCCGACGATGGCGAACCGCGCGCCGGGACGGGCCACGGCGATCGCGGCCTGGAGTTGCTCGCCGCCGACGTTGTCCACGAGGACGTCGATGCCGTCCGGCGCGGCCTTCGCGAGCTGGTCGACGAATGGATCCGTCCCGCCGGGCACGACCGCCTCGCGGTGGGCGTCCGCCCCAGCGAGGGCGCCAGTCCCGCGATGCGTGTCCGTCGCGGCGAGTGCGTCGGTCCCGGCGTGGGCGTCCGTTGCGGCGAGTGCGTCGGGCTCGTGCTGCGTGTCCGTTGCGGCGAGTGCGTCGGGCTCGTGCTGCGTGTCCGTTGCGGCGAGTGCGTCGGGCTCGTGCTGCGTGTCCGTTGCGGCGAGTGCGTCGGTTACGGGGCGGGCGTCCGTTGCGGCGAGTGGGTTCGTCTCGTCATGCGCGTTCGTCTCGGGGTGCGCGTCGGTGGTGCCGAGGGCGGGGGTCCTGCGGAGGACGGCGGCGTCGTAGCCGAGTTCGGTCACGAGCCGCTTCGCCTTGTCCGGCGAGCCGGTGCTGCCGATGACGCGTCCCGCGCCGAGCGCCCGGGCGATCTGCCCGGCCAGCGACCCGATCCCGCCGGCGCCACCGGACACGAACACGGTGTCGCCGGGACGCAGCCGCGCGTCCCGCGTCAGCGCCGTGTACGCGATCGCCGCCTGCCCCAGGTGGGCCGCGGGATCGGGCAGTGCGTCGTCCAGCGGTGACCACTGACCGGCGGGGACGGCCGCGTACTCCCGCCAGCCGAGCCAGGGCTGGACCAGATCCCCGGGCTGCACGCCCGCGTCCGGCGGCGCCGACATGACTTCGGCGATCGCCTTCCCGTACAACGTGTCCCCGGGACGCAGCCGCGGGAACGGCGCGCCCTTCACGCTCCCGCCGATCAGGGTGCGCAACGCCGGGGAGACGTGGAAGAAGCGGTTCCGGACCAGCACCTCGCCGTCCCCGGGGACCGGCATCGGCGCCTCGACGACGGCGAAATGCTCGGGTTTCGGCAGGCCATCGGGCTGGACGGCAAGCTGCACTTCGCGAGATCTACCGGGCATTCAGGACGCTCCCAACGCATAGACCCTGCACGACCTCGCGACGCTAACCCCTGACCCGTGCGTCAGAGTCAAGCCCGGAACACCGTCCGTCCCGGCGGCGGGCGGAAAGGGGGATGTCAGCTCGCGTCGATGAACTGGTGGTCGGTGCGGATACGGCCTTCGCCGTCCAGGGAAAGGACGTCGAGGCCGCCGCCGACGGTCTCGCGGGTGCGGGTGGACAGCATCGTCCACCGGAGGGCCACCACATCGGGCGAGAGGACGGACGGATCACCGGCCGCCTCGAAGACGTGATCACCGGACGCGATGAACATGTCGTAGGCGCGTGTCACTCTGGCGTCCAAGGCATCGTGGCCGCGGACCTCCAACGGCGGCACGGGAAAGGCGAGCGATGCGGCGGCCTCCCGCATCTCCTGAGGGGGGTCCACCAGGACGTGCACTCCGTCGGGCGCCCACAACCGGCGGACGAGCGCGCTCCGCGCCGCCGGGTCGGGCTCGTTCCACTGGGCGACGAAACCGTCGACCAGACGCTTCACATCGATTGGGTTGCTCATGAGCAGCAGTGTTGGGCGGGCGACGGCGGTCCCGCGATTCCCTGCGGGGAATCGCGGCGGCGCGGACGCTCAGTATGAATGGAGACATGACGGTGCTCGCGGGATCCGGCCAGTTCGGCCATGAGCTGCGACGATGGCGGACACGACGCCGCGTCAGCCAGCTCGACCTGGCGATCCGAGCCGACACGACCCAGCGCCACCTGAGCTTCCTCGAACGGGGCCGATCACGGCCCGGACGCGCCATGGTGGTGCGGCTCGCCGAAGCCTTGGGGCTGTCGTTGCGGGAGCGGAACGAACTGCTGCTCGCCGGCGGTTACGCGCCGGTCTACGCCGAGACGAGGCTCGACGCGCCCGAACTGGGGCCGGTGCGTGAGGCGCTGGACCGCATCCTGGACGGGCACCTGCCTTACCCGGCGGTCGTCGTCCGTTCGTACGGGGAACTGGTCGCGGCCAACGCGGCGTTCGGCGTCCTCACCGAGGGCGCCGCGCCCGCACTACTGGAACCACCGGTCAACGTGCTGCGCCTCGCCCTCCACCCGGACGGCATGGCCCGCCGGGTCGAGAACCTCACCGAGTGGGGCCGCCACATCACCGGCAGCCTCCGCGACCGGGCTCGGCGAAGCCCCGACCCAGCACTGGAGCACTTCATCGCCGAACTGGACGGCTACGTGCCCGACGCGGAACCGTCCGCCGACCACCTCGGCTTCGCCGTCCCGCTGCGCCTACGGGTCGACGAGGGCGAACTGCGCCTCATCACGACGCTGACTTCGTTCGCCACCGCCGTGGACGTCACATTGTCCGAACTGCGCCTAGAGGCATTCCTACCCGCCGACGAGAAAACAGCGACCATCCTGGCCCAACACACCTGAACCAACTGCCTTGCGCTACGCCAGCACCCCCCGTCCCTCTCGCCATCAACCGCGCGACCAGCAGGCCGCCCCGTCCCTTTCGGTATCGACCGCGCGACCGGCTGTCGCGACCTCCGGCAGCGGGTCCTCGTCCAGGAGTGCGAAGAGCGCGGTGAGCAACGAGAGTGGGTCGTGTGCGCTGGCCGCCGACGTGGCGGCGGCAGCCCGGACCCGGCCGTCGTCGTGGCGGAACATCGTTCTCAGCAGGTCCGCGGGGTCCTGTTCGTCGCCGAGCGCGTCGACATGGACGGGTATCGCGGCGGCGAGCAGTTCGGCGTCCCGCTGGCCGGGGGCGCACAAGGCGCCGGTGACCTGCCTGATCCGCGGCCACTGGCTTCGAGGGATGAGCCGCGCCGGCAGGTTCTGCAATGCCTGGAGGCCGACCAGCACATCGTCCGGCCGTTCGCCGCGGCAGAGGGCGAGCGCCTGCTCGACGACCGCTTTGACGTCGAGGTGAATGAGCTCGTCGAGCGCCGCGAAACGCTGGGTCGAGCCCGCGGGGTGTGCGCGGGCGCGGTCGAGCGCGTCGGCGGCCTCCGCTTCACGTCTGGTCCTGCGTCCGAGCACGCTTGAATCTTCCGGCGAGGCCGCTCCCGCTGTCCCTTGTGGATCTTGGCATATGCGGTCATGCCGGATAGATCAGGTCTGATGCGAGGCGGCGGCCGGGCCGGTTTATTCGTTTGCGATCGTGCCGTGCGGCGGATGACGATGCCCGTGTGCGGTATTCGATCAACGTCCCGAACTTCGGGGACTTCGCCGACGTCAGGACCGTGGCGCGGGTCGCGTCCGCGGCGGAGCAGGCCGGCTGGGACGCCCTGTTCGTCTGGGACCACGTCGTCTACGACAAGGTCGAACGCAAGACCTTCGGGGATCCTTGGATGCTGCTGACGGCGGCGGCGCTGGCGACCACCCGGATCAAGCTGGGCACCCTGGTCACGCCGGTCCCGCGGCGGAGACCGCAGCAACTCGCCCGCCAGGTCGCCACGCTCGACGCCGCCAGCGGCGGACGGGTGATCTTCGCCGCGGGCCTGGGCGGGCCGGTCGCGGACGAATACGGCGCCTTCGGTGAACCGACCGACAAGGCCCTGCTGGCCGAACGCCTGGACGAAGGCCTCGACCTGCTCGCCCGCTTCTGGTCCGGGGAGCCGGTGACCCATCACGGCCGCCACTACCAGGTCGAGGACGTGACGTTGCTACCCGCCACGGTGCAGCGGCCCCGTCCACCGGTCTGGACCGCCGGGTTCTGGCCGAACCGCCGTCCGATGCGCCGCGCCGCCCGCTGGGACGGCGCCGTCCCGCTGTTCGGCCCCGATTCGCATGGCTATGCACCGTCCGCCGAGAACGTCCGGGACCTGGCCACCTACGTCCACCAGCACCGAGGCGAGGGGAACGGGCCGTTCGAGATCGTCGTCGGCGGCGTCAGCCCGGCCGGTGCCGCCGAGGCGCGCGACCTGATCGGCCCGCTGAGCGACGCGGGCGCCACCTGGTGGGACGAACGGCAGCGCATCGACACCGACGACATCGACAAACTCACACCCGTCCTCCGCCGCATCGAACAAGGCCCACCGGTCCTCTAGCCACGCTCCCGCCAAGATCTGAATCAACCACCGCTGAGCGGCGCTCGTGCATGTGCCGCCACCGGCGAATGGCGCTCGTTCGTGTGCGGTTAGTGCGAGTGCTGGTCGTTCGTCGGCGGTTGGTGGCGAGTGGCGGTGATTTGGTGTGGCGAGTGGCGGTCTTTGTGTGCGGCGAGCGGTGAGTGGTGGTCTTTCGGGTGCAGTCGGTGGTGAGTGGTGGGCGGTCGTATGCGCTTAGTGGTGGTTGTTTGTGTGTGGTCAGTCAGCGGGTGGTTGTTTGTGTGCGGTCAGCGGTGGGCGTTGAGGACTTCGCGGGCCAGGGCGGTGCGTTCGGCGGCCTCCTGTGCTGCGGCCTTTCGCTCGGCCTCGACGCGGGCGTCGTAGGTGGCGCGGGCGGTGGCGATCGCGTTCTGGTGCGCTTCCGTCCAGGTCACCAGGGAGCGGATGGTCTCGTGCAAGGTCGAGCCCATGGGCGTGAGGGCGTAGTCCACGCGCGGCGGGACGGTCGGGTGGACGGTTCGGCTGACGAGCCCGTCCCGCTCCAGGTGCCGCAGCGTCCTGGCGAGCATCCGCTGGCTGATGCCGTCGATCCGGCGGCGCAGCTCGGTGAAGCGGAGCGACCGCTGGTCCAGCAGCGCGATGACGAGCAGCGACCATTTGTCCGCGATGCGGTCGAGGATCTGCCGGACCTCGCAGTCGTTGCGGGTGTCCCACTGCAGGACGTCCTCCTCGGCGGCGGTATCCCCGCAGTAACCAGGGGGCGCGAAAGTTCCGTCTTCCATGTCTCCCGATGGTGACTGAGGATGCAGTCGGTAACAAGAGGGAACCGGCGTCCCGTTCGGGAACCGGGCTCTCGTCGAGAGAGGAGCCTGCCCATGTCCACATCCGCGGCCCGCCTGGACGGACGCGCCTGGGCGTCGCTGTTCGTCCTGTGCGGCGCGGTCTTCCTGGAGGGAATCGACGTCGCGATGCTGAACGTCGCGCTCCCGTCGATCCGGGCGGACCTGGGTTTGTCGACCGGGATGCTCAGCGGCGTCATCAGCGCCTACGTCGTCGGCTACGGCGGGTTCATGCTGCTCGGCGGACGGGCCGCGGATCTGCTGGGCCGCCGCCGCGTCTTCCTCTTCTGGCTGGTGGTCTTCCTCGCGTTCTCCGGACTCGGCGGGTTCGCCACCGAAGGCTGGATGCTGCTGCTCGCCCGGTTCGTCACCGGCGTCGCATCGGCGTTCATGATGCCCGCGGGGCTCGCGCTGGTCACCGCCACGTTCCCGGCCGGTCCCGTGCGCACGAAGGCGCTCGGCGTCTACGCGGGGACGGCCGCGGGCGGCTACACGCTCGGCCTCGTCGCCGGTGGGCTGCTGACCTCGATCGGCTGGCGCTGGGTGTTCTTCGCCCCGGTCATCCTGGCGGCGCTGATCCTGATCGCCGCGGTCCCGCTGATCAAGGAGCCGGACGCCGCCGAACCTCAGGCCCGGTCGGACACCGCCGGGCCCCAAACCGGCTCGGACGGCGTCCAGTCCCGCGCTGGTATGGACGGCGTCCAGTCCCGCGCTGGCTCGGGCGCTGGCGAGCCCTACGCCGGGTCGGGCGGTGCGGGTGGTGCGGGTGGCGGGCTGGGCGTGGGGAGGCGCAGGCACTCGGGTGGTGGGTTTGATCTTGTGGGGGCGTTCAGCGTCACCGGTGCGATGCTGCTGCTCGCGTACGGGGTCGTCCGGCTGGAGCGGCCGTCCCACGGTGCGGCGCTCACCGGCTGCGTCTTCGCCGGCGGGCTGGCGCTGCTCGCCGCGTTCGTCGTGATCGAGCGCCGGGCCGCGAGCCCGCTCCTGCGGCTCGGAATCCTCCGCTCAGCCGCGCTCGTCCGGACGAACCTCAGCGCCGCGCTGTTCCTCGCCGCGTTCGCCGGGTTCCAGTTCCTCATGACGCTGTACCTGCAGGAACTCCGTGGTTGGACGACCTGGCAGACCGGCCTCGCCATGCTCGTCCTCGGCATCGACACCGTCCTCGCGCCGACGCTCACCCCGCGCCTGGTGGGCCGCTACGGCAACCTCCGCGTGCTGCTCGGCGGACTCGTCCTCGCGGCGGTGGCGTACGGGCTGTTCCTGCCGGTCGGGCTCGACTGGGCCTACACGATCATGTTCCCGATCATGGCGCTGCTGGGGATGGCGTTCGCCCTCGCGTACGGGCCGCTGACCATGGCCGCCACGGACGGCGTGGACGAGAGCGAGCACGGCCTGGCCGGCGGCCTCTTCTACACCGCGATCCAGTTCGGCACGGCGCTGGGCCTTTCCACGGTGACCGCCGTCCAGGTCGCGGCGCTCGGCGGCGAAGGATCCCGGGACGCGGGCCTGGACGCCATCCGGACCGCGCTGGCCGTACCGTTCGCCGCGGCCCTGCTGGCGGCCCTGGTCACGGCGTTCGGCCTCCGCACCCGCGCCGCCGCCCGGCCTCCCGAGAGTGGCGACCCCGCCCACGACCCTGTCGAGACCGCCGCTTGACCGATCTCGTCGAGACCGCTGCTTGACGGATCCGTCGAGACGGCCGCTTGACGGATCTCGTCCAGACCGGCGCTTGACCGATGCCGGGCCGCAAGCGTAGTTACCCGATCGTAATCCATTAGGCGCGGCTCGGTAGACTCGTCGTCCGGTACGCCTGACCCCGATCCGAGGAGCGCCACTCGTGGCCCTAGTCGTGCAGAAGTACGGTGGCTCCTCCGTCGCCGACGCCGACGGCGTCAAGCGGGTCGCCCAGCGCATCGTCGCGACGAAGAAGGCGGGCAACGACGTCGTCGTCGTGGTGTCCGCGATGGGCGACACGACGGATGATCTCATCGATATGGCCAAGCAGGTCAGCCCGCTGCCGCCGGGACGCGAGCTGGACATGCTGCTCACCGCGGGCGAGCGGATCTCGATGGCCCTGCTCGCCATGGCCATCGCGAACCTGGGCCATGAGGCCCGCTCGTTCACCGGCTCCCAGGCCGGCGTGATCACCGACGGGTCGCACGGCAAAGCCAAGATCATCGACGTGACGCCCGGACGGATCCGCACCGCGCTCGACGAGGGCTCGATCTGCATCGTGGCCGGGTTCCAGGGCGTCTCGCAGGGCACCAAGGACATCACGACCCTCGGCCGCGGCGGGTCCGACACCACGGCGGTCGCGCTGGCCGCCGCGCTGGACGCCGACGTCTGCGAGATCTACTCCGACGTGGACGGCGTCTTCACCGCCGACCCGCGCATCGTGTCCGCCGCCCGCAAGATCCCGAAGATCTCCTACGAGGAGATGCTGGAGATGGCGGCGAGCGGTGCGAAGATCCTGCATCTGCGCTGCGTGGAGTACGCGCGCCGCTACAACATCCCGATCCACGTACGGTCCTCGTTCAGCCAGAAGGAGGGCACGTGGGTCGTCGACAGCAGCGAGATCGAAGGACAGGACGACATGGAGCAGGCGATCATCTCCGGCGTCGCGCACGACCGGAGCGAGGCGAAGATCACCGTGGTGGGCGTGCCCGACAAGCCCGGTGAGGCCGCCACGATCTTCACGGTGCTGTCCGATGCCGAGATCAACATCGACATGATCGTGCAGAACGTGTCGGCGGCGTCCACGGGGCGGACCGACATCTCGTTCACGCTGCCGTCCACGGACGGGCAGAGCGCGCTGACCGCCCTCAACAAGCTGAAGGAGCGGATCGGGTTCGAGTCGCTCCGCTACGACGACCGCATCGGCAAGGTGTCGCTGATCGGCGCCGGGATGCGCTCGCACCCCGGCGTCACCGCCACCCTGTTCGGCGCGATCGCCGAGGCCGGCGTGAACATCGAGATGATCTCCACGTCGGAGATCCGGATCTCCGTCGTCGTCGCCCAGGACGACATCGACACCGCGGTCGCCGCCGCGCACCGCGCGTTCGACCTCGACGCCGAACAGGTCGAGGCCGTCGTCTACGGCGGCACGGGCCGCTGACTCCGAAACACCGCCCGTCCGTCGGACCGTCCGCTGATCGCTGACGACGGCCTTGTGCGTTTGTGGGCCTTGCGCGTCACGTGACGCAGTCGGGCGGATCGGACGGTGGCAGCATCCTCCGGGAACCGGTCGGGGACGACGGAAGTTCAGAGGATGTGAGTGCGACGATGGACTCGGCTTCCGGGCTGCCGACGCTCGCGGTCGTCGGCGCGACGGGGGCGGTCGGGGCGGTGATGCTCGATCTGCTGTCCACCCGCCGGGACGTGTACGGGGAGATCCGGCTCGTCGGTTCGGAACGGTCCGCCGGGCGGGCGCTGAAGGTGCGCGGCCGGTCGGCGGAGTCCGTGGCGCTCGCCCCCGAGGTCTTCGACGACGTCGACATCGCGACGTTCGCCGTCCCGGCGCCGGTGGCCGAGGAATGGGCGCCGGTCGCGGCGGGGCGCGGCGCCGTTGCGGTGGACGGCTCGGGCGCGTTCCGGATGGGACGGGACGTGCCGCTCGTCGTCCCGGAGGTGAACCCCGAGCGGGTGCGTGATCGTCCGCGGGGCATCGTCGCGGGTCCCGGCTGCACGACGCTTTCGATGATCGTCGCGCTGGGGGCGCTGCACGGGCGGTACCGGCTGCGGGAGCTGGTCGTCGCGTCCTACCAGGCGGCGTCGTCGGCGGGACGGCAGGGGATCGACACGCTGTACGCGCAGATGGAGAAGGTCGGTGGAGACCGGACACTCGGCAACCGCGCCGGCGACATCCGCGGCGTGGTCGGCGAGTTCGGACCGTTCCCGGCGCCGCTCGCGATGAACGTCGTGCCCTGGGCGGGGACGCCCGAGGAAGGCGGCTGGACGTCCGACGAGCTGGCCATCAGGGACGAGACGCGCAAGATCCTCGGGCAGCCGGAGCTGAGGGTGTCGGCGACGTGCGTCCGCGTCCCGGTGGTGACCGCGCATTCGGTGGCCGTCCACGCCGTGTTCGAGGAGCGCACCGACCAGCGGGAGGCCCAGGAGATCCTCGCGAGGTCCCCGGGCGTGGTGCTGTGCGACAGCCCGGAGACGCACGAGTTCCCCACCCCGTCCGACGTCGTCGGCACCGACCCGACGTGGGCGGGACGCGTCCGCCGCTCGCTCGACGACCCGTACGCGCTCGACCTGTTCCTCTGCGGCGACAACCTGCGCAAGGGCGCCGCGCTGAACACCGCTCAGATCGCCGAGCTCGTCGTCGCCGAGATCACGGGGTGAGGGCCGCGAGGACCGCGGACGTGTCCAGATAGAACGGCCGGAACTCTGTGACCAGGCCGTCCCGCACCGTGATCCACTGCATGATCGACGTTTCCAGCGTGCGCCCGGTCGGACGGGACTGGAAGACGCACCGGTTGTAGGTCGCGACCGTCTCGCCGTCGACGGCGAAGCGCTGTTCGAGGAACGCGAGGGACGACCACGCGTCGCTCATCGCCGCCATGAACCGCTCCATGCCGTCGTGTCCGCGCCACGTCCCGCCGTAGGGAAGCACTTCGGCCTGGTACATGACGACGTCCGGCGCAAGGTGCGCGGCCATGCCACCGAAGTCGGCCTTGCCGGGCCCACCGGCGGACAGATATTCGGCTTCGGCGGCATAGAACCCGTGAAGCGCGTCGAGTGCGTCCGTCATGCCAGGTAAACACCGCCTAGGACGAACACGTTGCGGCACAGAGAACGTTCCCAGGGCACGGTGACGTCTTCGCGTCAGGTGCGGGGGAGGGCTCCGCATCGGTGGGACGGCGGGACGGCGGGGTGGGGCCGTAGGGTGGCATGCGTGACCGAGACGAAGGCCGTGAAGTCCGAGCAGACACGGTCCCTGATCGTCGAGACGGCGCTGAAGCTGTTCAGGGACCGCGGATACGAGGCGACGACGATGCGCGCGATCGCCAAGGAGGCGGGCGTCTCGGTCGGCAACGCCTACTACTACTTCGGGTCCAAGGAAGAGCTGATCCAGGCGTACTACGACGAGCTGCAGGACGAGCACGTCGCCGCCTGCCGCGCCGTCCTGGACGCGGAGAGGGCGTTCGCGCCGCGGCTGCTCGGCGTCCTGAAGGCCCGGGTCGACACGATGGTCCCGTACCACGAGTTCGCGGGGAAGTTCTTCAAGTTCGCCGCCGAGCCGACCAGTCCCCTCAACCCGTTCAGCGCCGAATCGGGCCCCGCGCGCGAGTCTGCGGTCGCGATCTACCGCGAGGTCGTGGACGGCTCCGACCTGAAGATCGACAAGGAGTTCCGGGCGGAGCTGCCCGAGCTGCTGTGGATCTACTCGATGGGCATCGTCCTGTACTGGGTGCACGACAGCTCGCCGGGCTGCCGCAAGACGTACCTCCTCGTCGAGCGGACGGTCCCGCTGGTCAACCGCATGGTGTCGATGTCCCGCATGCCGGGCTTCAAGTCGGTGACCCGGGAGCTCGTCGGCATCATCCGCGAGGTCCGCGCCTGACACCCCCGTGCGACGGGTTAGCGGAAGGTGATGTCCCAGTGGTCCTTCTCGCGGGCGAACAGGGTGCCGTCCGGTGAACGGTAGAGCCGTGCGCCGTCGCCCCGGACGCCCGCCGACGGGTAGCGCTTGATCGCACGGTCGACGCACGCGCTCGTCGCGATGTCGAGTTTGTAGCCTTTCCAGTGGCTGTAGGGGCCGTCGGCGTGGCCGCGTTCGGTGCCGCCGGTGACGGTGATCTCGCAGCCGCTCGACTCCGCGAACCCGATCAGGCCCTTGATCGTCCCCCAGCGGACGTTCTCGAACGAGGTGCAGGACGTGATCGTCCGGTCGGAGCAGCCGCCGGTCGAACTCCACTGGATGCCGTTGCCGCGCAGGACGTCCTCGGCGACCCGATGCCGCAGGCGCACCGACTTGGGCATGTCGTGAACGAGGTCCCCCGCTGCGTTCAGCGGGCTCGCCGCCCCGGGCTCCGGCTGCGGCTCCGTTGCGGTTCTGGGATGGGTCGGGGACGGCGGAGGCGCGACGGGGCGTCCAGCGGGGACGGCCTCGCGGTCGGGAACGCCCGCGCCCGGCACAGGCGGGGCGGCTGGTGGAGCCGGACGTTCGTCTGTGGCGACGTCAGGCTGTTGGGCGGGGGCGATGGCCGTGGCGGCTGCGGTGTCGCGGTTGGGAGCGGGTGCGTGCGGCAGTACGGCGCCGCCGGCCGTTCCGGTGGCGGGCGGCCCCGGACGTCGTGCGGGGATGGCACGCCGGGCCGGCGCGAATCTGCTGATCGATGCTGGACGTGAGATCGCTGCGGGCCTGGCGGCCGAAGCCGGCTGCCGGGACGAGGGCCTGAGGTCGGCGGCGGCCGACGCCTTCGGAGGTGCGGCGGCGAGGGCCGTGGTCGCCATCGCCGCGCCGGTCGCCAGGGCCGTCAGGCGATATGCCGGGCCGTGAGCCGCGGGTATTCGGTGACGGGCGGCGTGCCGGACGAGCGCATGGACGTGGAGAAGCCGTGTCATGTGATCCCCCCGATCGATGACGGACGAGCGCCGGGGGGCAAGCCGTGTCCATCACGGCTCATTGCTCACAAGCGGCCGATCAGAGGAGTGCCCGAGCCTTTGATCTTGTAAACCCCGTCCCAGACGGCGCCGGGCCGAGGACGACCGGGCGACGGGCGGCGCCGATGGGCAGGAGTACCGGCGCGAGCCGGCGCCGCCGATGAAGTCCGCGGTGCCGTAGGCGAGGGCCGACGAGAGCGCGAGGAGGATTCCGAGGTTCGTGGGCGTGGGAGATCACCGTCGAGAAGACCGGCGGCTACATCTACTCGCGGGCGAGGACGGCCAGGGGGACGGCCAGGGAGGACGGGTCTTGCCGCAGCCGAACGGGGCCGACGAAGTCACGCTTACTGGGCTCCACCCGGTTCACGACCGTCCCGCCGATGCTGGCGACGGGGCCGGGCGATCGTCCGCAAGCCGCAGGCGTTCCTGCTGGACGAGCCCCCGTCCAACCTAGACGCGAAGGACCTGGAGATCACCGACGGCGAGTTCATGATCTCCCCCGGGAAGATCAGGACAGACCCAGATGCTTGCGGGCGAAGTCCATTTCGGCGGCCATCTGGGTGATCCGCTCCTCGACGACGAGCGAGCCGTGACCGGCGTCGTACCGGTACACCTCGTGCGGACGGTCCAGCTCGGCGAGCCGCCCGAGATAGTTGTCGATCTGCCGGATCGGGCAGCGCGGGTCGTTCTCCCCGGCGAGGATCAGCACCGGCGCCTTCACCTGCGAGACGTAGGTGATCGGGGACGACTGGCGGTACAGGTCGGGCACCTCGTCCGGGGAGCCGCCGAACAGCGACCGGTCGAACGCCTGCAAACCCTCCATTTCGTCCTCGTACGCGGCGACGTAGTCGGCGACCGGGACGGCGGCGACCCCGACGCTCCAGTCGTCCGGCTGCGTGCCGATGCCGAGGAGGGTGAGGAACCCGCCCCACGAGCCGCCGGTCAGGACGAGCCGCGACGGGTCGGCGAGCCCGCTCGACACCGCCCAGTCGCGGACGGCCTTGATGTCCTCCAGCTCGGTGAGCCCGACCCGTCCCTCGATGGCGTCGCGCCACTCCGACCCGTAGCCCGTCGAGCCCCGGTAGTTGACGCGGACGACCGCGAACCCGTGGTCCACCCAGGCGGCGGCGGACGGGACGAACGAGTCGTCGTCCTGCGCCGTGGGCCCGCCGTGGACGTCGAACACGGTCGGACAGGGGCGGTCGCCGTCCGGTTTGCTGACCAGCGCGTGGATGCGCCCGGCGGGACCGTCCACCCACACGTCCTCGACCGGGACGGACGGCGGCGCGACAGGCCCCGGCGGCGTGAGCACCACCGCTTCGTCCCGAGGGGTTGGCCCGCCATCAGGGCTCGTGCCGGACGTCGCCCTGATCACCGGCGGCTCGGCGGCGGACGACCAGGAGAACTCGACCGTCCCGTCCGGCCGGACGCCCGCCGCGCCGATCACCCCACGCGGCGTGTCGATCCTGGTCAGGGCCTCGCCGGACAGGTCGTACCGGTACAGCTCGTCGCGCGCCTCATACGAGTGGGAGATCAACAGCGCCGTCCCGTCCGGGTACCAGTCGGCGCCGATCTCGCCGGGCAGGTCGAGGACGATCTCGCGTTCCGTGCCGGCGACCGGGTCCCAGATCAGCATTTCGTCCCGGCCGCGCCGCTCATGGTTGACGAGAAGCCGCGCATCGCCGTCCACCGGGGCGAATCCGGCCCCGTAGACGCCCTTGCCCGGCCCGTCCCACAGGTCGGCGACCGTGGAACCGTCAGGGCGCAGCACGCGCAACGCCATGTGGCGGCTGTCGCCGTGCTCGCTGTGTCCGATCGCTATCAGCGACTCGTCCCGCGACAGCGCGGCGATGTGCGCGTCCTCTGCGTGGTGGTAGAGCACCTCCGGCGACGCATCGGGGCGACACAGATGGATCGTGTTTCCCGCGTCGGTCGTCCGTCCGACGACGGCGAGACCAGTACGGCCTAGGGACAGCCCAGACGGATACGACGGCTCCAGCCCAGGGACGGCCGGAACGCTCTCCGCGCCTTCATCCGCGTTGAACGGGACACGTTTCCATACACCGAACTCGTCGCCGTCCGTGTCCGCGAACCACCACACCCATTCACCGGACGGATCGAGAGTGCCGATCCAGGTGCCGTTGGGCCGGTCGGTCACCTGACGTTGCGCGCCGGTGTCACGGTTCCACGTGTAGATCTCCCACGTCCCGGTGACGTTCGACCGGTAGATGCTGTGGTTCGGGGCGTCACGCGCCCATCGGGGCAGGCTCATCCGGGCGGCACGGAAACGCGCCTTCCAACGCTCGTCATCGACCATGCCCACCAGTATCGCGGCCCATCAGACGACGCCGAGCTCACGAAGCCCAAGCCTGCCCTCCCCCATCGACCGTAAGCGTCGACCGTCCGCGTGCGGCGTTCCGCATTGGCGTTCCGCGTCGGCGTTCCGCGTCGGCTGTTCGCGTGCGGCGTTCCGCGTCGGCTGTCCGCATCGACCGTCCGCGTCGGCTGTTCGCGTCGGCTGTTCGCGTCGACCGTCCGCGTCGGCCGTTCGGATCGGCCGTCCGTATTGGCCGTCCGCGTCGGGCACTGTATCGGCGGCCAGGTGATCTCGCATCGCCGATTACGCAACAGCCTGGACTGACGCCTCGGTGGGTGCTCGGACGTGGCCATGGAACGCAACACGCGAGCGACGCGACGACCTAATAGGCCTGCTGGGGGAGCACTTCAGGAGTCCATCAGGCTCGTTGGAGGTGGGCAGGTCGCCTCGGCACTTGTATCGGCTTTCAGCTGGTCAGGCGGCCGAGGCTCTGGTCGATCGCGGCGCGGACCTGGCGGTCCATGGCTCGGGCGAAGCCCGCATCGACCATGATCTGGGCGTCCGGACGCAGCCGGGCGAAGGCCTCGGTGAGGTGGCCGAGGTCCTGCTCGCCGATGCGTCCGACGACGTGCGTGGCGATCAGGCGGACGAACATCGCGGCCAGGTCGTCCATGCTGCGCTGGAGTTCCCGCCCGGCCGACAGCACTTCCTCCAGCGGCACCCCGGCCCGGACGAGTGTCACGGTCGCGTCCAACTGTCGGCGGCTCCAGTAGGTGACGTGGTCGCCGTCCAGCTCGATGTGACCGAGCGCGACGGCCCGCTCAACGAATTCTGGGTCGGCCTCACCGGGGAAGAGCGCCGTCAGTTCGTCCAGCGTCATGGTCACCGAGACCTCGTTCGACCACGGGGTGGTGACCGCCCTCTCGACGCCGAGGACGGTCCCGATGTCGCGGCCCTCCTCCCATGCGGACAGCAGTTCCCGGATGCCTTCGAGGGTGTGGCCGCGCTCAAGCAGATTCGCGATCATGCGGAGGCGCGCCAGATGGTCCTCGGAGTAGAGGCCGATCCGTCCCACGCGGCGCGGCGGCGGCAGCAGCTTGCGCTCCTGGTAGTAGCGCAGCGTCCGCACCGGGACGTCGGCGACCTTCGCGAGCTCGCCGATGCGGTACTCGCGCCCACGACCGGGGGCGCCGTCGTGGTCCTCCGTCGGCACTTCGCACACGGCCGCAAGCATAGGCGGTCACGCCCCGTGTACCCCGTCCACGGCCGCACTCGCACGCTCACCCATCGCGTAGGGGGAGGCGGTGTCGGTGACCCCACTGTCGGGGCCAGAGGCTCAGGACGAGGGCTCGGATCTGGAGGGCCTAGGGCTCAAGCACGTGACCTGAGGCCGGTCCCAAGCCCGCCGCGTCCGGACCCCAAGCCTGCCGCGTCCAGGCCCGGAGCCTGCCGCGTCCAGGCAAGGCCTGCCGCGTCCGGACCCCACGCCTGCGCGTTCAGGCCTCACGCCTGCGCGTTCAGGCCTCACGCCTGCGCGTTCAGGCCCGGAGCCTGTCGCGTTTGGGGCGAACGCGAGGGCGGGTCGAACGCGAGTATGGACGGGGTGTGGGGGAGATTACCGACTTGGGTGGTTTGTTGGTTCGTCAGGCAGGGTCGGGTGGAGGTCGCACGATGGCGGTGCCGGCGTCGAGATCGATGCGGGTGCGCGGGGGCGCGCCGTCGCTCTCCTCGTCCCGCAACATCAGCGAGGACCGCCGCTGCTCCTGCTGGTGACGGTGAGTGCCGTTGAAGAAGGCGTCCAGTTCGCCTACCGCGATCGCCGAGACGGGGCGGCCCGTCTCGTCCCGCCTCCAAGGCAGCCGGAACCTGCGGTTCGCCCACAGGCCGGCGCGATCAAGGACGGCGAACGCGACCAGCGCGATCACAAGGCCAGGGATGGTCATGAAGACAATGAACGCCACGTCCCTCCAACGAACCTGCCCTGTCAGCGGTTGCGTGTCCCGGCGGTTGCACTCACCAGGCCGAGACGAGCTCATTCGAAGGAGCGCCCGCTACGAAGGGGTGTCCGGCGGACCTGGCCATGCAACGGCCCTGGCAAGCCGGGACGAGATCACGCTTGTGAACTCGTGTGTCCGCCTCTCGCCCGCAAGCGTTAGGCAGGTGCGGCGGCCGCGCGTGCCAAGCACAGCATGCGAGAAACGCGGGCGGACGAACAGCCCGGCCGACGACGCCCAGCCGCCCGGCCCTAGAACGCGTGGGCCGGAGGACGAGGGGCGAGGGGAATGAAGCGTGCGGTGCGGGGCCGCGCTAAGTGACGCGGCGGACCGTCAAGGTCTTGCGTTGTCGGCGCGGGCGCCTTTCATTCGTGACCTGGGACGCCTCGGCGGCGAGCAGGTCGCGGAGCGAACGCGGGACGATGTCCTCGCGCCGGTCGGTGAACTGTGAACGCATCAGATGTCCTCCTTGCCGCATGGCGGCGGTGGTCAGGCGGCGGTCGTGAGTTCGCGGTACGCCTCGGACACGGTGGAGAGGGCCCAGCGCATCCGCGTGATGTAGGTCTCCGGGTGGTCGCCGGCCTCCTGGGCGACGACGGCGACGCAGACGGAACTGTCGCCGTCACAGGCGCCGATCCGGGCGTCGATGGCCTTGCGGACCTGCTCGGGGGAGGGGTGGTCGGACTCCTGCAGCCCGCAGCAGAACAGGATCTCCGCCAGGTCGGCTGTGTTGAGCGAGGTGGGGGGCGTGTTCGACATCTTGTGCCTTCTTCCTGCGGAGGGGGCCTCGTCCCCCTGCTGCTGAATATGACTCTGCCGGTTCGGCAAACTCATCGCCATAGGGGAAAACCCCCATTCATGGTGGAGTAATCCCCCGGTAGACCCGTAGTCCGGATCCTTTGCACAGCACCAAGTCTAACAGAACGGAACGTTTTGTTCCATAGCTCCTGGATGTGAGGTCGGACCTCTGACCTGCGGGCTCGCAACAGGTTGAGCTACTACCGTGGCCGCCGGACGGCCCTGATCCGACCCTGACCGTGCACCCTTAGGGACGCGCGTCGTCCGCTCCGGCTCATCGCGCCGACAGCGCATCGCACCGTGTCGGGGAACGGTTCCGCCAAGATCGGCGGCGCCGTCACCCTGCTGACCCCCAAGACCGACCAAAGATCACCAACGGCACAACGCCCGGAGACTTCGCCCGGTTCGGGAGTTCGCCTGGGCGTTGACACTTCGCCCGGGCTTTGCGCGCGCATCCCCGACCGCCAGGCTGTCAGCCGCAGCCGGATCCGGCCGCCCACCACCAGCCGCAATGGCCGCCTTGCCCCTTCCGGACTCCCTGGTCTGTGGTGGGCTTTCATCGGGTGCAGGGCCGGAGAGCCCTGCGAGGCCCCGCGGGGCGCGGGCGCTTGGACTGGACCGGCGCAGCTTGTGACGTCGTCGTCATCGCACTACGTCGTAGACGAGCTTCGCGACGCCGTTGGAGTAGGTGGCGGAATCCCGGAGCCTCAGATTCCGCTTGTCCAGGTCCTGGCGGCTGAACAGGCTCTTTCCGGCTCCCAGCAGGACGGGGAAGACGAGCAGGTTGTATCGGTCGATCAGATCTGCGCCGGCCAGGCGCCGGGCCAGCTCCGCACTCCCGTGGATGAAGATCGCCCCGCCCTGGCCCCGCTTGAGCGCCGCGACGTCCTCGTCCGAGCGCAGGATCGTGATCGGACCCCAGCCGTCGACCAGGTCGTCGTCCGCGAGCGTCGTGGACACGACGTACTTCGGAAGGTCCTTGTAAGCCGCATGGTCTTCAGATCCTGGCCAGATCGGCGCGAAGGCGTCGTAGCTGCGACGGCCGAACATCAGGGCCGTCGTCTCGGCCAGCTCCTCCGCTTTGAGCGAGTAGGCCTCCGGCACGAACTCGGTACGCAGCACCCACCCGCCGCTGCGGTGGCCCTCGGCCTCCCCGCCCGGCGAGTCCACCACACCGTCGAGCGACATGAACCCCGTGTAGACCAGCTCTCGCGTCATCCTTCTTCCTTTCAGAACCGGCTGCCTGATCGGCTGCCTGCGTGGGATTCACCCTGCCAGCAGCCGTTTACCGTTTCCTTACCGCCTCCCGCCAGGCCACCGGCGGCGACGTCGCCTGGGCGTCGCCCACGCACCCCCCCGCCCGCCGGCTTCACTGGGCACCCACCACTAGCCACAATGGCCGTCCGCCGCCAGCGCCCGGACCGCCCGCCGCCAGCGCCCGGACCGCCCGCCGCCGCTGCTTCTTCTGTGC
This sequence comes from Actinomadura sp. 9N215, assembly GCF_044326345.1. Taxonomy (NCBI): domain Bacteria; kingdom Bacillati; phylum Actinomycetota; class Actinomycetes; order Streptosporangiales; family Thermomonosporaceae; genus Actinomadura; species Actinomadura sp. 9N215. The sequence goes on along the minus strand of NZ_JBIRBA010000034.1, from coordinate 64,743 downwards.
GGCCCTACCTGAAACGGGACACACCACGTCCGTATCGGGTAAACCCGACGTCAGCTGAGCCGCCCGAACACGGGACGCGGCCGCGGAAGCCGTCCACCCACCCCTCCGGCCGTTGCGTCGACTGTGGCGTTCGCCGTGACCCCGGCTGTTCTCTGGGCTGTGCTCGCCGTGGGCTGGGCCGTGGGCTGAGCTGTCACCTGGGGCGTCAGTTGGGCCGTGAGCTGGGCGGAGGCATCGGGGAGGAACGGATTCAGGAGTTCGGCGACCGTCCGGCAGGCCCTGACGAGCACGGCCAGGACGGCGTCCAGCCGCGCTGGATCGTCGGACTTCGCCAGCTCCCAGGGCCGGACGCGGTTGATGTAGCGATTGGTCTCATCGACGATCGTCCAGACCGCCGAGGTGGCGCGCCGGAAATCGAAGTTCTCCAGTGCGGCGTCGACGAGCGCGGGCGCGTCGCGGCATACCTCGTCCAGCGGCTCGAATAGGTCGTCGCAGGCGGGAACGACCCCGTCCCGGTACCGGTGAACCATCGAGACGACCCGATTCACGAGGTTCCCCAGCCCGTTCGCCAGCTCGTCATTCGCGCGGGCTATCAGCCGCTCGGCGGTGAAGTCCGCGTCCCCGACCCTCGGCACTTCGCGGAGCAGCCACCACCGCACGGCATCCACGCCGTATTCATCGACCAGCGCGGCAGGGTCAATGGTGACACCGCCGGACTTGCTGATTTTCCGTCCGTTCGCCGTCAGGTATCCGTGCACCAGAATCTCGTCCGGCAGCGGCAGCCCGGCCGACAGCAGTATCGCTGGCCAGTACACCGCGTGAAACCGCAGCACGCCTTTCCCGACGAGATGGGTGCGCCGGCCACCTCCCGTCCACCACCGCTGGAACTCCTGACCGTCGCCGCCGTAATCGAGCGCGGTGATGTAATTTCCCAGCGCGTCCCACCACACGTAGATGACCTGCTCGGGATCGCCGGGCACCGGAATCCCCCATCCCCGCGCCCGCTCGACCGAACGCGACACCGAAAAATCCTCCAGACCGCCCGCGATGAACGACAGGACCTCGTTACGGCGCTCAACCGGCTCGATCCGCAATGCGCCACCACTGATGAGGCCGTGCAACCGCTCCGCGTAACGCGACAGCCGAAAGAACCAGTTCTCCTCCGACACCCGCTGTGGGACGGTCCCATGCTCAGGACACAGTCCCTCGACCAGCTCGCTCTCCCCGTAGAACTGCTCGCAACCGACGCAATACAGTCCCTCATAATGCCGCCGATACAGATCGCCTGACTCGGCGCACACCCGCCACAGCCGTTCGACCCCGGCCCGGTGGCGCGGATCGCGGCTTGTGCGGATGACGTCGTCCACCGACAGCGACAGCGGTCCGGCAAGCGCGATGAACTCCGCGGCCAGTTCGTCCACGAACTCCTGCACGCCGATACCGGCGGCCTCGGCGGCCAGTACGTTCTTGAGCGAGTTGTCGTCCGTCCCGGCTTGGAACCTGACGGCCTCTTCGTCACGCCGCCTATGCCGGGCGAGCACGTCCGCCTGGACGAGTTCCAGCGCGAACCCGAGATGCGGCCGCGCATTGACGTACGGGATCGTCGTCGTGATGTAAGCACCCATGGGAACCTCCAGAAGAGCCCGGAGCCCCAAATAGGAAGAGGCCCCGCGAACAGGGCCTCGAAAACGTCCGTCCAGCGTCAGCGGCCCCGCGAGCGGGGCATCATCACTTGGCGACCGGACGTCTTCATACTCCCAAACTACCAACCGGCACTGAGCCGACGGCATCCATTTTCGTCGACCCCCGGCTACGGCATCTCGGAGCGCGCGGCGCGGAACGCGACGAAGCAGTCGCTCAGGACGGCATGGTCGAACTCCGCGTGACCGGCGAGATGGTCGCGACAGGCCACCGAAACCGCCTCCTAATCAGGTCGCAATACTCGGACGGCGTAGAGATCGGACACCGCGAGCCGCTTGCGCCACCTCCCCCGCATCTCGATCAGGCCGCGCCCGACGGCGTCGCGCCGACACAGGCCGAACACCACGAAACACGGGTCCGCCGCCTCAGAGCGGAACTGAGGCCAGGCCTGTCGTCGCCCTCGCGTGCCCAGCCGCCCGCCAGCCCAGCAGGACGGCCCGCGGCCCACCCACCACAATCATCGGACGGTCGAACCGTCGAGTTGGTCGGCGGCCGCTCGTCAAGCACGATCAAGTGCGGTGCTCAGGTCGTCCAAGTACCCGGAGACCGGGCCGAGGGTGATCAGCCCGCTGCTTGCCCCGGCCAACTCTCCCGCCGCCGGGACGAGCTCACTGTGTGCGCGTCTCATCAACTCGCGATCGTCTACGGCGATGGCGGCCCGGGCAATCAGGCACCACATGGCCTCGAACAGCAGATCGCGCGGCGGCTGCGGCACTCTCCGAAGCGTCGCCAACGCCTCAGACCGCCGACCTCGGGCCAAGGACACCAACGGGCGGACCCACGGCTCGTAAGGCCCCCAATCCGTGCGGGCGTCCGTCTGGGCGGGCAGCCCCTGCCGCACGCGCAGGCACAGCCGCGAAAGCGCAGGCAACCCACTCTCAAGGCCGGGCATCCCAGCCCCGTCCAGCCGCGCGACTGCGTCCTGATAGGCGGCGTCCACCTCGGCGTTGACCTCTCCCGCCGCCTCGCTGGACGCCGCGAGCCGCAGCGCCCGGTACCACTGCGTGAACACGCTCACCAGCGGCAGCTCATGGCGCGCGGCAAGTTCATCGGCGGCGGCCGCGTGCCGGTCGGCTCCGGCGAAGTCCCCGAGCGCGCTCCGCGCCTGGACGCGGACGAGATGCCCGAGCACCTCGAACGTGACCAGCCCATGCCGTCCGGCCAACCCGACCAGCTCGGCCCCGATCTCGTCCCGCTCCGGCGCGAGCCCCGCCCGCTGGAACGTCTGCATGTAAACACCGTTGAGGACGAACGCCAGCAGCCCAGGATCGTCCAGCCCCCGGGCGATCCGCTCCGCCTCCAACGCCGCCTCGCGCCCGCGCCCCGAACGGTCCCCGCGCGACTCCAGCGCCACCGTAGCCAGCAACCGCGCCCGCAACACATCACGCCCCCGCGTGGGTACGTTGCGCGCTCGCGCGTGCTCCTGTGCGGGGAGGGCGGTGAGGGTGCGCTCTGCAGCCGCCACAACTTCAGCGGCCTGGCGCGGATCGTCCGAACGCGTCCAGATCGCCGGGACGTCGTACGCGCCGATCACCCGCGCGGTCAGCTCCGCGTCGCCCAGTTCCTCGGCCGCCGCGATCGCGGCCGTCCGCTGCTCCCGGGCCGCCTCCAGCCCGCCGCCGCCCGTCACCGCGAGGTCGCGCAGGATGCCCACCGTCGACTCCAGCCGCGCCCGCGCGCCGGATGCCACAGCCCGGTCATAGGCCGCGGTCGCCCGCGCCCACACACGCGCCGCCGCATCCTCCCTCAGGACGGGCCGGTCGGCCTCCCCTAGGACGGGCCGGTCGGCCTCCTCCAGGACGGGCCGGTCGGCCTCCTCCAGGACGGGCCGGTCGGGCTCCCCCAGGACCGGACGGTCGGGCTCCCCCAGGACCGGACGGTCGGCCTGACGCAGGATGTCCTCCTCCAACCGGCGCAACGCAGGGCCGGGATCGAGCCCGAGCTGCTCGGCCAGCAGTGTCCGCGCCCGGCGCAGCACCGCGAGCGCGTCCCTCTGACGCCCGGTGTGGTAGAGCGCGAGGGCCAGGAGCCGCCAGGCATCTTCACGCCAGGGGTGCTCAGCGACGTGGGCGTCCAAATCCGGCACCGCCTCGGCGGCGCGCCCCAGATCCAGCTTCGCCTCGGCCAGCCGCTCGACGGCGCGCAGCCGCAGCTCCGCGAGTCGGGAGCGCTCCGCCCTCGCCCACCCTTCGTCTGCGAACTCGGCGTACGCGGGGCCGCGCCACCACCCCAACGCCTCGTCCAGACTCGCGACCAACTCCCCCGCCGGACGCGACGCCGTCACGACCTGCTCGAACCGCCAGGCATCCACCTCCCTCGACCCGACCCGCAGTGCATACCCCGGACCCTCGGTGACGAGCACCCGCGGCGGCGCCCGCGGCGGACGCTCCGGCTCCACCGCCCGCCGCAAAGCCGCCACGAAGGTACGAACGGCACCCATCGCACCCACCGGCGGGTCGATCCACAGATCATCGACCAGCCGTCCCACCGGGACGACCCGTCCACGCGCCACGATCAGCCGCGCCAGCACGGCCCGATGCTTCGGACCCTTCAACGCGATCACGTCACCGGAGCCATCCCAGGCTGTCACCGGCCCCAGCACCCCGAACACGACCCCCACACCGGCCACGCTATAGCGCTCATCAGATGCTCATCCAACTTCGGCAGCCTGTGGATATGTACGAGACCACGCCGAGCATCCCCGGCTTCGAATACCACCGCATCCCCGTCGCGGACGGCGTCTCCCTCAACACCGCCATCGCGGGCTCCGGCACGCCGATCATCCTCCTGCACGGCTTCCCGCAGACCCACCTCATGTGGCGCCACGTCGCCGCCGACCTCGCGTCCGACCACACCGTGATCTGCCCTGACCTGCGCGGATACGGCGCCAGCGACAAACCGGGCGACAGCTACTCCAAGCGCACCATGGCCGCCGACATCGTCGCCCTAGCCCGCGCACTCGGCCACGACAGGTTCGCCCTCGCCGGCCACGACCGCGGTGGCATCGTCGCCTTCCGCGCCGGCCTCGACCACCCGTCGACGATCACCCACCTCGCCTGCCTGGACGTCCTGCCGACCCTCGACATGTGGGACGCGATGCACGGCGTCACCGCCGCGGTCGGCTTCCACCTCTACCTGATGGCCCAGCCACCCGGCCTCCCCGAGCAGTTGATCGCCGCCTCCCCGGACGCCTTCTTCGGCCACTTCCTCGACCTCTGGGCGAACGATCCGTCCGCGATACCGCCCGACATCCGCACCGCCTACCTGGACGCCTGCCGTAACGCGATCCCGTCCATCGTCGCCGACTACCGTGCGTCCGCCGGCATCGACATCGAACACGACCAAGCCGACCGCGACGCAGGCAACCAGATCCCCATGCCCGTCACCGTCCTCCAGCAAGACTGGGGCGCCGCCCTGGGCTTCGACGCCAAAGCCCTCTGGCAAGCCTGGGCCAAGGACCTCCACCACGAAACCGTCCCCCACGGCCACTACATGGCCGAAGAGTCCCCAGCCGAAATCACCAGGACCCTAAAGGCCCTCCTGACCCGTTAAGCAACGCACCGGCCGCCACAAGCGAGCACCCGTAGTCGTCCCCAGGAACAGACAAGCCGCTCAATCAAACAAACCTGAAGGAAGCTGCCACCAAGATCCTCTGCGCCTCCCCCACAATGGTCGGCTAGAAGAAAGGCGGCCCACCCTGGGTCGCCGCCCACGCCCACACATAGATGATGAATGCGGTCGCCACTAGTCCCAGCAGCATTTCCCAGTTGAGCGGCGCGCCGCTCCGTCCACCCCTGTGGGCCATGACCACCACCCGTTTCGTCCGGCCGTCACCGTCATCCCCTCACATAGCCGGACGACCTCCTAACAACCCCACCATCCAGTCATGTTTCGGTGAACATCCCCACCCCGCCCTCACAAGCAGGCCACCGCCCCGACCGACCACAGGCACCGAAGTCAACCATTCACAACCTTCGGAGCAACCGCGATTCCCCAAAACACCACACACACCGGCCCAGCCAACCCCAAAGACGGGGACCTCCCTCCAAACACTCAGGAACGCGGTATTACTACGACGCCCACTGGACAACCCACACTCCCGCCAGGCAGGAGGATCAGACACCTCAAGTCGCGGCGACACAGAAGCCGACTCGGCCCGAGCCGGCCCTCTCCAGTCTCCGACTCACTGAATCCGAGACAAGACTTTCCCGTCGCATCCCCACAGACCAGACACCGCACCGTCCGCTCCCCGCCTCGAACCATCCGACATCCGGACATGTCAAAATGCCATATCTAAGCCACCCACTATTTGTTTCAAGTGACGGCTCCCGCCTCACCGCCAACGCCTGATACTTTCAGCGAGGCAGTACGGTAGCGCAAGGTACACAAAGGAGTCGCGAGCCGTGAACGGCAACTCGGAGGAGTTCGGCCGCCCGTCCGGGATCGACACCACGGTGGCCCACACCGCCCGGATCTGGAACTACTGGCTCGGCGGCAAGGACTATTACGAAATAGACCGGCTGGTCGGCGACCAGATCAAACGCCTGCACCCCAGCGTCATCGACTACGCACGCGCCGACCGCGTGTTCCTCGGTCGTTCGGTGCGCTTCCTAGCGGAAGAAGTCGGCATCCGCCAATTCCTCGACGTCGGGACCGGTATTCCCACCCACGACAACACGCACGAGGTCGCACAACGAGTAGATCCCTCATGCCGCGTCGTATACGTCGACAACGATCCGCTGGTCCTAGCCCACGCTAACGCACTCCTGACCAGCACCCCAGAAGGCGCCACCGCCTACCTGCACGCCGACCTTCACGACCCCGACAGCATCCTGGAACAGGCCGCCGACACACTCGACTTCACCGAGCCGACCGTGCTCACCCTCCTGGGCGTAGTCATCTTCATCGAGGACGACGAAAAGGCTTACAACGTCGTCCGCCACCTAGTAGACGCGCTCCCATCAGGCAGTCACCTAGTCCTCTCCCACACCATCACCAGCCCCACGATGCCTGACGTGGACGAAGCAGTCGCGTACTGGAACAAGCACGGCACCCCCAAACTGACCCAACGCACCCCCCAACAAATCACCCGCTTCTTCGACGGCCTAGAACTCCTGGCCCCAGGCGTAGTCTCCTGCTCCCGCTGGCGCCCCGAAGCCACCCCTTGGGGCGACCCCGAAGAAGTAGCCATGTACGGCGCCGTTGCCCGCAAACCCTAACCTCAAGAACCGCCCACGAAATCATAGGCAAGACAGCATCGCCATATCGCCGAACTCATCGAAGGAGGCGATAGCCACTCAAATTCGCAGAGAACCTGGAGGAGCGCGCACCTGCGCTGCCCCTCGAGTTGCCAGGTTGGCCGAGCCTGTTCACCCTCCCGACACTCCAATCACCCACTGCATAGTCTCCTTGCCGAACGGACCGGATGAACAGTACGACCGAAGGGTCGGCGAAAGACTTCCGGACACGACTTACCCTGTTAATGACAACCCGCCTCCAAGAGCCTGTCGGGAAACCTGATTCACTCGCCGGACCCTGGCCACTGAGGTGTACGGTGGGAACGTGATCTGAGTCACCAAAGACCAAAGCGCTGCCAGTGCTGATGGCTCGATTCTCCATCAGGCGAGCCCGGGCCATGGTTCGAGTGGTTTCCTGGCGGACAACGTCGGGCGGTGGGCCAGACTTCACTCGACAAAGGTGCGCTTGGCCGACGACGTGAGTGGCGCGAGAATGGTTAGTTGGCTGAAGCGAAAGTGTTCAGTGAAACCGGCGAACAGATATCTCTGCGGCACTGGACCGAACAACACGGAGATATCGGGGAGGATTAACCTTCTCACGACTCATCTCAGGCCCGACGCGTTGACTCTTCAGACCGGTCTGGCTCTGACGGAGGCAGAATGACCGACACACCCCACCCTCAATGGCATGCTCCAGTGACGGCACCCGCCGGCCTCTCGATGCAGGGCCCTGGAGGAACTACCGTCGTCCCGGCCGACGCTGGACTTCGCCTTGGCGCCCGGTTCCTCGACGGGATCGTCACCCTGTTCATCACCCTCGCCAGCGGACTGGTGGTAACCGGTGTCTTCGCCGCGATCAATGGCGGGAACATGGACAATGTGGGGCCGGAGTACGGCGTCCCGATGCTGGTGGTCATCATAGGGACGCCGTTCCTCTACGAGTGGCTTCAGATTTCGCGGTGGGGGGCGACCCTGGGAAAACGCGCCGTCGGGATCAAGGTCGTCCGCGCTGCGGACGGCGGTCCTGTACCGAAGGGACGAGCCGTGCTAAGGGCCCTCTGCTTCTCCCCGGGCATCTACTACGCGCCGAACTATCTGCCTGTTCTTGGCCAGTTGAACATACTGTGGCTGCTCTGGGACCGTCCTCTTCGCCAATGCCTGCACGACAAGGCCGCCAAGACGATGGTGGTGCGTGGTCGAGTGACGCAAAAGGCTCCCGTCCAACTGCCAGGCTCGACAGCGTTCACCAGATAATCTCGCGGACGGTGCACCCGGATCCGCGACGACCCCAAGCCCCGCACCGCGCGCCGGACGCGCACACGCAGGCCCGCAGGCCGCTGGCGCGGCGACGTGTGCAGAGAACGAATTCCGCGCTGAGCGCACGGGGCGCGCGCATACTCACGCGCGTGAGACGCGCACGAACGATTCAGAGGCCCGGCCCCTGAACCGGAGTCGAGCCTCTGACCTGGTATTTCATCTGTCGGGGTGGCGGGATTTGAACCCACGACCTCTTCGTCCCGAACGAAGCGCGCTGCCAAGCTGCGCTACACCCCGGTGGTGGCTGCCCGGGAGTCGTACGGTCTCCCGGCGCCTAGTCCACCCTAGCGGATGTCAGGGGGTGGTGCGTCCCTATTTACCTGGCCCCCGGCGGGCGGTGAAGCCGGCCATGGCGCCGTTGGGGGACAGGTGGACGTCGGTGAGGCCGGCGGACGTCAGCCAGGAGCGGAGGTCGGCGAGGGTGCCTGAGGGGCCGAAGATGCCCTGGCGGCGCATGAAGGCGTAGAGGGCTTCGGTGCGGCGGCCCGTGTTTCGGACGAGGGTCGTGCCGCGGAGGGTGCCGCCTGGGCGGAGGACGCGGGCCAGTTCGGCGACGGCCGGGGCCGGGTCGGGGAGGCAGTGCAGGCCGTTGTAGGTGACGCAGAGGTCGAAGGTCGATGTGGGGAAGGGGAGGGCGTAGATGTCTGCCTGGAGGAGGGTCTTCGTCTTGCGGCGGGCGCGGTTGAGCATCGTCCGGGAGAGGTCGACGCCGACGTGGCGGGGGTTGTCGCGGACGGCGATGCCGCCGCCGCAGGGGATGTCGAGGGTGAGGGCGGACGGGTCCTGCGCGGCGATCGCCTGGTGGAGGTGGCGGATGTCGTAGTTCCAGAGGAGGCGCGCCGCGATGCGGCCGAGGACCGGGTTCTGGACGGCGTAGTCGTAGCCCGTGACGGAGAGGTGGCCGGTCTTCCAGCGGTCGCCGTCGGTCACGAGCGGGGGACGAGGGTGAGGAGGGACGCCTCGGGCGGGCAGCAGAAGCGCATGGGGGCCTTGGGGGACGTGCCGAGTCCGGCGGAGACGTGGAGCCAGGAGCCGCGGTGCCGGTGCAGGCCCTTGACGCGTGGACGGTCGATGCCGCAGTTGGTGGCGAGGGCGCCGTAGAACGGGACGCAGACCTGGCCGCCGTGGGTGTGCCCGGCGAGGAGGAGGTCGTAGCCGTCGGCGGTGAAGCGGTCAAGGTTGCGGGGTTCCGGGGAGTGCAGGACGCCGAGGTGGACGTCCGCCTGCGGGTCGACCGGACCGGCGATCTTGTCGTAGTGGTCGCGGTCGATGTGCGAGTCGTCGATGCCGCCGAACTCGACGTCCAGCTCGCCGACCTTGAGACGGCCGATGCGGTTGTTGAGGTCGAGCCAGCCGGCGGCCTGGAGGGACGAGCCGAGCTCGCGGTACGGGAGGTCGGGTTCGCGGCGGTGCCGGCCGTAGTCGGACTTGCTGGTCCGCCAGATGTAGCGGAGGGGGTTCTTGAAGATCGGGGAGAAGAGGTCGTTCGAGCCGTAGACGAAGACGCCGGGACGGTCGAGGAGGGGGCCGAGCGCGTCCAGGAAGGGGCCGATCGTGTCGCGGTGCGAGATGGAGTCGCCGGTGTTGACGACGAGGTCCGGTTCGAGGGCGTCCAGGGAGCGGACCCAGCTGATGAGGCGGGACCGGCCGGGCGTGAGGTGCGCGTCGGAGATGTGCAGGATCTTCACCGGCGGGCGGCCGGGCGGCAGCACGGGCACGTCCATGCGGCGGAGGCGGAACCAGTTCCGCTCGATCACCGAGGCGTACCCGAAGGTCGCGGCGCCCGCGCCCAGGAGTGCCAGGGGCACGGCGTAGAACTTTCGCACGCCTCCATGGTTCCAGAGAATTGCACCGCACGGTAATCCCGATGAGGCTTCCGGTACCGGGCGGGCATGATGTGGTGCATGACCTTGAAGGAGAAGCTGGAGACCGACCTTTCGGCTGCGATGAAGGCGCGTGACGAGGTGCGTACGCGCACCTTGCGGATGGCGCTGACGGCGGTGAAGACCGAGGAGGTCGCCGGCAAGAAGTCACGGGAGCTGTCGGACGACGACGTCGTCCGGGTGCTCACGCGGGAGGCGAAGAAGCGGCGCGAGGCGGCGGCCGCGTTCGGTGACGCCGGACGCGAGGAGCAGGCCCAGGCGGAGCGGGACGAGGGCGAGGTGCTGGAGGACTACCTGCCCGCGCAGCTCGCCGACGAGGAGCTGACGGCGTTGGTCGCGGACGCGATCGCCGAGTCGGGTGCGGCGGGCCCGCGCGCGATGGGGCAGGTCATGAAGGTCGTGAACCCGAAGGTGGCGGGACGCGCCGAGGGCGGACGCGTCGCCGCCGAGGTCAAGCGTCAACTCGCCCAATGAGCGAGACCGTCGGCGGTTAGCGGCTGGGCTGGGCTTTCGGTGGCGTGCGCGGGGGGTTAGTCGCCGCCCCAGGGGGGCCAGCCGTCGCCGGGGCCTCCGTCTCCGCCGCCTCTACCGCGGCCCTTGCCGTTGCTCACGTAGAGGATGACGGTGGTTCCGGGCGGGACCTGGCTGCCCGCGGCCGGTGAGGTGGACACGACCGTCCCCTTGGGCTGGTTCGAGCGGACCGAACCGGGCGCGACGCGGGCCTGCAGGTCGGCGCCCTGGAGCTTGGCGGTGGCGGCGGCGACCGTCGTGCCCTTCACCTGCGGGACGCGGGCGGTGTCGCCGAAGTCGCGGGTCGGGGTCCGGAAGCCGGGTGCGGGCTCGCCGGCGAGGGCGCTCCGCATGCTCTGCTGCCAGATGCCGCCGGGGATGCCCGCGCCGAACACGCCGTACACCTTGTACTGCCAGGGGCCGCGGAAGTCCCAGTAGGCGGTGGCGGCGGCGAGGTTCGGGGTGAAGCCGGCGAACACGGCGCAGGTGTGGGCCTCGCAGGTGCCGGTCTTGCCCGCGGCCGGCCGGCCGATGCCGCGTCCCGCCGCCGTCCCCTTGCTGAGGACGCCCTGCAGGATCGAGTTGACCTTGTCGGCGACGTCCACGTCGAGGGCCTGGTGGCAGTCCTGCTTGGGCAGCTTGACGTGCTTGCCCTCGGGGTCGACGACCTCCGTCACCGAGACCGGCGCGCAGTACTTGCCGCGGGCGGCGAAGCCGGCGTACGCGGCGGCGAGGTGCACCATGTCGATGTCGTTCACGCCGAGGACCTGGGACGGGAGCGGCAGCAGCGGGTTCCCGTTGCCCCGCTTCATGCCGAACTTCTCGGCCATCTTCACCGCGTTGCAGACGCCGACGCGCTTCTCCAGATGGGCGTAGAACGTGTTGACCGAGTGCCAGGTGCCGGTCTTGAGGTTGAAGTTGCCCGCTTCGCTGTCGCCGGCGTTGGACAGCGTCCAGGTGCCGCCGCCGAGCGTCGCGTCCTCGACCTTCTTGCCCTGGTACATCCCGGTGTACTTGCACGGCTGGAAGCCGCCCACGGTCGTCGTCTGCGGCGAGTTGATCGTGGTGCTGACCGGGATGCCCTGGTCGATGGCGGCGGCCAGCGTGAAGATCTTGAACGTCGAGCCCGCGGACACGCCGTTGCCGCCGCCGTGGCGCGAGTCGGCCGGGAGGTTGATGGTCGTCTTGCCCTTGCCGGGGCCGAACCGCTTGCTCAGCCCGATCGCCCTGACCTTGCCGGTGCCGGGCTCGACCATCGCCTCCGCGGCGACGCGGTTCCCGCCGGGCGGGACGGTCGAGCGGAGCGTCCTGTCGACGGCGCGCTGGTCCTGCATGTCGAGGGTGGTGCGGATCGTGTAGCCGCCCCGGTTCAGCTTGTTGACGACGTTCTGCTGCTCTTTCGCTTCGAGCTGCCAGTACTTGCCGTCCGACAGGATGTTCAGCAGGTCGTACTTCACGTATTCGCAGAAGTACGGCACGGAGCTGGTCTCGCAGCCGCCGACCGGGTCGGTGCGGTTCAGCTCGATCGGCTTCCTGGCCTCCTGGTCGGCCTGGGCCTTGCTGATGTGCCCGAGCTGCGCCATCCGGTAGAGGACGACGTCGCGCCGCTTCCGCGCGTCCTTCGGGTTGCGGATGGGGTCGAAGGCCGTCGGGTTCTGCGTGATGCCGGACAGCAGCGCGGCCTGCCCGAGCGTGAGCTCGGACGCCGGCACGCTGAAGTACCGCTTGGCCGCGGCCTGGACGCCGTACGCGCCCGCGCCGAAGTACGAGATGTTGAGGTAGCCCTCAAGGATCTGGTCCTTCGTCATGCGCTTCTCGATGTCGAGCGCGTAGCGGAGCTCGCGGAGCTTGCGGCCGACTGTGGGCGCGGTGGCCTCCTTGTACTCCTCCGGCGTCTTGGCGGCGTCGACCAGGAGGTTCTTGACGTACTGCTGGGTGAGCGTCGAGCCGCCCTGCGTCTGCTCGGACTCCACGTTGGACGCCAGCGCGCGGATCGTGCCCTTCAGGTCGAGGGCGCCGTGCTCGTAGAAGCGCGAGTCCTCGATGTCGATGATCGACTGCCGCATGATGGGCGCGACCTGGTCGAGCCGGACGGACTCGCGGTACTTGTCGAAGAACGTGGCTATCTGCTTGCCGTCCGAGTCGTACACGACCGTCTTCTCCGACGGTGGTGTCGTCTTCAGTTGGCTGTCCATGTCCTCGAAGTTGTTCGCGGCGTCGCGTGCCGTCAGGCCGGCGCTGCCGACGGCGGGCAGCGCGATGAACGCGATGAGGATCCCCGCGACGATCCCCGCGCCGAGGAGCCTGAACAGCGTGGATGCCGCCTTCACCCGATCCGTATTCGCAACGCGCACGGGGTCTAGAGTACGCGGGACGACCAGTGCATTCGGGACAGGGCTCCCGTCCCCGTACGTTCCGGGCCCCGATGACCGGGACGTTCGTCCGTTATGCCCTCAAGATGACAACCTGCGCCGTGTCTGGCGCGTCAACTACAGGTAACTAGTCCGTTCCGGTGATATGGCCCTGGTGGGCTATATCGAGAATGGGCCCATCGGGGGCTGTTGAAACGTCCCTCGCTTCCGTAAGTTCTTCCCCACGGCTTTCGTTTGGCGGCCTGACGTCCGCGCCCGTCCGGCCAAGGAGCGCAAATCGACACACAGACCCTAGGGGAGTGGGGCCAAGATGTGGATCACGGATTGGACCGCCCGCGCCGCCTGCCGTAACGCGGATCCGGACGCCCTGTTCGTGCAGGGAGCGGCGCAGAACCGGGCCAAGATGATCTGTCGCGGTTGCCCGGTACGCACGGAGTGTCTCGCCGACGCCCTCGACAACCGGATCGAATTCGGTGTTTGGGGCGGTATGACCGAGCGCGAGCGCCGTGCACTGCTACGGCGGCGGCCGGACGTACGATCATGGCGCGACCTGCTGGAGACCGCGAAGGAGGAGTACGAGCGGTCGGTCGACTTGGACGAACAGGAACTCGTCGCGAGCTGACCCGATCCGCCGGAAGGTGATCGTCCGGTTGTCACGGGCTTTGGAGAGCGGCCCGTACGGCAGAGGTCCAAAGGACCAGCACTGTTGAATAAAGCGTTGCAGCAGGCCCGTACCCGGTGGGTGCGGGCCTGTTGACGTGCTCCTGATCGTCCTCGGGCCTTTCGGCTGCTTGCGCCGCCGTCGGCGCGTGCCGCGGCGCGCGTGTGCCCCAGTGATCACGCGGCCGTTCGGCAATCCGTGATCAGCTGATCACGCATGGCGAATGTGCAGGTTGCGTGGGGCGTGGGTTTGAAGCGAGGAGACGGCACCCGCCGTCCGTGCGCGATTCCCATTCGCACGATCACCCGTCACCCATCATTTCCGCAGGTCAAGCCCATCTTCTCCCATCGACCGCCGACCGCTGCGACTCCGACCGCTGCGCTCAGAGCCGCTGCGACTCCGACCGCAGCGGCTCCGACAGTGGGGCTCCGACAGTGGGGGCCGCGACAGTGCGGGCTGCGGCAGTGGGGGCTCCGACCGCAGGGGGTGCGGCCGTGGTGGCTCCGACAGTGGGGGGCTGCGACAGTGCGGGCTGCAACCGCAGCGGCTGCGAGGGTGGGGCGGCGGCGGTGGGGCTCTGACCGCAGGGGCCTCTGAGCGCAGGGGGTGCGACCGCAGGCGTCAGGCCGTAGGGGTTATGCGGGTGGGGTTATGCCTCTGTGTGGAGGGCTGGTGGGACGGCGTTTTGGTGTTGGGCGGGGTGGGTGGCGGTCGGGCGTGGTGAGGGTCGGGCTGTTGACGTTGCGGGTCGTCTGGTCGGGCTGGACGTGATGTGGTGGGTTCTGCTGGCCCGGCTCCGAGAGGGGAGTAGTGCCGACCTCACCGCAGCCCTCCACGGTGACGTTCAAGGGGACGTCCGGGACGCGTTCACGCATTGTCGAGGTGGACGTCCTCCGTGCGGTAGCGCTCTTCGGTATTTCGATCGTGAACACCGTCGGGGTCAGCGGAATGCCTACCGTCGAGGCTGGGGGAGATCCTGGCCCGGCGTACTGGGTGTACGAGACGTTCCTGCATCAGAGATTCTTCCCGATCTTCTCGTTCCTGTTCGGGGTGAGTTTCGGGTTGTTCCTGGACGCCGCCGGGGAGAGGACGAACAATCCGCGGCTGGTCATGCTGGCCCGGCTCGGCTTCCTGGTGCCCTTTGGTGCGCTGCATCGCCTGCTCCAGCCGGACGAGGTGCTGTTGAGTTACGCGGTCGTCGGGATCGTCGTCCTGCTGCCCGCGTCGTTTCTTTCGGGACGCGCCGTCCTCGGGCTCGGCGCGGTGGCCTTGGCGGCTGCCGTGCTGGTGACGGGGGGTGGGAGCATGCTGATACCGGGGCTGTTCCTGCTCGGCTATGCGGTGCAGCGCTACGGGATAGAGAAGGTTCTGAGTCTGCCGGTGCGTCGTGTGGCCGTTGCGTGCGTGGTCGGTTTTCTGTTCGCCGTCGTGCTGAATGGTTGGCAGGTCGGTAGCGGCTCGGAGAGCGGCTCGCGATTGGCGGCGGTGGCGGGTCTGGTGACCGCCGCGACCTACATGGCTTTCATCGTGCTGCTATTGCGCTCGCGCGCTCGGGGTGCGCTGGGCGTGCTGGCGCCACTCGGAAGGATGGCGCTGACCGGGTATGTCGGCGCCACGTTGATGATCGTGGTTGCCGGTCGTTTCATGAGCCTGGAGGAGGCGCCTGAATACGGGGCGGCGGTTTCTTTGGGTGTAGGCGTGTTCGTGGTCGAGTTGGCATTCAGCTCATTGTGGCTGCGTCATGCCCGGTACGGGCCCTTGGAATGGGTGTGGCGCTGCCTGACCTGGTGGAAGGTCCTGCCGATGAGACGTAGGCGTGATCGGCCCGCTGAACGGTGACCCTGACCTTTCCTGCTCCGCGGGGTGTTTCAGGCGGCGGTCGGTGGTGAGGTGGGGGCGGCGAGGTCTTCGCCTACCTGGCGCAGGCCGTCCAGGTCGTGGACGTCCTCCGCCTGCGCGGGCACGGCCGTGACCGGCACCGTCGGGTGGGCCGACGCGAAGCTGTCGCGGAGGCGGTGTTCGCGGGCGGCGAGTTGCATGCGGTCGGTGTGGAGGCGGAGCAGCGCCGCGGTGAGCGTGTGCTCGCCGCGTTCCTCCAGCGTTTCGGCGGCGGCCTGGCTGCGGGCGGCGGACAGCGAGTCGTTCCGGGGGGTGTGTGGGGTCGTCCCCCCGCGAGAGAGCGTGTCCGCCGCGGACTCGTGGACGCGGTTGACCACGAGCCCGGCGAGCGGCATGCGCTCTTCTGCGAGGCGTTCGACGAAGTAGGACGCCTCGCGGAGCGCGTCCGGCTCGGGCGCGGCGACGACGAGGAACGCGGTGCCGGGAGTCTGCAACAGCCTGAACGTTTTCTCGGCCCGCTCCCGGAACCCGCCGAACATCGTGTCGAACGCGGCGACGAACGTCTGCACGTCCCGGAGGAGCTGGACGCCGATGACCTTGTTGATGACGCCGGTGAACATGCCGAACCCGGCGCTGATCACCTTGACGCCGAAGCGGCCGCCGGTCTTGGCCGGGGCGGCGAGGATCTTCATGAAGCGGCCGTCGAGGAAGCGTCCCATCCGCTCGGGCGCGTCCAGGAAGTCGAGCGCGTTGCGGGACGGCGGGGTGTCCACGACGATCAGGTCCCAGGCGCCGGAGCGGTGCAGCTGGCCTAGCTTCTCCATCGCCATGTACTCCTGCGTGCCCGACAGGCTGGACGACAGCGACTGGTAGAACGGGTTGGCGAGGATCTGCTTGGCCCGGTCGGGGTCGGCGTGCGCCTCGACGATCTCGTCGAACGTCCGCTTCATGTCGAGCATCATGGCGTGCAGCTCGCCGTCGCCGTCGATGTCGATCTTGCGGGGGTTGTTGTCCAGCTCGGACAGGCCCATCGACTGGGCGAGCCGGCGGGCCGGGTCCACGGTGAGGACGACCACGTCCCGGCCGCGTTCCGCCGCGCGGACACCGAGGGCCGCCGCCGTCGTCGTCTTGCCGACGCCGCCGGAGCCGCAGCACACGATGATCTTCGTGCGGGGGTCGTCGAGGAGCGCGTCGACGTCGAGCGCGGGCGGGATCTTGCTGGTCGGGCTCATCGGTTCGCCTCTCCCGTCCTGGATCCGCTCTGCTGGGAGCGGGAGCGTCCCACGGGGCTGTGGTTTCGCGCACCTCGGTGATCAGGGGCCGGGGGCTCAGCTCCCGTGGGGCTGGCTTCTTGGTGCGGGAGGCGTCCTCGTGTGGGGGTGCTGCGGGCTTGTGTGGGGGTGCTGCGAGCGGTCATGCGGCGCCTTGGGTGCGCAGGGCGGCGGCGAGGTCGTACAGGCCGGCGAGGTCCATGCCGTCCGACAGGAGCGGGAGGGTGTAGCGGGGACGGTCGATCGACTCCAGGCGCTCTTTCTCGCGGCGTTGGAGGGCGGTGCGGCGGGCGTGGTCGCCGGCCTCGGCGGCGAGTTCCGCGGCGATGGACTCGGCGTCGTGCTCCAGGCCGGCGGCTTTCACGCCCCGGACGATCTCGTCCATGTCCAGCGCGCCGGCGGCGGCCGCGGCGAGGTCGTCCTCGGTGAGGACGGGCTGGTGCTCCATGTTGACGACGACGCCGCCGATGGGCAGTCCGACTTCGGTGAGGTCGCGGATTCCGTCCATCGTTTCCTGGACGGGCATCTCTTCCAGGAGGGTCACGAAATGCACGGCCGTCTCTGGGCTGCGCAGGACTTTCATCACGGTGTCGGCGTGGTTGCGCACCGGCCCGACCTTGGCGAGCCCCGAGACCTCGTTGTTGACGTTCAGGAACTTCGTGATGCGGCCCGTCGGCGGTGCGTCCATGACGACGGCGTCGTAGATGAACGAGCCGTCCTTCTTCTTGCGGCGCACCGATTCGCTGGTCTTGCCGGTGAGGATCACGTCGCGCAGCCCGGGCGCGATGGTGGTGACGAAGTCGACGATGCCGAGCTTGGTCATCGCCTTACCGGCGCGCTTGAGGTTGTAGAACATTTCGAGGTACTCGATGAGCGCCTCTTCGGTGTCGATGGCGAGCGCGTAGACGTCGCCGCCGTCCGGTGCGACGGCGACGCGCCGCTCCCCGTACGGCAGCGGCGGGCAGTCGAACAGCTGGGCGATGCCCTGCCGCCCCTCGACCTCGACGAGCAGGACCTTGCGGCCTCCGGCTGCGAGGGCAAGGGCGAACGCGGCGGCGACGGTCGTCTTCCCGGTTCCGCCCTTGCCGGTGACCACGTGGAGGCGTACGCCGTCCCAGTCGGTGTCTCTCGCGCTCACCCGATCGACCATATCGTTCACTCGGCAAACACTTCAGAGTGCGCCCGTCCTCATGCAAGTGATCCCTGACACGGTTCGTCCAAGATCGTTTGTGCGGGCACTGTCATTCGGCGTGCCCGCGCGGTTAGCTGGGAAACGTGAACCGTCCTCCGGGTGGTTCCGTCTGAGCCTGCCAGGGTTCGGAAACGCCGGGGCGGGGGAGTTTTCGCGGCCCCGCCCACCACGCGAGAAAGGTGCCCGTGATGGAAGCGGTGGCCCTTGTAATCTTGCTGATCGTCCTCGTCGGCGGGCTGATGGTCCTGGCGTCGGCGATCCGTGTCGTGCAGCAGTACGAGCACGGCATCGTGTTCCGGTTCGGCCAGGTGCAGCGGGGCGGGCAGTTGCGTCCCGGCGCTGTCCGGGCGCCCGGCATCACGGCGATCGTGCCGATCGTCGAACGGATGCAGAAGGTCAGCCGGCAGACCGTCACGATGGGCGTCCCAGGGCAGGACGGCATCACCCAGGACAACGTGAGCGTCCGCGTCGACGCCGTCGTGTACTTCCGGGTGATCGACCCGGTGAAGGCGATCGTGAACGTCCAGAACTACGGCTACGCGGTGTCCCAGGTGGCGCAGACGTCGCTGCGGTCGGTCATCGGCCAGGCCGACATGCAGGAGCTTCTCGGCGAACGCGCAAAGATCAACACGCGGCTGCGGTCGATCATCGACGAGATCACCGAGGGGCCGTGGGGCATCCGGATCGAGATGGTCGAGATCAAGGACGTCTCGCTGCCCGAAGGCATGAAGCGGTCGATGGCCCGGCAGGCCGAGGCGGAGCGCGAGCGCCGCGCCCGCATCATCACCGCGGACGGCGAGTTCCAGGCGTCCAAGCGGCTGGCCGCCGCCGCGGAGATCATGTCGCAGGACCCGGCGGCCCTCCAGCTCCGGCTGCTCCAGACGGTCGTGGAGGTCTCCGCGGAGAAGAACAGCACGCTGGTCATGCCGCTGCCGGTCGAGATCCTGCGGTTCTTCGAGCGTGCGGCGGGCGGTTCGGCGTCGTCCGGCGGGGGCGCGCGCGACGGCGAGGGCGAGAAGAGCAGGCTCGACCTCGGAGAACGCCTGGCCAGGGCCGAGGCGGAACTGGCGAAGGCGGCGGAGGCGACGTCCGCGCTGGAGTCCGCCGAGGACGTCCCGCCGGTCATCGGACTGGACGAGCCGAAGCGGCGCGACGAGCCGGAGGCCGTGGAGCCGTCGTCCGGCGAGCGGCACGGCATCACGAGCGGGAGCCCCCAGCCGGGCGACGAAGCGCAGCCCGGCGAAGCGCAGCCCGGCGAAGCGCAGCCCGGCGAAGCGCAGCCCGGTGAGGCGCGGCCCGGCGGCTGGCCGCAGGGTCAGCCGCCCAGCTGAACCAGGGCACGCCCATCGTCCGCGCCTGGGCGCAGCCCTCAGTCGCCGTCCGTCCGGTTGCTCGGCCCCGATGGCGACACTGGCCGGGGCGTGTTCGGCTCGGGGCGGCGGGTGTTGGGGTTGGGGCGGTCGGCGTTGTCATTGTGCGGGCTCGGTGCCGGGGAGAGGCGTTGATGGCGTTTCGGTGGTGGGCATGGTCAGGTGCCGGACGCCGGGTACCGCCGCCGTCGCGAGGCATGAGGTGCCGACCAGGGCGGCCGCGACCATCAGCGGAGCGGACGTCCCCCAAGTGGACGCGGCCCACGGCGCGAGCGCGTAGCCGAGGGGCGCGGCGCCCAGGGAGAGCAGCCAGTCGTACGAGGTCACCCGGGCCAGGGCGTGCTGCGGAACGGTCATCTGGACGACCGTCGACCAGGTCGGGTTGAGGACGCCCAACCCGACGCCCGCCAGCCCGTACGCGCCGATGGTCAGCGGCGCGGGCGCGGCGACGGCGAACAGGGTGAGGGGCAGGGCGAAGACGGCGAGGCCGAGGTTCGCGAAGAGGACGGGCCTCCGGGGCCGCAGGCGGGCGGCCAGCAGAGCCCCGGTGACGAGTCCGACGGCGCCGACCTGGACGGTCGCGATCCACGTCCCCTCGCCGCCGAGCCGGTCGATCGCGATGGCGGGTCCGAGGGTGAGCAGGACGGCGGACGCGCCGTTCCACATGGCGTGCGCGATCAGGCTCGTCCAGTACCAGTCGCGCGAGCGGACCTCCGTCCAGCCTTCCGTCAGGTCGCCGACGAGCCGTCCGAGCGGCCCAGACCTCCGGGCTTCGCCCGGCCGCGCCGGGATCGGGGTGTGCCGGACGCGCGTCATGGCGAGGAGCGCGGCGCTGGCGCCGAACGAGGCGGAGTCGAGGACGAACGTCCAGCCGGGGCCGACGGTCAGCACGAACGTCCCGGCGAGGGCGGGCCCGGCGAGCCGTGTGGCGCCGTTGGCCGCGCCGAGCAGCGAGTTGGCCTTCTGCAGGCCGGACGGTTCGACGGTCCCGGCGACCAGCGGCGAAATGGTCGGGGTCTGGAAGGCCGAGGCGGTGCCGCCGATCGCCTGGGCGACGGCGAGGTGCCAGAGCTGCGGGTGTCCGCCGAGGAGCTCGATCCCGGCGAAGAGTTGGGCGCCGCAGGCGACGAGGTCGGTGGCCAGCGCGACGCCTCGCGCGTTGAGGCGGTCCGCGACGACGCCGCCGATCGGCAGCAGGAGCAGGCGCGGCACCATCGCGCAGCCGAGCACCAGGGCCAGCGCGGACGTGGAGCCGGTCGCGCGCAGGACGGCGAGGGCGAGCGCCGCCGGCACCGCGGCGTCACCGGTCAGGGACAGGACGCGGGCGCCGAACAGCAACCGGAAGTCCCGACCACGGAAGGGATGAGCCGAGCGAAGCTCGTCGGTTGATTGGTGGTGGGTGGGGGCTGGCGGACGGCGGGCCATGCGGTAAACCTAATTCGGCAGGGAATTATTCGTCAACGAATTATTCGGTAGCGAAGTTGCGCAGGTCGGCCGCTACGATCGCGGTCATGCGCGGCGAGACGACACGGGACCGGACGGACGATCACGTGGCGCGGTGGACGCCGATCCTGCCCGACCTCGATCCGGACATCGAGGGCGCGGTCACCCGGATGGTCTACCTCGTGGAGCACCTCAAGCACGTCCGCGACCAGTCCCTGGTGGCCTCCGACCTGCAACGACACGAGTACGACACGCTGCACGCCCTCGCCGGGCGGCACGGCTCCGCCGCGCCTTCGCAGCTCGCCGCCGACCTCGGCATGGCGCCGAACTCGATCACCGGACGGCTGGACGCCCTGGAACGCCGCGGGTTCGTCCGCCGGACGCCGTCCGCCACCGACCGCCGCCGGGTCGTCGTCGAGCTCACCGACGAGGGACGCGCCGCCTGGCTGGGCGCCATGGGCGGCGTGGGCCACGAGGAGTACCGGCTGCTCGGCGTCCTCAGCGCGGACGAGCGCCGCACCCTCTCCGACCTCCTCCGCCGCATCATGATCCGCGCCGAACACCCCTGATCCGCGCCGAACACCCTGATCCGCGCCAAACGCCTCCTGGTCCCCGACCTGGTGGGGCGCGGGGGCGTGGCCGATGGCGCTTTGAACGGGTGGGTTCGGAGCGGGTTCGGGTGGGCCGATCGCTAGTGTGAGGCGCATGAAGAAGTGGGAGTACGCGACCGTTCCGCTGCTGGTGCACGCGACCAAGCAGATTCTCGACAATTGGGGTCAGGACGGATGGGAGCTCGTCACCGTCCTGCCCGGGCCGAACCCGGAGAACCTCGTGGCCTACTTCAAGCGCGAAGTGCGGTCCTAGAGCGTCCTGTAGCCCCCTGTACGAGCTTGCGCCTCAACGAGGAGGAATGGCCATGAGCACGCCCGAAGAACGGATCCGCGAGCTGGGCATGGAACTGCCGGAGGCCGTCCCGCCGGTCGCCTCCTACGTCCCCACGGCCCGGACGGGTTCGCTCGTCTACACGGCCGGGCAGATCCCGCTGGTCAAGGGTGAGCTGGGGCCCACAGGGAAGGTGGGCGCGGAGGTCAGCGCGGAGGAGGCCGCCCGGCAGGCGCGGATCTGCGCGCTGAACGCGATCGCGGCGCTCAAGGCCGAGGTCGGCGAACTGTCCCGCGTCGCGCGGATCGTCAAGGTCGTCGGCTTCGTCGCCAGCGCCCCGGACTTCCACGGACAGCCGCAGGTGATCAACGGGGCGAGCGATCTGCTGGTCGAGGTCTTCGGGGACGCGGGCAAGCACGCCCGCAGCGCCGTGGGCGTCGCCGTCCTCCCCCGCGACGTCCCGGTCGAGGTCGAACTGATCGCCGAGATCGCCTAGCGGCCACCCGCCACTCGCAAACCGCTCGCAAACCGCTCGCAAACCGCCCGCAAACCGCCCGCAAACCGCCCGCGAACCGCCCGCGAACCGCCCGCAGGCCGGCCGTTCGCAGGCGGCTTGCAGGCCGTTCGCGGGTCAGGGTCGAGGTATGGCGAGGTTGACGGAATGGCATTCGGTGTGTCCGAATTGGCCGTCATGAGGGTTGCGCGTTCGGTGGGACGATGGTGAACGGGCTCAAGCTGCCCGAGTCGTTCCGCGACCGGGTCGAGGACATCCGGTCCGGCAGGGCGGAGCCCGTTCCCGCACGTGACGCGGCCACGGTCGTCGTGCTTCGTGATCATGAAAGGCGGGGGCTTGAGGCGTTCCTGCTTCGCCGCGTCCGGTCCATGGAGTTCGCGCCTGGCGCGTACGTGTTCCCCGGCGGTGGCGTCGACCCGCGCGACGGGGACGCGGACGTGGCGTGGTCAGGCCCGTCGCCCGCCGAGTGGGGGCGGGCGTTCAACGCCGATGAGACGCTGGCCCGCGAGCTGGTGTGCGCGGCCGTCCGGGAGACGTTCGAGGAGACCCTCGTCCTGCTCGCGGGCCCGACGGCGGAGACCGTGGTGGACGACACCCGTGGCGACGACTGGGAGGACGACCGGCAGGCACTGCTGAACCGGGACCGGTCGTTCGGCGGGTTCCTCGACCGGCGCGGCCTCGTCCTCCGCTCGGACCTGCTCCGCCCGTGGGCGCACTGGATCACCCCGAAGGTCGAGCCGAAGCGCTACGACACCCGCTTCTTCGTCGCGGCGATGCCGGAGGGGCAGCGGGCCAGGGACGTCAGCACCGAGGCGGACCAGGTGGCCTGGGTGCGTCCGGCGGAGGCGGCTGAGCGCGGGAGCAGCGGCGAGTGGCTGATGCTTCCGCCGACGATCGCGACGCTCGCCGAGCTCGCCGAGTTCGAGACGGTCGCGGACGTGCTGGCCGCGCCCCGCGAGATCGTCGTCCACGAGCCGACGGCCGAGATCATCGACGGCGAGGCGTACCTCGTCCTGCCGGAGTCCGTCGCCAGGCACTATCGGTACTAGCGGCGATGTGCGCGGCGGGAGTGGGACGGAAGATTCCGTAGAGCGGGGGTGACTGTGTGGTGACGGGGCGGCGGCGGGACGCGGTGTCCAAGGCGGTCATGTACCGGCTGGCGGGGACCTCGGTGTTGCGGCATCTTGACCGGCTCGGATGGAACCCGGTCCGTCATCCGGATCGGGCCTCGGGCAGGATGGGGGACATGTCGGAGATCGACGGGATGGGCACCGAGCGGGCGACCTGTGTGCTGGCTCCGAACCCGTCCGCCATGACCCTGGACGGCACCAACACCTGGATCATCGCGGAGCCCGGCTCCGACGAGGCCGTCGTCGTCGATCCCGGGCCCAAGGACGGCAAGCACCTCAGGCGCGTCCTGGAGACGGTCGAGGCGCAGGGGCGCCGTGTCGGACTGGTCCTGCTCACGCACGGCCATCCCGATCACTCCGCCGGGGCGGGGAAGTTCGCGAGGCTGGCCGGGGGCTCGGTCAAGGTGCGGGCGCTCGACCCCAGGCATCGGCTCGGGGACGAGGGGTTGGGCGAGGGCGACGTGGTCACCACGGGCGGCCTGGAGTTGCGGATCATGGAGACGCCCGGCCACAGCGACGACTCGCTCACGTTCTGGCTTCCGGCGGACGGCGCCGTCCTCACCGGCGACACCGTCCTCGGGTACGGGACGACCGTCCTGGCGGGCAGTCTCGGCGACTATCTCGGCTCGCTCGACCGGCTCCGCGCGTTCTCCGCCGAGGTCGAGGCCGCGACGATCCTGCCGGGTCACGGGCCGAAGCTGGACGATCCGATCGCCGTCCTCGACCACTACATCGACCACCGGCGGGAGCGTCTCGCGCAGGTGGAGGCCGCCGTGGCCGCGGGCGCGCGCACGGCGCGGGAGGTCGTCGAGCGGGTGTACGCGGACGTCGACAAGTCCCTTTGGCCGGCGGCTGAATTGTCCGTCCAGGCTCAACTCGACTACCTGAACGGTCGCTGAACTCTGGGTTCGTTGTCCGGGGTCCGCACGGCGTTGTGCGGACGCCCGCTCGGTTCACCCGCCGTCGTCGTCGCCCGACGAGGGTGACCCAGTGGTCACTTGGAGCGCTTGCGGAGGCGTTCGATGTCGAGGATCACGACCGCGCGGGCCTCGATGCGCAGCCAGTTCCGCTGGGCGAAGTCGGCGAGCGCCTTGTTGACCGTCTCGCGGGACGCGCCGACGAGCTGCGCCAGCTCCTCCTGCGTGAGGTCGTGATGCACGTGCAGCCCGGCCTCGGACGGCTGGCCGAACCGTTCCGCCAGGTCGAGCAGCGCCTTGGCGACACGGCCCGGCACGTCGGTGAACACCAGGTCGGCCATGACGTCGTTGGTCTTGCGCAGCCGCTGCGCCAGGGCGCGCAGGAGCTGGACGGCCACTTCAGGGTGTCCCGTCAGCCACGGTCTCAGGTCGTCGTGGCCGAGCCCGGCGAGGCGGCACTCGGTCACCGCGATGGCGCTCGCGGTCCGCGGACGCGGATCGAACAGCGACAGCTCGCCGAACATCTCGCTCGGGCCGAGCACGCTCAGCAGGTTCTCCCGGCCGTCCGGCGCCGTCCTGGTCAGCTTGATCTTGCCTTCGAGGACGACGTACAGCCGGTCCCCGGTCTCCCCCTCGTTGAACAGCGTCTGACCGCGTGCGAGGCGCACCTCGGTCACGTTGGCGCGCAGCGCCTTGGCGCCCTGCTCGTCGAGGGCCTCGAAGAGCGGGGCTCTGCTCAGAACGTCCACGTCGCGATCCGTCACGCTTCTCCTCCTCGAACACCGACATGCCTAGTGTGACGTACGTCCCACCGCGTACGTGAAGGCAGGGTCACGGCGCGCCGAAACGGAGGACCTGGCTTTCCGTCCTCCCAGGCCGCCGCGGTCCCGTTCGCCCAGTGTACGGACCATTGGGTGAATGCCATCACACCGGTCTCATCACCCGTTATCGGGCGTTCAGGAGGGGTACCGGCCGTGCCTTAATCTGATCGGATGTCCCAGGCTTCGCCGCGCCGCCTGCCCCGCGGACGGCACGCGCTGTCCCGCTCGGAGGTCGAGCGGGTGCATCGCGACCGCCTCTGCGCGGCCATGGCGGCGGCGATGACCGAGAAGGGGTACGTGGGTACGTCGGTCGAGGACGTCTTGAAGCGGGCAAAGGTGTCCCGGCAGAGCTTCTATGGGCTGTTCTCGTCCAAGCTCGACTGCTTCATGGCCGCGTTCGACAAGGCGATCGAAGTGCTTCGCCGTCGATTGGAAGGCGCCGCGGAGGGTGGAGGCGACCCGGCGGAACGGTTCGAGCGTGCCTTCACCGCCTATTTGGAGGCGCTGGCGTCCGAACCTGGGTACGCGCGGTTGTTCCTTGTGGAGGTGTACGCGGCCGGGCCGGAGGCCGTCCAGCGGCGGTCCGAGATACAGCACGACCTGGCAGCGGGTCTTGCCGAGATGATGGGCGCGACCGGGGAGCCGGCCCGGTTCGCCTGCCAGGTCGTCGTTTCGGCGGTCGGCGCCATGGTGACGCCGGCGGTCGCTGCGGGCGACATGGCGGCGCTGCGCGCGCTCGGCCCACCGGTCGTCGAGCACGTCCGCCTTCTCCTGCGCTCCGGGGCCCTGAACAGCTGAAACGCGCTGATCAGGGTGTGGTGATACTCACGTCGCCGCCTTGGTCCGGCCGTCGCCGCCTTGGTCCGGCCGTCACCGCCTTGGTCAGGACGGGCCCGGCGGGGTCGAATGGTCGGGTTGGACGCGGAGTGTCGTGATCACAGTGGCGAGCATCTCGTAGTGGGCGGCGAGCATGGTCAGCTCGACGCACTGTGCTTCGGACAGGTGGGTGCGGAGCCGGGTCCAGGTCTCGTCGTCCAGGTCGCGCAGGTCATGGAGTTGGTCGGCGGCGGTGAGGATAGCACGCTCGCGCGGGGTCCAGCCGACCGCGTCCGGTCCTTGCCTGAGGCGTTGGACGTCCCGTTCCCCGACGCCCGCGCGGCGGCCGATGCGCACGTGGTGGTCGAACTCGTAGCGGCAGCCGCGCAGGTGGGCGACGCGGAGGATCACCAGTTCGGTGTCCCGGCGCGACAGGGTGCCGCCGGGCATGAGCCGTCCCGCGAACCACAGCCAGCCGCGGAACAGGCCGCGACGGCGGGCCAGGGTCAGGAACAGGTTCGGCGGGCCCGTCCCGGTGGCCCGGCCCGCGACCCGGCAGACGAGCCAGTTCACGACGCCCACGTCGCGGACCCCACCCGGAGTGGCGCGAGGCGCGGCCGTCACCGGTGAGGCTCCGGTTGCGGCGTGGTCAGCTCCACCTGCTCTTTCCGCGCGATGTCCAGGGTTTCGCGCAGCCTTCGCTGGACGACGCGGTCGACGACGGGTTGCGCGACCATCCTGACCGGCAGGATCCCGCCGACCCACCAGGGTGCGACGACGCGCTTCGAGCGGCGGGCGATTCCGCGTTCCAGCGCGTCGATTCCTACGTGCAGCGGGGTCACGGCGGAGACGAGGCTGCTGGCGCGCCCTGAGTTCACCAGAGCGTTCGCCGCCCGGGTGTCGAATCCTCGTCGCGTCATGTCGGTGTCGAGTTCGGCGAAGTACGCGACGCCTGCCTTGGCGCCCCACGGCCGTAGTTCGACCCTTAGCGTGTTGCCCAGTGCCTCAACGGCGGCCTTGGACGCGCTATAGGCACCCAGCAGAGGCGCGTGGACGGCCGCCGCCAAGGACGCTATAGCCAGCGCATAACCGCGCTCATGGCAGATGTAAGGCCCGGCTGCCCGGAGCGTGTTGTGGACACCCAGCACGTTCACCCGAAGGCTCTGCTCCAAGACAGACGGATCACCGCCCACGATCGGCATCTGCGCGGCTACTCCGGCGTTGGCGACGACGACGTCCAGGCCGCCGCCCAGCGCGTCCGCGGCGCCGTCCACGACCTCGGTGACCCTGTCGCGGTCGGTCACGTCGCACGTCCACCAGGGGGCGCCTCCGCAGTTCGCCGCGACGGTGGCGAGGAGGTCGGGCTCCAGCCCGGCGAGCGCCACCCGGGCGCCGCGCTCGTGCAGCCTGGCGGCCAGGGCCGCGCCGATGCCGCGCGCGGCGCCCGTGATCAGGACGCGCCGTCCGGCGAGCGTAGCGGCCCACCGGGAGGAGTCGAGGATCATGCGCGCGAGCGTAACACAAAAGAACATAGCCGTCTTTTTAAGATTCGCCGCCAAGATTCCGCACCGGGCGAGCGGCGGGCGCCGAGGCTTTAGGCTGGCCGGTATGGCGACGGAGGCGTCCAGAAGGCCGCGATCCCGGAAATGGCAGAACGAGACACGGCTCGGGCTCGTCCGGCGGGCGCGCCGGATCAACCGGATCCTGGCCGAGACGTACCCGGACGCGCACTGCGAACTGAACTTCGGGACGCCCTTCCAGCTCCTCGTCGCGACCGTGCTGTCCGCGCAGACCACCGACATGCGGGTGAACCTGACCACGCCCGGCCTTTTTGCGAAATACCCGACGCCGGAGGACCTGGCCGCCGCGAACCCCGAGGACGTCGAGCAGATCCTCAAACCCACCGGGTTCTTCCGCGCCAAGACGAAGTCGGTCATGGGATTGTCCGCCGCGCTGCGCGACCGGTTCGACGGAGAGGTCCCAGGGAAGCTCGAAGACCTGGTCACCCTCCCTGGCGTCGGACGTAAGACGGCCAACGTCGTCCTAGGCAACGCGTTCGACGTCCCGGGAATCACCGTCGACACCCATTTCGGCCGCCTGGCCCGCCGTTTCGCCTGGACGACCGAAGACGACCCAGTGAAGGTCGAACAGGAGATCGGCGAGCTGATCCCGCGCAAAGACTGGACGATGCTCTCCCACAGGCTGATCTGGCACGGGCGCCGTATCTGCCATGCTCGCCGTCCAGCGTGCGGTGCATGCCCGCTCGTCCAGCTCTGCCCGTCGTTCGGCGAAGGACCGACCGACGAGGAGACCGCGCGCAAACTCGTCAAACCCGGCCCCTTCTCATGACCCACGCGCCCGGCTCGAAAAGGAGTCCGGGAAGGAAGAGGAACGCACGGGAGTTGGGACGGAAGTGACCGACATCGCCCCCACCGGCCCACCATGGCTCGACCGCTTCTGCACCGAAGGCCCGCGGATGACGGTGGCGCCTATGTTCCGGCCCGTGCCGGGCGCGCGCGCCGCCGCCGTCCTGATCCTCTTCGGCGAGGGACCGGACGGCCCCGACGTGCTGCTCACCGAGCGCGCGGCCACGCTGAACAGCCACGCCGGACAGCCCGCGTTCCCCGGCGGCCGCATCGACCCGGGTGACCGCATCGGGCCCGACGACGACGGCGCGGTCGCCGCGGCACTGCGCGAGGCGTGGGAGGAGGCCGGTGTCGAGCCGTCCGGTGTGGACGTCCTCTGCACGCTGCCCGAGCTGTACCTGTCGCACAGTCGGCACCGGGTCACGCCCGTCGCCGGCTGGTGGCGGGAGCCATCGGACATCGCGCCCGGCCATCCCGGCGAGGTCGCGACGGTCGCGCGCGTCCCGATCGCAGAGCTGGTCGAACCGGCGAACCGGTTGATGATCCGGCACCCGTCCGGGGTCAGGATGGGGCCCGCGTTCCGTGTCCGCGACATGCTCGTGTGGGGGTTCACAGCGGCACTGCTCACCCGGGTCCTGGACGCGGGCGGCTGGAGCCGTCCCTGGGACGCCGACCGCGTCGAGGACCTACCCCCTGAGGCCCTGAACCTCGCAGCCCGCGACTGACCGTCGTGCGCACCTGACCGTCGTGCAGGCACCTGAAGGTCGTGCGCGCGCGCCTGAAGGTTGTGTACGCGGCTGAAAGTCGTGCACGAGGTTGAACGTCGTGCGCACGCGGCTGAAGGTTGTGTGCGCGGTTGAACGTCGTGCACGTGGTTGAAAGTCCGCGTCGAACGTCCGTAGCGGCCTGTCACATTTCCCTGCGGTGGGCGTGGCCGCAGGTCAGGCGGCGGTTGTCATTCCGGTCGGCGACGGAGGCGGACGCGCGTCACCCGGGACGGCTACCCAACGCACCCGAATCTGGTACATCGAGCGGACGTTAACCAGCGGTGCGGCACTATACGGTGAAGCGGTGCTGGACGACCACGTACTCGATCTCATCCTGCTCGTGCTCGTCGTGCTGTTCGGAGTCTCGGGCTACCGGCAGGGCTTCATCGTGAGCCTGCTGAGCTTCGTCGGCTTCGTCGGCGGCGGCGTCGTCGGGGTGCTGATCGCGCCGCCGATCGCCGAGGCGGCGGTGGACGGCGCCGCCCAGCAGGCGCTCCTCGCCATCGTGATCGCGTTCCTGGCCGCCACGACGGGGCAGCTCGTCGCGTCCTCGCTCGGGGCCGTCCTGCGCAACCGGGTGACCGGCATGAACGCCCGCACGGCGGACGCGGTCGGCGGCACCCTCGTCAGCGCGCTGTCGCTGCTGATCGTCGCCTGGTTCTTCGGGAGCCTGGTCGCCAACTCCGAGTTCAAGCCCGTCCGGACGCAGGTCAAGGGCTCCTCGATCATCAACGGCATCAACGACGTGATGCCGCCGCAGGCGCAGACCTGGTTCACGTCCTTCCAGGGCTTCGTGAAGAGCAGCGAGTTCCCGCAGGTCTTCAACGGGCTCGGCGGCGAGTCGGTGGTGCAGGTGCCGCCGCCGGACGAGTCCGTGCTGAACACCAGGGGGCTGCGGGCCGCCCGCGACAGCATCGTGAAGATCGTCAGCACGGCGCCGCAGTGCCAGCGCCGGATCGAGGGCACCGGGTTCGTGTTCGCGCCGAAGCACATCATGACCAACGCGCACGTCGTCGCGGGCGCCCGCGGCTCGTCCGCCGTGGCGACCGTGAACGGCGAGACCGCGCGTGGACGGGTCGTCCTGTACGACCCGAAGCGCGACGTCGCCGTCCTGTACGTGCCCGGCCTTGAGGCGCCGCCGCTGAAGTTCGCCGGGGACGCCCGCGTCCGCGACAGCGCGATCATCGCCGGGTTCCCGAAGAACCAGCCGTTCACGCCGGGCGCCGCCCGCATCCGCGCCCGGCAGACCGCCCGCGGCCCGGACATCTACCACTCCGGCCAGGTCACCCGCGAGATCTACGCCATCCGCGGCAAGGTCGAGCCCGGTAACTCGGGTGGGCCGCTGCTGTCCACCGACGGCCGCGTCTACGGCGTCATCTTCGCCGCGGCCCTGGACACGCCGTCCACCGGCTACGCGCTCACCGCGGACGAGGTCGCCCCGGACGTGCGCGCGAGCGCGAACGCGACCACCCCGGTGTCGACGGAGAGGTGCTCCGACTAGTTCACGCCTACGTGCGTTCACGCATGAGTGGGCTTTGTGAGCCGCAGGGTTATGGGGCCGTCCTGGGGACGGTCGGCGTCGGCCAGGTGGCGCGCGCGCTGAACGATCCCTTGGACGTCGATCCCGTGCGGAGGGGCAGCCTCATACGGGACGAGACGTTCCGCGGCGCGACTGAGGAGCGCATCGGCGCCGCGCGTGTTTCCACGGCGAAGATGGGTTATCCCTACGGCGACCTGTGCGAGACCTCTCCACAGTTCCCGTTCGGCTTCTGGCGCGGCCTTCCACACCGCTTCCAGGACCTCGTGCGCATGGAACGGACGGTCGGCGTCCAAGAGGCGTTGTGCTTCGACCAATGCTTCGGCGGGTGGCATGTCGAGGTCGTCCGGCATCGTGGGTATGCCGGTCGCGTCGTGGGGCAGGGGGCGTCCGTAGGCGTCGCGTGGGCGTGCGTTGCGTGGCCGTCCAGACTCGTCCCGATCCCGCATGTCTCCACGCTACGCCCGTCCGTCACATGGCAATTCGCTGGGAGTGGTCAGTGTTCGGGTTCGGGGTCGGCGAGCCAGCCGAGGAGCTGCGTGTCGAACGCGCGGGGACGTTCCTCGTGCGGGAAATGACCGGCGCCGTCGATGAGCTTCCAGCGGTAGGGGGCCGTCACGTAGCGGCCGGAGCCCTGTGCGCTGCCGGGGAGGGTGCATGTGTCGAGCGCCCCGTGCAACTGGAGCGTCGGTACCTGGATGGGTGCGCGCATACGGTGCGCGTAGCGGATGCCGTCCGGACGGGCCTGCGACCGGATGAGCCAACGGTGATACTCCAGCGCGCTGTGCGCCGCCCCAGGAATCTGTACCGCTCTCCGGACGAGATGCTCAGTGCGTTCGTCCGGCCAACCCGGGCTCGACCACTCGTGCAGAAGCTTCCCGACAAGCGCCGCGTCGTCGCGCACAAGGCGCCGTTCGGGCCACAGCGGCAGCTGGAAGCCGAACGTGTGGCGCGTCGCCCAGCCCTGTCCGCGCGGGTCACCGGCGACGGCCTGGCGTAGGCGCAGTGGATGCGGCGCGCTCACCACCGACAGCCGCTGGACGACCTTCGGGTGGTAGACGCCCATCGTCCAGGCGAGGAGCCCGCCCCAGTCGTGCCCGACGACGATCGCGTTGGCCTCACCGAGCGCCCGGACGAGCCCTGCGGCGTCACCGGCCAGCGTGACCAGGTCGTAGCCGCGCGGTGGCTTGTCGCTCCCGCCGTACCCGCGCAGATCCACCGCGGCCGCGCGGTAGCCCGCCGCGGGCAGCGACACCAGCTGGTTGTGCCACGACCACCAGAACTCGGGAAAACCGTGCAGCAGCAGGACGAGCGGCCCGTCACCGGCCTCGGCGACATGGAACCGCGTCCCTCCGGCGCTGATCTGCCGGTGGGTCCACGGCCCGTCGACCTCGACCAGGGACGCGTCGTGCCCGGACATGGCGATCGGTCAGCCCGTCAGCTCTGGCGTGTCGGAGTCGCCGCGGCGGCGCAGCTTCGACAGGTCGCTCTTCAGGGACTTGCGGGTCCGCTTCGCCCCTTCGATCTTCTTGATGAACCGCTTGGCGACGAGCATCAGCACGCCCGCGAGCACCACGTACACGACCGCGACGATGAGGAACGCCAGCCAGCGCCAGAGGCCCAGTCCGATCAGCCCGTACGCGAACGAGATCGACAGCAGGATGACGACGATCCCGCCCATCACGGCGGCGATGGTGAACATCACGCTGCTGATGGCCGCCTTCTTGGCGTCGGCCTTGAGCTCGACCCTGGCGAGCTCCATCTCCAGCCTGATGATGTCCGACATCTCGCTCAACGCCGTGGTGGCCAGATCGCCGAGCGACTTGTCCTCGACGCGATCGCCCGGTAGTGCCTCGGACATATAGCAGATTCTCCTTCAGTCCGGGCGCGCGCGCAGACGCACCCTTCTCCGGAAGACGACGGCCGCGGCCGCCGAGGCGAGGACGCTCGCGATCAGGACCGCAGTCGTCACTCTCTCGAATTGTGACGGGTCGGTATAGGCCAAACCGCCGATCAGCAGCGAAACGGTGAAACCCACCCCGGCGAGCAAAGCGACCCCTGCGATCTCATGCCAGTGCAGATCCTCGCTTAGGCTCGCCAAGCCGAGCCGGACGGCCGCCCAAGCGCCGCCGAAGACGCCCACGAACTTACCGATCACCAATCCGGCGATGACACCGAGGGCCACCCGGTCGGTGAACACCGCACCCAGTTGCGACGTGCCGAGCCCCACGCCCGCCGAAACGAACGCGAAAACCGGTACGCACACGCCCGCCGAGAACGGACGCAGCGCATGGTCGGCACGTTCCGCGTTCGTCGGCCGTCCGTCCGGGGTCTGCTTCGGGCTGGTGAGCATTCCCAGGGCCACACCGGCGACGGTGGCGTGCACGCCGCTCCGCTGTAGGCAGTACCAGGCGAGGACGGCGAGCGGCACGTACACCCACGGCGATCGCACATTCCTGTACTGCAGCCACCCGTACGCGCCGATCAGGACCACTCCGAGACCGAGAGGCGTCCAGTGCATCTCGTTGGTGTAGAACAACGCGATGATGGTGATGGCGATCAGGTCGTCCACCACGGCCAGCGTCAGCAGGAAAGCGCGCAGCGGCGCCGGGCAGGCCGTGAACGTCACCGCGAGCACCGCCAGCGCGAACGCGATGTCCGTCGCCGTCGGAACCGCCCAGCCGCTGGACGCTCCAGGCTCGCCCGCGCTCACCGCCAGGAAGATCAGTGCCGGGACCGCCACCCCCGCGACGGCGGCG
Organism: Actinomadura sp. 9N215; assembly: GCF_044326345.1. Taxonomy (NCBI): domain Bacteria; kingdom Bacillati; phylum Actinomycetota; class Actinomycetes; order Streptosporangiales; family Thermomonosporaceae; genus Actinomadura; species Actinomadura sp. 9N215. Next base: position 31,438 of record NZ_JBIRBA010000034.1, on the reverse strand, counting down.
AGCACCGGCAGAGCCGCGTCCCGCGGATTGCGTAGCACTCCGTGCGTCAGTTCCTCGCGCAACTCAAGACCGGCGATGAAGAAGAACACCGCGAGCAGGCCGCTGGACGCCCAATGCTGCACGTCCATATGCCCGAGGTGCAGCCAGTGGGGGCTGATCTCGAATGTCTGCAGGCTCTCGTAGGCGCCGTCCCACGGCGTGTTGGCCCACACAAGCGCGGCCACCGCCGCCAGCAGCATGACCACGCCGCCGATCGTCTCCGTCCGCAACGCCACGGCGACCTGTGTCCCGTAGCGGACGGTCGGACGGAACGGCCACGTCGCAGCAACGCGGCGCCGGACGGGTGGGCGCGCCATGGAGACTCCCGGGAAAGCGGCGAACGGTCTGGTCTAGCCCCGACCCGCCATGCGCAACAGGCCGTGACATTGCCGACCAGACTTCCCGGCGCACCACAAACGACCTTACCTGCACAACCGCAACTCCCCTGACACCGCTGCACTGGACACCGCAACCCCTGACAGAACGGCCGCTTGGCCAAGCGCTGCCAGAGCGGCCGTTGGGGAAGCCTTCTCGGTGCCGTCGCCGTCGCCGTCGCTTGAGCAGAACGGCCCGCGTCCGATGGTGTGCATCGGGCGCGGGCCGTTCTCGTAGGGACGGTCTTTGCAGAGGCTCAGTCCTCGGACTTGGCGCTCGGAAGCTTCTCCGAGATCAGGTCCATGACCGTGCTGTCGGCGAGCGTCGTCACGTCGCCGATGCTGCGGTTCTCGGCGACGTCCCGCAGCAGCCGCCGCATGATCTTGCCGGAGCGGGTCTTCGGCAGCTCCGGCACCATCATGATCTGCCGGGGCTTGGCGATCGGGCCGAGCACCTTGGACACGTGGTCGCGCAGCTCCCGCAGGAACTCCTCGCCCTCCACGTCCCCACCCGCGTCCCCGCGCGGGATGACGAACGCGACGATGGCCTGCCCGGTGACCGGGTCCGTCGCGCCGACGACCGCCGACTCGGCGACCTTCGGGTGCGAGACCAGCGCCGACTCCACCTCCGTCGTGGAGATGTTGTGGCCGGACACGAGCATGACGTCGTCCACGCGGCCGAGCAGCCACATGTCGCCGTCCGTGTCCTTCTTCGCGCCGTCACCGGCGAAGTACAGGCCCTCGAAACGCGACCAGTACGTCTTGACGTAGCGTTCGTCGTCGCCCCAGATCGTCCGGAGCATGCTCGGCCACGGCTCCCTGACCACCATGAACCCGCCGCCGCCGTTCGGCACGGACTGGCCCTGGTCGTCCACCACGTCCGCGGCGATGCCCGGCAGCGGGCGCATCGCCGCGCCCGGCTTCCCGTGCGTGATCCCCGGCAGCGGGCTGATCATGATGGCGCCGGTCTCCGTCTGCCACCACGTGTCGACGACCGGGGCCTTGTCGCCGCCGATGTGCTTGCGGTACCAGACGTACGCCTCCGGGTTGATCGGCTCACCGACCGACCCCAGGACGCGCAGTGACGACAGGTCGTACTGCGCGGGGATGTCGTCGCCCCACTTCATGAACGTACGGATCGCCGTAGGCGCGGTGTAGAAGATGGTCACCTTGTACTTCTGGATGACGTCCCACCAGCGTCCGCGGTTGGGGGTGTCCGGGGTTCCCTCGTAGATGACGCTGGTCGCGCCGTTGGCGAGCGGGCCGTACACGATGTACGAGTGACCGGTCACCCAGCCGATGTCGGCGGAGCACCAGTAGACGTCCGTTTCCGGCTTCAGGTCGAACACCGCGTGGTGCGTGTACGCGCACTGGGTCAGGTAACCGCCCGTGGTGTGCAGGATGCCCTTCGGCTTACCCGTCGTACCGGACGTGTACAGGATGTACAGCGGGTGCTCCGCGTCCATGGGCTCGGGCGTGTGCTGGTCACTCTGCCGTTCGACGACGTCATGCCACCACAGGTCGCGCTCGTTCTCGGCCACCGGCTCCCCGGTGCGGCGCACGACGAGCACGTTCTCGATCGTCGGTGTCTGCGCGACGGCCTCGTCGACGATGCCCTTCAGGTCGGACGGCTTACCGCGGCGGAACCCGCCGTCCGACGTGATGACCAGCTTGGCCTGCGCGTCGTCGATGCGGGTCCGCAGCGCCTCCGCCGAGAACCCGCCGAACACGACCGAGTGGGTCGCGCCTATGCGCGCGCACGCCAGCATCGAGATCGGCAGTTCCGGAATCATCGGCAGGTAGATCGCGACCCGATCGCCCTTGCGGACGCCCAGTTCCAGCAGCGCGTTGGCGGCCCTGTTCACCTCGCGCTGGAGGTCGGCGTAGGTGAGCGTACGGCTGTCGCCCGGCTCACCCTCCCAGTGGAACGCGACCTTCGCGCCCCGTCCCGCCTCGACGTGCCGGTCGACGCAGTTGTAGGCGACGTTCAACTCGCCGCCCACGAACCACTTCGCGAACGGTGGGTTGCTCCAGTCGAGGACGTCGTCCCAGCGCTTCGTCCAGGACAGCCGATCCGCCTGCTCCGCCCAGAACCCCAGGCGGTCCTCGGCCGCCCGCTCGTACGCGTCGGCCTTGACATTGGCCGACGCGGCGAGTTCTGCGGGCGGGGAGAAGCGGCGCGTCTCCTGCAGAAGGTTCGACAGTGTCTCTTGGCTCTGGCTCAACGCGAAACTCCTTGCTAGCTGAAGCGGGGTCGCCCGGTATCCCCACTTCACCAGGTAGGTCCTCGGTCCCACAAGGCCGCCATCCTGGAGGTCGTGGATGAGCGCCACTTGCGCTCATGGTTTCGGATGGTCTGGTGTGATACCAGACACACCGGGCCTTCCCGTCTGCGATCAGGGAATCGCTTCCGTTCTACGCGCACCCGTACCCTTGCGTCCACGAGCGTCCAGCATGCGGACGCCCCGCATGCGCATCGTGCGCCCGCCTTACCTGCGCCTCCAGCGCCCGCCTTACCTGCGCCTCCAGCGCCCGCCTTACCTGCGCCTCCAGCGCCCGCCTTACCTGCGCCTCCAGCGCCCGCCCTACGTGCGCATAAGGTCGGGCCGTGACCGATGCCCTTGCTGACGTAGCGAACCTGCCCGGTGTTGCGGGCGCCGTCGACGACGCGCGCTCCGCGGTGGACCGGCTCTTGGGCCACCGCATACTGCGGCGGCGCAGCGCAGAGGTGTCCACCGAGTCCGCGTTGCGGGGCGCCCGGGCCTCGGCCGTCCTCGATGGGGCCTCCGTCACGCTGGACGAGCTCCGCACCACGGAGAATCCGTCCGACCCGGTCGTCCAGGGAGCGCTTCGTGTGTCGGCCGAATTGGGGACGCTGACGGAGACGTGGCGGAACGCGCCCCGGCAGGCCCTCGCACGGCTCCACGTACTCGCCGCAGCCGATGCGGTCGAGAGCGCCGATCTCGGACGTCCGCGCACAGCAGACAGGCCCGTGGAGGACGCATTCGACCTCGGCGACGCGCCTTCGCCGTCCGAGGTGGCCCTTCGCCTAGACGCGCTCAGCGGCTTGCTGACGGAGTCGACGAAAGCGCCCGCGCTGGTGGTCGCGGCGGTCGTGCACGGCGAGCTGCTGACTCTGCGTCCGTTCGGCTGGGGGGACGGGCTCGTCGCCCGTGCCGCACAGCGGCTCACCCTCGTCGCCCGTGGACTCGACCCCAAATCGCTGGTCGCGCCAGAGGTCGGGCACCTGGAACTCGCCGCCGACTACACCGAAGCGCTCCGCGCCTACTCGTCCGGCACTTCAGAGGGCGTTGCCCAGTGGATCGGGCACTGCTCCGCCGCCGTCGCCGCCGCGGCACGGGACTCGCAGGCCATCTGCGAAGCGTTCATGCGCGGCTGATCTTGTCAGTGGGCTAGTCCATGCTGGGCGTATGGCCGAACGCATGTATGGACGACCAGCGGCTCCCACCGACACCACCATCTCGTCAGCGGACTGGGACTCGCGCGACCTGACGGGCGAGAACCATGCGAACGTCTTGTTCGTGGACGTCGACATGACCGAGGCCACGGGAGTCGGTGCCGTGTTCACCGACTGCACGTTCCGTGGTGTGCGCTTCAACGCGTCCACCCACACCGACGCCGCGTTCGTGAACTGCACGTTCGTTCGCAGTGGATTCTTCGACGCCACCTTCACGGGATGCAAGTTCGTTGGCAGCATGTTCGACGGCTGCACCTATGACCTGTTGAAGGTCAAGGGCGGCGACTGGTCTTTCATCGGCCTGCCCGGTGCCGACTTGCGGCGCGCCTCGTTCACGGACGTGCGCATGCGTGAGGCCGATCTCACTGGTGCGAGGTGTGCCGGGGCCGTGATTCGCGGTGTCGACTTCTCGGGCTCGATGCTCCACAAGACCGACTTTTCCGGCTGCGATCTACGCGGAAGCGACATCTCGGCGATAGACCCCTTCACCGTCGAACTTCGGCGCGCGGTGATCGATCCGTTTCAGGCGGTCGTCCTGGCAACTGCACTCGGGCTGGACGTCCGCGACTAACGGGCTCGACGTCCGCGACTAACGGGCTGGACGTGCGCGACTAACGGCTTACTCGCAAAGCGAACGGCGCCCCTCTCCGGGACGCCGCCGCCAAGCACGTCACACCGGGTTACCAAGCGTGCACCTCATATCCGTCGGATCGGGTCAAGCCCGTCTCGACGCGCCTCCCGCGGCTGGTCGCGCGTGGGTGCCCGGCTGCCGTGCGCGGACACTCGGTCCGTAAGACCTGTGTACGCCCTATTTGCCCAGTTGACAAGCCCCCGTTCAGAAACTCGTCCGCGCTGGTGAGAGCCGTGCCGACGGCGGTGAGGGCGCGCTATAAGGCCAACGTGGGGTGGAGTGCCCTATTCCGGACTAACCGGAACTCTGCGACGGCGCCGAAATTGATCACTCACTGTGATCGTTTCCATTGTGAACGGTCGATCCGGCCGGGCCGCCGGAAAGATCTTTAGTTCTCCTGTACGCTCCCACTCCCGTCCCTATGCACTCCTTGTGCAGGGGCTTGGGGTGTCCTGTCGGGGGCGGGACGGCGCCTTGCGGCACCGCGTCGCCACCAGCCGAGGGGATCGTCCCAACCAGGTGAGAAAAATCGTCACCTGTCGGACGAGTTTGCGCCTCGACGCAACTCTCAACGATCGGGCAGCATATGTTGTATCTGCCTAGACTGGAGTCAGTGAGTTTGCCTCACCTATAGAGCGAACTTGCGTCGGCTTAGGCCGAACTCCCCCGAGACTTTCTTGGGAAAGCGGGCCGGCTCTACCCCCCCGGAGCCGGACCGCCCGGCGACCCCCGCTCTCCCCCCCGGCGGGGGTCGCCCAGTCGTCAGCGGTCGGGCGGTGGCGCAGGACACAACTCCAGCGCCACCGCCCACCGCGTGTACCTGGCCACCCGCGTAGGCTCCGGCCGCAACCGTGCCCCGCCGGCCTGCTTTTTCCTCGCTGACCTGGGCTGGCCCGCATCCACGTGCGGAGCGGCGGCCGGGTCGGGCGACCGGGTCGGACGTCCGCCGTTCGCGCTTCGGAGCCGGACACGCGACGAAGTTATCCACAGTTCGCGGAAGGTCTTCATCGCCGCCTCCCGGGCCCGCAAGGTGGATGTCTCCGAACGTTTGAAGGGGCATCCGATGAATCTCGCGGCACTGATCGTCACGGCCGACCCCGCCCTCACCGACGGCCTGCTCCGCCTCGCGGCCGCCGCCGACGCCCATGCCGAGGTCGCCTACGGCGCCGACGAGGCCAGAGCCGTCTGGACGTGGCCGGCCCTCATCCTCGTGGGCGCCGACGTGGCCGAGGACGTGGCGTCCGCCGGGCTCCAGCGCAGGCCCGGCCTCGTCCTGGTCACCGGTGACGGCGCCACGTCCGAGGCTTACCGCCTGGCTGTCGAGGTCGGCGCGCAGGACGTCGCCGCACTGCCCGACCATGAAGACTGGCTGATCAGCGCGTTCGCCGCGGCCAGCGAGCCCGAAGGCGGCTGGGCCACCACCCTCTGCGTCGTCGGGTCCCGCGGCGGCGCGGGCGCCAGCGTGCTCGCGACCGCGCTCGGGCTCGCGGCGGCGGGCCAGGGTCTCCGCACGCTGCTCGTGGACGCCGACCCGTTCGGCGGCGGCGTCGATCTCATGCTCGGGCTGGAGGAGCACGAGGGCGTCCGCTGGCACGACCTCGCCGAACGCCGAGGCCGACTGAACACCGCCACCCTGCGCGAGACGCTGCCGCAGTCGGGCGACCTGTCCGTCCTGTCGTGGCGGCGCGGCGAGCCGGTGCCCGTCTCCGACGAGGCGATCCGGTCCCTGTTCGACGCGGCCGTGCGCGGCTTCGACCTGGTCGTCGTGGACGTCCCCCGCTATCCGGGCGACGTCGGCCGCGCGGCCCTGCGCTCCGCCGACGTGACGTTCCTGCTCGTCCCGGCCGAGGTCCGCGCGACCGTCGCCGCCGACGGCCTCGCCGCCGCGCTTCGCCGCCTCACCACCGACGTGCGGCTCGTCGTCCAGGGCCCGGCGCCGGGCGGGCTGACGCCCGACGCGGTCGCGTACGCCCTCGACCTCCCGTCCGCCGGCTCCTTCGAGCGCGACCGCCGCCTCCCCGCCGCCGTCGACGAGGGCGGCTTGGAGCGGGCCTGCCGCCGGGGCCCGCTCACCGATTTCTGCGCCGGCGTCCTCGCCGACCTCGCCCTCCAGCCGTACGCGTACCGGGAGGAGGCCGCCGCATGACCAGGTTGTCCGACGCCGTCCGCGACCGGCTGGCCGACACCGGCGGCGAACCGACCACCGGCCGGGTCGCCGCGGCGCTCCGGGCCGAGGAACGACTGCTCGGCGACCGCGAGATCCTGACGCTGGCCGACGAGTTACGCGCCGAGTTCGTGGGCGCCGGGCCGCTGGAGCCGCTGCTGCGCTCCCCGGACGTCACCGACGTCCTGGTGAACGGCCCGGACGAGGTCTGGGTCGACACGGGCACCGGCCTTGTCCGCACGGCCTTGCGTTTCCCAGACGAGCAGACCGTCCGGCGCCTGGCCCAGCGCCTCACCGCCGCCGCAGGCCGACGTCTCGACGACGCCTCCCCGTATGCCGACGCCAGGCTCCCGGGCGGAGTGCGCCTGCACGCCGTCCTCCCGCCCGTCGCCGCCACCGGGACGTGCATCTCCCTGCGCCTCCCCCGACGCCGCGCCTTCACCTTGGACGAGCTGACCGCGGCACGCACCATCCCGCCCGAAGGCGCCGGACTGCTCGCCGCCCTGATCGAGTCCCGCGCCGCCTTCCTGATCACCGGTGGCACCGGCACCGGCAAGACGACCTTGCTGAGCAGCTTGCTCTCGCTGGTCGATCCCGCCGAACGGATCGTCCTGGTGGAAGACTCCGCCGAGCTGAGACCGTCCCACCCGCACGTGGTCCGGTTGGAGGCCCGCCCGCCCAACATGGAGGGGGCCGGAGGCGTGACCTTGAACGACCTGGTCCGCCAAGCCCTCCGCATGCGCCCCGACCGTCTGGTGGTAGGTGAGGTCCGAGGCTCTGAAGTAGTGGTTCTCCTCCAGGCGATGAACACGGGCCACGAGGGAGGGTGCGGCACGCTCCACGCGAACACGGCCGCCGACGTCCCGGCGCGCCTCGAAGCCCTGGCGTGCGCTGCGGGCCTGACGCGAGAGGCCGTCCACAGCCAGCTGGCCGCCGCCCTGGACATCGTGGTCCACCTGGTCCGCGACCCGGGCGGAGGCCGCCGGCGGGTGGCCGAGATCTGCCTCGTCCGCCGGGTCTCCGACGGCCTGGTCGGCGTTGTCCCCGCGGTGTCGTTCACCGCGTCCGGCGAGATCATCCCCGGCCCCGGCGCCGCTGCCCTCTCCACCCGGCTGGCCCGTGCATGATCAACGTGCTCGCGGCCCTCTGCTCGGCCGTCGCCGTCTGGACGTTCTTGACCCCGCCCACCGCCGTCCGTCGCCTGGACGGCCTCGTCAAACGTTCACCCGGCAATCCGCTCCCCACAATCAAGACCAGGGCCCTCGCCCTACGCGAACGCCAGACCCTTCCGGACCGCCGACGCGCATCCGTCATCGAACTCTGCGACGCCATGGCCGCCGAACTCGCCGCCGGCCGAACGCCCGACGAGGCGTTCACGGCGGCCACCACCGTCCTTGACCCGCACATCGCCAAGGAGTTCGTCGGCCTCCCTGATCCACCTTCCGACCACCTGGCGGAACTGGCGGACCGGCCAGGCGCCGAGGGGCTTCGCCTACTCGCGGCCTGCTGGCGCGTGGGCGCCGAACGCGGCGGCACGCTCGCCACCGTCCTGGACGGCCTGGCGACCGCATTACGAGACGAGGAGTCCCAACGCCAGGACGTGTCCGTCCAACTCGCGGGCCCTCGCGCGACAGCCCGCCTCCTCGCCGCTCTTCCCCTCCTGGGCCTGGCCATGGCCGCGGCCATGGGCGCGCACCCGCTCCCTTTCCTCTTAGGGACGCTCCCGGGCCTGGTCTGCCTGATCACGGGCGTGTCCCTCAACCTGACCGGCCTCTTCTGGACCAGATACCTGGCCAAATCCGCTGAATCCCTCCACTGACCCACCCAAGGTTCTGACAGGCAGGTGAATCGATGACCGACCTGATGGCCATGCTCTGCGCGGCGGCATCGGCCTTCCTCCTCGCGAGGGGGACGACCCAGGCCACAAAGCGACTTTTGGATCAGTTCCCGCCCCCATCCCGAGCGCGCACACCAACCATCTGGCCCCTGGTCCCCGCCCGCACCCGGGCAGCACCCCACCCCCAACACCCGAACGCCCTCACAACACGTTCGTCGAACCTCACTTCCCAGGGCACGCAGGCAGCTGAGCTCCGAGGTCCCGGTTGGGGCCGGGTCGCATCCCGTCCCCAGGACCTGGGCGCCCTCGCAACAGGTTCGTCGAGCCTGGCTTCCCAGCGCACGCAGGCTGCAGAGTCCCGAGATCCCGGCTGGGGCCGGGCAGTGCCCGGGCGCGATCACCAGGACGCCTCAACGACACACCGAAACTTCACGCTCCAGGGCGCGCAGACCACATGGCGTGCAGCCACCGACGCTGGCCGGGAGAACCCCCAGGGCGCAAACGAACAAAACGAAAGACCAAGTCACGCCACCCACGCGACGCAACTCGGAAGACAAGGACGCGACCGGGCACGGTCGCGACGACCGGAATACGCCCAGCGGCGCGACGTCCTCCTCCGGTGCCTGGCCGCAGGCACAGCAGGAGTGCTTTGCGTAGTGATGCTGGGCGGGATGGTCGGCGGAGTGGTCGGCGTCCTCGTCGCGGCCGCCGTCTGGTGGTCATTCGGCCGCCTCGGGAACGCAGACCGCAGACGCAGACGGGCACGCCTCATCGCCGACCTGCCCGTGGCAGTGGATCTTCTCGCCGCCTGCCTGCGCGGCGGCGCCCCCTGGCACGAGGCCGTTGCCGCGGTAGCGGACGCGGTGGGCGGTCCGCTCGGAGACGAGCTAGCGGCCGTGTCCGTCCAGATCCGGCTGGGAGCCGATCCGGCCGAGGCTTGGTTAGCGCTCACGAAAGAGCCGATGCTCGCTCCCCTGGCGCGCACCGCCGTCCGTGGCGTGTCCACCGGCGCCGCGCTCGCCCCATCCCTGAGCCGCCTGGCACGAGACCAACGACGCGTGGCGCGCACGTCCGCCGCCGCCAGGGCCCGAGCAGCGGGCATCCATGCGCTCGCTCCGCTGGGCCTGTGCTTCCTGCCCGCCTTCGTCCTGCTCGGCGTCGTTCCGGCCATCGTCGGCATCGCGTCCACGATCCTCCTGCCACAGTGACGACTCCCTGGTTTTCCACAGGTTGGCAATCACCCGCGACCCAACCTCCTGACCTAGCAGCCTTGAGAGGAACCACGAACGAAAGGGGCCCGTATGCGGCCGATACAGATGGCGGTGCGGCGATGGTCCAGAATCTGCGGAGACCGAGGGATGTCCACCGCCGAATACGCGGTCGGCACCATCGCCGCCGCTGCCTTCGCCGGCGTGCTATTCAAGATCGTGACCAGCGCGCAGGTGAAGTCGCTGCTCTTACAGATCATCGAGAAGGCCCTCAAGGTCGCCGGCTGAACGACCGCGGGATGGCCACGGCGGAGGTCGCCGTGGCACTCCCCACCCTGGTCCTGATCACCGCGATCGCGCTTTGGGGATTGACAGTCGCCTCCGTCCAGCTCACGTGCACGGACGCGGCCCGAACCGGTGCCCGCGCCGCGGCGAGAGGCGAGTCCCTCACCGCCGTGCGCGAACACGTGGTGAAGGCCGTCCCACCAGGAGCGACGGTAAGGGTGAGCCGAGACGAAGCCACCGTCGAGGTGGACGTCTCAGCATCCGTCAAGCCGCCTGCGGCCGCGGGCCTGCCGGGCCTGACCGTCCACGCCCACGCGACCGCCGCCACAGAACCAGGCGTCCCGCCCGACGAGGCTGAGCTGGCCGGCCGGTAACGAGCCTCACCAGCCGTGCACGCACCGTCCGGCCAGACACAGGCAATGCGGCTAGCGACACCCCGGCGACCGATCGAGCGCCAGCGCCCGCCTCGGCAGGGTCCGCGTCCGCACCGAGTCCGGACGACTGCGTGGGCGGCGGATGACCGGTGCAGCACAAGCGGATAAGCACGAGACGGGAGGTGGCCACGACCTTGGACGCACTGGCGACACAGGCCGACGCGTACGTCGAGAGATTTCGAAAGAGATCGGAAGACGTTGCGCTTCGGACTCTGCTTGTGGCCTGGTCGCCGCGGACGCGGACGCGGACGCGGACGGGGACGCGGACGGGGACGGGGACGGGGACGCGGACGGGGACGGGGGTGGAGGGATGAGGACGAGGATGAGGGATGGAGATCGGATGAGGATGGACGGGGATGGGGCCGGGGCCGCGGGTTTGGGGGTTGGGGCTGGTTCGAGTGCGTTGCGGGCTCGCTCTGGGGCTCCTTCGCACCGCGGGTGGTCGGGCCGCTCTGGGGCTCCTCCTCACTGCGGTAGTCGGGCCGCTCTGGTGCTGTCCCTTGCCGCGGTCTCGGGCGCTCTGGGGTTTCTCCCTCGCCGCGGTGGTCAGGAGCCCGGTGTGATCCCGACCGTTGGCGAGATCCCGATCGTTCAGGGGCTCACGCTGCTCGGCGGGAGTGCGGGCGTGGGCGTGAGCACCGGCGTGGGAGCGCGCCGCCGGTGCGCTGCTGATCGCGCTGCCCGCGCTGGGTCTGTGCGGCGCAACTTGTGGACGATCAGCTGGACCGTCGTCCCGCAGGTGTACTGCATGGCCAGGGGCATCGCCGTCCAGCCGGCGCGGGTGCTGCTCGGGCCAGCCGACCGAGATCACGGCGCTGGGTGCGGCGAGGTCCGCGGCGATGCAGTGATGCTGCGGTTGATGTGGACCGCTGTTGATCGTCGTGGTGGGATGTGGGTTACACGCTGGTCCGGGTGTTGATTGGGCGCCGCTAGTTCGTCGCAACTCGTCGTTCGGGGACGTGACGTGGGCACGGGGCTGCGTCTCCGCCTGGCGGCGCTTTGCTCGTCGGGTCGTCCTGTCCGGGACCGTCCCCCACGTCGCTCAGCGCTGACAAACAGGCAAGGGTGGAGCATGCCGAGATGGTGATCATCGCCGTGCACCCGTCACCCCGTGCACCCGTCACCCCGTGCAGCCGTGCACCCGTCACCCCGTGGAGCCGTACAGCCGTGCAGCCCGTGCAGCCGTGCAGCCCCATGGGACCGGGTTGGCGGTGCTGGTGGTGCAGCGGGGTGATGTGAGTCTTGGCGCGCTTCTCGGAGGGGGTGGTGTTTGGGGAACGGAGGTGTGTTTCTGGTCGGAGTGAGGTGGGGCCTTGGGGTCGTGTCGTGTCCGGTCGGGATGCGGGAATGGAGGGGGCCTGTGATGGATGTTGGTGCTCGGGGGAGGGTGTTCGGGTCGGATCGAGGGTCGGGGACGATCTGGGTGGTGGCCTTCGCCGCTGTCATCTGGGTCGGTGGGGTCGCCGCTGTTGCGGTGGGCGGAGTGCGGGGCGCCCGTCATCGGGCGAACGCCGCGGCTGATCTGGCGGCGTTGGCGGGGGCCGCCCGGGTGGCGGAGGGCGGTGGAGTCGCATGCGGGAGGGCGGAGAGCATCGCGGCTGAGTCCGGGGCCCGGGTGGCGCACTGTCGGGTGCGGGGGGACGTCGTGGAGGTCTCGGTGACCGTCGACGTGGTGGTGCCGATGGGGGTCGGCGCGATGAAGGTGGCGTCGCGGGCAAGGGCTGGTCCTGTGGGGTGAAACGGCGTAGCCTGGCGCGGCAGAGCTCGTTGCACACAGTGTCAATAGGGCGCGGAGGATGAAAACCGGCCTCTTTGTCATCTCTCCGTGACTCTTGCTACCGGGTGGTACGTTACTCTGCCGTAAGCGCATAGTTATCACTCGGCACGTGTGTCCCGCGAGGCCCTCGGCGGGACGAGACGAGCAGGACGTTGTCGAAGGGAATGAGGCCGTGACCATCGCTCGCAGGATCGGTGCGGTCGCTCTAGCGGCACCACTTGCGATGGGTGTTCCGGTACTCGCCACCGTTCCGGCGCAGGCCGCCACAACGGACGTCATCGCTCCCGCGGATGGCGCGGTCATCACGAGCGGGTCCGAGCTGACCGCCAGGGCCCACTTCGACATCGCGCTGACGATGCAGTTGTGGGTCAAGGGGCCTGGGATCGGCAACAAGTTCCTGCAGGAACGATTCCTCACGGGCAACCTGTCCGGTACGTTCCCGATCCGCCGGAACGGCAGCTACACGGTCTGGTTGAGGGGCAAGCAAACCGGTGTCAACTATGGCGACAGCGTCTTCCGCGTGAGCATTGCGCCGGCCGCGCCCACCGGGGTGTCGGCACGGGTGTCCGGAAGCAAGCTTGTCGTGAAGTGGAACCGCGGTCAGGAGGACGACCTCAGCGGCTACGCGTTGTCGGGTTCCGGCGTCCGTTCCACGTCTGGTTCGGTCGGCTCGCTCTGCCGGGGGACGAACTGCTCCGCCAGCCTCGCGATGACCCGGTCGAGCGGGCCGGTGTCCGTGGGAGTACGGGCGCGGCGTCCGGGCGGGTCGGGCGGGTCGCTGTACTCGGGCACTGCTACCGCGAACGCCATGGCCGCAGGTGGTTCCGCGGCGTTGCCGGCGGGCGCCGCGCCGTCCCTCCCCTCGGGCAGCGAAGTGCCGGGGACTGGAACCCCCCTGACGCCGTTCAACGAGGAGTCGCCGGTCACCCTCCCGTCCGTCCAGCCGTACGGTTCGACGCCCGGCTTCACCTACCCGGCGCCCCAGATCGCCACAGACTCGCCGAGGGCTCAGAACGTCGCGGCGACCGACCGGCTCCAGTGGGGCAAGAGTGTGGGCATCGCGCTGATCCTGCTGATCGCCGCCGCGCATCTCGGGACCTGGACGCGCCGTGTGCGCGTCGCCCAAGCGGGGACGAGCAGCAGCGGCATGGCGGCACGCATCGCGCGCGGCGGGAGCGGCCGCAAGCGGGTAAGCCGGGCCCGCCGGCAAATCGCACGTGCTGAAGCTCTCGCCAAGACGGCCCCGGTCGTACTCGTCGACGACAATGCCAAGGACGGGCCAGGCGAGAACCCCGCCAACTCCGCCGGTTCCGCCAACCTTGCTGGTTCCGCCAATCCCGCCAATCCCGCCGATTCCGCTGATCCTGCGGACTCCGATGATGCGAAGTCCGTCGATTCGTCGTCGGGCAAGGTGAAGAGTTCGCGTCGTCCCGCGACGCTTGGCAAGCGTTCCAGTGGCGTGAACGTCCGCATCGCCCAGCCGGCCGCTATCGGTAGGTCTAAGCGCGGCCACCGCCGTAAGTAGTCGCCTTGCTGAGGTGGCGTTGCCTGGGACGACGCAGCGCGGCGCTGGCGCAGCCAGCCGACTCGCCTGGGCGAAGACGACGTGCGGCGCTTCCTAGCCTGATTGCGACGTAGGTGGGTGTGAAGGGGGCGAGCGCTGGGATCGGCCCGGTCGGGTGGTGGGCGTCCCAACTCGCGAGCGCGTGCCGTGGCGGTGCACGTCCCGCGGCCCTGTGGAGCACGTGTGCCGAGGCGGTACACGTCACGGCCTGCCGGGCGCGTGCCGTGGCTCGCCCTCGGGATCGATGTGGTCGCCAGGTCCGAGGCGGTGGACGACGAACGGATCCCGAGCCCGGCCACGTCCAGTCGATGAAGGCGGCAGCGGGGAGCCCGGCTGCTCGACACCGCTGCTGCGATGCGATGTCGCCCGAGACGTTGTGGTGGACGTCGCCAACCGGCCGCTGAGTTGTGAACGGGCGGGCCGCTGCAGGGCACGTCCCAGCGGTGCTGCACGCCGCGGCGCTCGGCGACGAACGCGCCGAAGTGCGGGAAGGATTCGCGCACCGCCGTCGTCGGCCGGACGAGCCGCGGCGCCTGGAGAAGATCGCGATACCTCCTGGACGTTAGGCGGGCAGGTCGGGGTGGACCTGGACCTTGGGCCAGGACGGCCGGGCCGTAGAACTCGCCCAAGGGTGCCCCCAGCGGCGGGTGAGCTGTGGTGGGAGGCCCGACGTGGCGGCTGCCGAATTCTGGTCGGCGACGTGGGCTCTTGCCTCAGCGCGGCGGCGGCGTCGGTGTCGCCGGGCAACTCGCGGTTGGGGCCGCGGACGTCGGTGTGGTGCGGGGCGGTGATGCGGTTGGCGCTGGTGCCCGCTCAGATTGTCGCTGACACTGCTGACTTCGTAGTGCCGACTCGTTGGTGGCGCGATCCTTCCGTTGAGCTTGCTGATTGCGTGGTGTGCGTGTCGGGTTGGGTGTGTTGATGGTCGGCTGGTGGGTTGCTGCTGGAGGTGGGTTTTCAGGGTGTTTTTGTGGGGTGTGAGGGTGTGTTGGGTGGGGATGGGGCGTCTGGTGGTGCGGTCCGGAGGTTGATCAGGAAGGGCTGGCGGCTGGTTTGGGGCAGGGTCTAGGCTGCCTTGCCAGTCGGACCGCCCGGATCGTTCGGCAATGCGTGTCTGTCGTCCGAGACTTCGGCCCTGTCCCGTTCGGGAAGGGCCCGACGGAGAGGAGACCCTCCGCATGATCTTCTTGGGGCTGATCGTGGTCCTCGCCGCCATCGCGGCGGCCGTCGTGGTGGTGCTGGACAACTCGGGCGATGCCCAGCTGACCGCGTTCGGGGACGAGATTCCCGGGATCACGGATCAGTGGCATGTGTTCATGGCCGGAGCCGTGGTCGCGATCGTGTTCATGGTGGGCGTGATGATCGTGGCGCTGGGGCTCAAGCGCGCGCTCGGCATGCGGCGGGAGTTGCGAGACCTGCGGGACGAGCACGAGGAGTCCCTGCAGACGCTGGAGATGGAGCGGCGGAAGCTGCAGCAGGCGCTGGCTCAGGCGCGGCGCGGTATGGACGATCAGCCGTCGGTGCCGGCGCAGCGGGTCGCTCCGAACTGACCGCTAGCGTGCGAGCAGACCGACCGCCAGGAGACCACCGCCAGGAGACCACCGCTAGGAGACCACCGCCAGGAGACCGACCGCCAGGCGACTGCCAGGCGTGCCGGTAGCCGCGCGAGCTGAACGGGCCGGGAGCTGGCCGATCGGGCTGGTAACTGATTGAGCCGGGGAGCTGAGCGGGCCGGGTGGGCTGTGGGACCTGGTGGGCTGTGTGCGGTTGTTGTTGGGCGGGTTGTGTGAGCCGATTGAGTTGGCCGGGCTGCGTGAGCTGGTCGGGTGGGGTATGAGCTGGTCGAGCTGGGTGGGTGCGTGAGCTGATCGATTTGCGTGGGTTGTGTGAGCCCGGTGGGCTGGACGAGCTTGTGACGTTGTTGGGCGGGTTGTGTTAACCGGCCGAGCTGGGTGGACTGGGTGCGTGAGACGGTGGGTGGGGGTTGTTGGGTGGGTTGGGTTATGGGGTTGTGTACTGGGCGGCGCAGGTCTGTGTTGGGGCTATGGGTGTGATGACGTCGATTAGGACGCCGTTCGGGTCGCTGACGATGAAGTGGCGCTGGCCGAAGTCCTCGTCGCGTAGGTGGAGTTCGGGGTGCAGGCCGGCCTGGTGGACGAGCCGTTCCCACTCGGTGTCCACGTCCTCTACCTCGAAGTTCAGGAGGAGCCCCTGGACAGGGGTGCGGTAGGCCTCTGGCAGCGTCGGGTGGGTGTGGTCGAGCAGGGCCAGTTCGTATGGGGACGTCCCAGGGCGGCGCAGGCTCACGTACCAGTCGGCCTCGAACGTCGTCTCGAAGCCCAGCAGTTCGGTGTAGAAGCGGTGGGATTCCTGGAGCCGGCTGGTGCAGATCACCGGGTAGAAGCTCGTCAGTCGCATGGGTTCTCCTTTCGCATACCGTCGGTATGTCAAGCTATAGTTCACGTACCGCTGGTATGTCAAGGAGGGTGCGTGAACGTCAGAGACCGGCAGCGGGAACGGACGCGTGCGGCGCTGTTGCGTGAGAGCAGGCGGTTGTTCGCCACGCGGGGGTACGGCGAGGTGAGCCTCGCGGAGATCGTCGGTGCGGCCGGGGTCACCAAGGGGGCGCTGTACCACCTGTTCCAGAGCAAGATCGAACTGTTCAGGGCCGTCCTGGAGCAGGTACAGGCGGAGGTGGCTCAGACGGTGGCGCAGACCGCCGACGCGGAGGACGACGTCTGGGCGCGGTTCACGGCGGGCTGCCGAGCGTTCCTCACCGCCAGCACCGCGCCGGACGTCCAGCGGATCATGCTCGTCGACGGTCCGGCGGTGCTGGGCTGGAACGAGTGGCGGGCGATGGACGAGTCCGGCTCGGCCCGGCATCTCGGCGATGCGATCGATGAGTTGATCGTGGAGGGCCTGATCGCTCTCCAGCCGGTCGCTCCGTTGTCCCATCTGCTGTCCGGCGCGATGAACGAGGGGGCGCTGTGGCTGGCCGCGTCCGGTGATCCCGAGGCCGGGCTGGACGACGTCTGGCCGCCCCTGGCGCGGATGCTCGACGCGTTGCGCGTTGATCGAGCGACTGGGTAATTCGGGTGGCGGGCACCGTGCCCAGGTGGTGTTTGCCCGGGTTTGCGCTGCGGGTTTGGGGCTGGGGGCTCACGGCTATCCGGCGGCATGGTGCGAGAGCCCCGTGTTTAGGCGGGATGGTGCGAGAAGCCTGTGTTTTGGGCGGGGCGTTCGAGCGTGAGCGGGTGCTTAGAGGGCTTGTGGAGCGGACGAGGCGGTTTCGCCTCCGTCTAGGGGGTGGGGGCTTCGGATAGGAGGACGGCTAGGAGAGTTAGAGCGCCTTGCTTGTCCAGGGGGTCGTTGCCGTTGCCACACTTGGGGGACTGGATGCAGGACGGGCAGCCGGTGTCGCATTCGCAGGACGCGATCGCGTCGCGGGTCGCGCGGAGCCAGGTGGGAGCGTCGGCGTAGCCGCGTTCGGCGAAGCCCGCTCCGCCCTCATGGCCGTCGTACACGAACACGGTGAGGAGCCCGGTGTCCGGGTGGACGGCCGTGGACACGCCTCCGATGTCCCAGCGGTCGCAGGTGGCGAACAGGGGGAGCAGGCCGATGGCGGCGTGTTCGGCGGCGTGGGCGGCGCCGGTGAGGTCGAGGTCGGTTTCGGTGGCGTCCAGGTGGGCGATCTGGGCTTCGGAGAGCGTCCACCAGACGGCGCGGGTGCGGAGCGTGCGGGGTGGGAGGTCGAGGGGTTTCTCGCCGAGCATCTCGCCTGTTTGCAGGCGGCGCATCTGGTAGCCGACGACCTGGCGGGTCACCTCCACGGTGCCGAAGCAGAGGGTGGCGTCGCCCCAGGAGAGGGAGCGGAGCCGTTCGACGATGGCGATGTCGGTGACGTCGCGGGCGGTGGTCGAGTAGTCGGGGTCGGCGGCCTCGACGAGTGCGACGGAGTCGTCCAGGTCGAGGTTCTGGACGATGAACGAGTCACCCTGGTGGATGTAGACGGCGCCGTCGTGGACGGTGGTGTGCGAGGACGCCTCGTCGACGGTGCCGAGCAGGCGTCCGGTGCCCGATTCGACGACCTGGACGGGATCGCCGCCCGCACCCCTGATGTCGGCGAGGCCGGCGGCCTTGTCGCGGCGCGTCCAGTACCAGCCGGCGGGACGGCGGCGGAGGAAGCCGCGGCGGACGAGGTCGGGCAGCAGGTCGGCGGTGGCCGGGCCGAACAGCGGGAGGTCGTCCTCGGTGAGGGGCATCTCGGACGCTGCCGCGCAAAGGTGCGGTTCCAGGACGTACGGGTTGTCGGGGTCGAGCACGGTGGCCTCGACCGGCGTCCCGAAGATCGCCTCGGGGTGGTGGACGAGGAACGTGTCGAGCGGATCGTCCCGGGCCACGAGGACGGAAAGGGACGCTTGTCCGGAGCGTCCGGCCCGTCCGGCCTGCTGCCAGAGGGACGCGCGGGTGCCGGGCCAGCCGCAGACGAGGACGGCGTCGAGCCCGGACACGTCCACCCCGAGTTCTAGGGCGTTCGTGCTCGCCAGGCCGATGAGCGAGCGGGAGCGCAATGCGGCTTCCAACGCGCGTCGTTCCTCGGGGAGGTAACCGGCGCGGTAGGCGGCGACCTGTTCGGCCAAGGGGGGAGCGACTTCGTGCAGAGCGCGCTTGGCGCCGAGTGCCACCGACTCTGCACCGCGCCTAGAACGGACGAACGCGAGCGTCTGAACGCCTTCTACGACGAGGTCGGCCAGAAGGTCGCCTGCCTCAGCGGTGGCGGTGCGCCGGATGGGTGCGCCGTGCTCGCCGCGCAGTTCCGTCAGCGGCGGCTCCCAGAGCGCGAACGTCGCGGGGCCGCGTGGTGAGGCGTCGTCGTCGACGGCGACGACGTCCAGTCCGGTGAGGCGGGACGCGGTCGTCGCGGGCTCGGACGTGGTGGCGGACGCGAAGACGAACGTCGGGTTGGCGTGGTAGCGGGCGCACAACCGGCGCAACCGGCGCAGGACGTGCGCGACGTGCGATCCGAAGACGCCCCGGTATCCGTGCGCTTCGTCGACCACGACGTACCGGAGGCGGCGCAGGAAAGACGACCAGCGGGAGTGGCTCGGCAGGATCGACCGGTGCAGCATGTCCGGGTTGGTCAGGACGTAATTCGCGTGCTGCCGGATCCACGTACGTTCGTCCTGTGGTGTGTCGCCGTCGTACGTCGCCGCCCGCACGCGCGTGAGGTGCAGCGAGCGGAGCGCCCGGAGCTGGTCGGCCGCCAGCGCCTTCGTCGGCGACAGGTAGAGAATCGTCCCCTCGTGGCGAGGATTCTCCTCCTTGTAGATCGCCTCGACGGCCGGCAGCAGGTAGGCCAGGGACTTCCCGGACGCGGTCCCTGTGGCGATGATCACAGAGCGTCCGGCGCGGGCGTGCTCGGCCGCGGCGGCCTGGTGTTCCCAGGGGGCCTCGATGCCCGCCGCGGCCAGCCGTTCGACCAGCAGCGGCGGTGACCAGTCCGGCCATCCGGTGCGGCGGCCCTGACGTGCGGGAACGTTCTCCACATGGGTGATGCGTTCGCGTCGCGTGGGGTCGGCGAGGAGCCGGTCGAGTGGGGGTGCGGATCTTTGGACGCCCATCAGGTTTTCAGTTTGCCAGCCGGGGCAGACATACGGGAACGCCCCGGCGCCGGTGGGCCGGTCCCCCCTGCCTTGGCCATGAGATCAGCAGGTCAGACGGGACGGCGCGAACTTTCGCCCGTGTGGGCGATAACGTGCGTGCACGACGTCGGAGCGTGGTTGAATCACGGCGGAGTCTCGACGGACGGCCACCTCCCGGGGGCTGGGAAAATCGAGATCGGATAGTGCTGCACGGCGCGCTGGAGGATCTGTGGACCTGAAGGTGAACGACTACACCACCGACGATGGCCTCACCGTCATCAACGTGGAGGGCGAGATCGACGTCTACACGGCGCCGAAGCTTCGCGAGAAGCTCATCGACCTGGTCAACAAGGGGAAGTTCCACCTGCTCGTGGACATGGAGAAGGTGGAGTTCCTCGACTCCACCGGGCTCGGGGTCCTCGTCGGCGGGCTGAAGCGGGTGCGCGCCCACGACGGGTCGCTTGAACTGGTGTGCACCCAGGAGCGCATCCTCAAGATCTTCCGGATCACGGGGCTGACCAAGGTCTTCGGCATCCACGACTCGATCGCCGATGCCGAGGAGAAGCGCAAGGGCGCCAAGTAGGCGGCCTGTAGCTGAGATGGCGACCGTTGAACTGTCCTTCAGTGCGCTGCCCGTCCATGTCCGGACCGCCCGGCTGATCGTGACCGCCGTGGCCCGTCGCAGCGGGGTCGCGGAGCCGCTGCTCGACGAGGTCAGGCTCGCGGTCGGCGAGGCGTGCTCGCGTGCCGTGGAGGCGCACCGCCGGCACTGCCCGGACGAGCCCGTCCGCCTGGAGTTGAGCGGCGCCGACCGCCGCTTCGAGGTGACCGTGAGCGACACCGTCCCCGGTGACGACGCGACGGGGGGCCTCCCCACGCCCCCGGACGCGGCGGAGTTCGAGTACGGCCTGGGCGAGGGCACCGCCGAGCTGGGACTGGCCGTCATCGCCGGCCTCGCCGACGACGTGGAGATCGCCGCCACGCCCAAGGGGGTCCAGATCCGGATGAGCTGGCCGGCCGAAGCCGAGGCGACCATCTGACGCGCCCACCCGCAAACCACCGAAGGCCCCGTCCACCCGACGGGGCCTTCGCCGTCCCCGACCCAAATCGCGCTGCCGTCGACCGCGCCCGCGGCCCTGCCCGCACCTGTGACCGCGCCCGTGCCGACGCCCCGTGTGTGCCGACGCCCCGTGTGTGCCGACGCCCCGTGTGCGCCGACGCCTCGTCTGTGTCGACGCCTCGTCTGTGTCGACGCCCGCGTCTGTGCCTGTGCCCGTGTCCACGCCCGCGTCTGTGCCTGTGCCCGTGTCCACGCCCGCGTCTGTGCCTGTGCCCGTGTCCACGCCCGCGTCTGTGCCTGCGTCCGCGCCCACGCCCCGTGCCCGTATCCGCGCCGCGCCCGCGCCCGCGTTGGGGGTCTGTGAGGTGGGCTGGGGTGGGGCAGGTGGGGGTAGTGGGGTGGGAGTTGTGAGAATCTCGGTGAGTTGATCAAGGTTCTGGCGGATTTGGGTCTGGACATATTCCGTGTTAATGCCTAGCTTGAATAGGGCACCGGCGGGGTCGTCGATGTGTCCGCAGTGGTGCGCGCGTGCCGATGTGGCCGCGGGGTAATAGTGGGCTAACCCCTGTTGACCTGCGGAGATGCCGCGTGGAGCGGGTTATGCGGCAAATTCCGGCGTATCGTCTGTTGCAATTCGGCGACATCCTCTTGAAGGGCCGTGCGGCCTTAACATTCGACGGTCGCGTGCGTAGACTCCCGGGACCCGCGCTGCCGTGCGAGGCGTTCGAAATCATGACTCGCGGGGTAACGCGGTAAAGATCGTCTTTTGGGACGGTCGAGATCGCAACACCCCTGTCGAGGAGGACGGATGTCTGCTGGGCTTTCCCTGTCAAGCCCGGCCAGCGCAGAAGTGGATCTCGGCGGCGGCGACCTCTCCCTGGTCGTCGTCGTCGCTGTGATCGCACTGTTGGCACTGGCCGTCGCCGCGGGTCTCGTGCGCGATGTCCTGGCCGCGGGCCAGGGCACCGACAAAATGCAGGAGATCGCGCGAGCCGTTCAGGTAGGTGCGAGCGCCTATCTGAAACGCCAGTTCCGAACGGTCGCGGTCTTCGTCGTCCTGATCCCGCTCGTGCTGCTGCTGCTCCCCGCCGATTCGACCGGTGAGCGGATCGGACGCTCGGTCTTCTTCGTCATCGGCGCGCTGTTCTCGGCCGTCACCGGCTTCACCGGCATGTGGCTGGCGGTCCGCGGGAACGTCCGCGTCGCCGCGGCGGCACGGGAAGAGGGCGGCGAGAAGACGGCGATGCGGATCGCGTTCCGCACCGGCGGCGTGGCCGGCATGTTCACCGTCGGGCTCGGACTGTTCGGCGCGGCCGTCGTCGTCCTCGCCTATCAGGGGGACGCGCCGAAGGTCCTGGAGGGCTTCGGCTTCGGTGCCGCGCTGCTCGCCATGTTCATGCGGGTCGGCGGCGGCATCTTCACCAAGGCCGCCGACGTCGGCGCCGACCTGGTCGGCAAGGTCGAGCAGGGCATCCCGGAGGACGACCCGCGCAACGCGGCGACCATCGCCGACAACGTGGGCGACAACGTCGGCGACTGCGCCGGCATGGCCGCCGACCTGTTCGAGTCGTACGCGGTGATGCTCGTCGCGGCGCTCATCCTCGGCACCGCGGCGTTCGGCACCGAGGGCCTGGTGTTCCCGCTGATCGTCCCGATGATCGGCGTCATCACCGCGGTGATCGGGATCTTCGCCGTGGCGCCCCGCGACGGCGACCGTTCCGGCATGACCGCGATCAACCGCGGCTTCTTCATCTCCGCGGGGATCTCCGCGGTCCTGGTCGCGATCGCCGCGTTCGCGTACCTGCCGTCGTCGTTCGCCGACCTGAGCGGCGTCACCGACCCTGAGATCAGGGGCCTGGACGCCGATCCGCGCCTGGTGGCGCTCGGGGCCGTCGTCATCGGCATCGTGC
The DNA here is from genome assembly GCF_044326345.1 of Actinomadura sp. 9N215. Classification (NCBI taxonomy): domain Bacteria; kingdom Bacillati; phylum Actinomycetota; class Actinomycetes; order Streptosporangiales; family Thermomonosporaceae; genus Actinomadura; species Actinomadura sp. 9N215. Next base: position 9,035 of record NZ_JBIRBA010000034.1, on the reverse strand, counting down.
TGGCCAGCGCGATCCAGCTGCTCACCGGCTACTTCACCGAGACGAACCGCAAGCCCGTCCAGGAGGTCACGAACAGCGCCCGAACGGGCCCCGCGACCGTCATCCTGTCCGGTATCTCGCTCGGCCTGGAGTCGGCCGTCTACACTGCGCTCGTCATCGGCGGCGCCGTGTACGGGGCGTTCCTGCTCGGCTTCGGCAACACCACCGTCGCGCTGTTCGCGGTAGCGATGGCCGGGACCGGGCTGCTGACCACGGTCGGCGTGATCGTGTCGATGGACACGTTCGGTCCCGTCTCCGACAACGCCCAGGGCATCGCCGAGATGTCCGGGGACGTCCAGGGCGAGGCCGCGTCCATCCTGGAGCGGCTGGACGCCGTCGGCAACACCACCAAGGCGATCACCAAGGGCATCGCGATCGCGACGGCGGTCCTCGCCGCGACCGCGCTGTTCGGCTCGTTCCGGACGACGGTGATCTCCGCGCTGAACGACGCGTCCGCCGACGCCAAGGACGCGCTCGGCGACTTCAGCGTGTTCAGCCTGTCGATCGACCAGCCGAACGTGCTGATCGGGCTGATCATCGGCGCCGCGGTCGTGTTCCTGTTCTCCGGTCTGGCGATCTCGGCGGTGGGCCGCGCGGCCGGACGCGTCGTGGTCGAGGTGCGCGAGCAGTTCCGCACCAAGCCCGGGATCATGGACTACACCGAGAAGCCCGACTACGACCGGGTCGTGGACATCTGCACCAGGGACGCGCAGCGCGAGCTCGCCACCCCCGGGCTGCTGGCCATCATGACCCCGATCGCGGTCGGCTTCGCGCTCGGCTACGCGCCGCTCGGCGCGTACCTGGGCGGCGCGATCGCGGCGGGCGTCCTGATGGCGGTGTTCCTCGCCAACTCCGGCGGCGCCTGGGACAACGCCAAGAAGCTCGTCGAGGAGGGCCACCTCGGCGGCAAGGGCAGCCCCGCGCACGAGGCCACCGTCATCGGCGACACGGTCGGCGACCCGTTCAAGGACACCGCGGGCCCCGCCATCAACCCGCTGATCAAGGTGATGAACCTGGTCGCGCTGCTGATCGCGGACGCGGTCGTGACGTACGCGGGCAACACCGCCCTGCGCATCGTCGTGACCGCGTTCTCCGTGGGCGTCGTGGTGGCCGCCATCGTGATCTCCAAGCGGCGCGCCGACCCGATCGCCGAGCCCGCCCTCGCGGGCGGCGCTCCGGCACCGTCCGCCACGGAGAGCGGCGAGGCCGAGGGCGGCGCCATCGAGGAGGGCGCTCCCGAGGAGGCGGCGGTCGGCGCCGACTCCAACGGCGCCCCGGCCGAGTCGGGCAGCGAGGAATCGTCCGCCAACAAGGCCTGACCCGTCCAACCAGAGGGGCCGGTGGCAATCCGCCACCGGCCCCTGTTTATTGCGTTTCTCTCCTCCTTCGGGCCTTGGCGGCCCTCCATCGTCGAGAAACGCTGTGCGATCGCTGCTGTGTTTGTTGCGGCGCACTCCTCCTTCGGGCCTTGAGGGCCCTCCATCGTCGTGCACCGCGCGCGATCGCTGCATCGCTCCGGCTCGCCTGGCGGCTCGCTGCGCGATCAGGTTTCTCGCAGGCTCGAAACCTGCCTTCGGTCGCGATCGCAGGCGTTGAGGCTGTCGCGGGGTTGCTGTGGTGGCTGGGGTGGTCAGGGGGCGACCAGGGCGGCGAGGCCCCAGATGGCGAGGAGGATGGCGAGCATCGCGCCGAGCATGATCGCGAAGCCCTTCGGCCCCGACATCGTCGACTTGCCGCCGCTCGTCACAGCGCCTCCCGCTTTCCCTGCTTCCGCGTCCGGTCGCCGGACGCCGTGTCGGGTACAGGGTATGGCCGGGTCCGCGCAGCCACGACAGCGCACCGGGCGTTGAGCGGCATCCCGTTTCGCGGCGGCAGCGACCACCGCCGCAACTACGCGACAGCCCAGACCGTCGCGGCGGCATCCCGTTTCGCGGTGGCAGCGACCACCGCCGCAACCATGCGACAACCTGAACCGTCGCGGTCGCGTCCGAAGGCAGGCTTCGAGCGAAGCGAGAAACCTGATCGCGCAGCGAGCCGCCAGACGAGACGAAGCGATGCAGCGATCGCGCGCGGTGCACGACGATGGAGGGCCGCCAAGGCCCGAAGGAGGAGTGCGCCGCAACAAACACAGCAGCGATCGCACGTGTTTCTCGACGATGGAGGGCCGCCAGGGCCCGAAGGAGGAGAGAAATACAATTGAATAATGCCGACGCTCATCGTGCTCCGTCATGCCAAGGCCGTCGCGGGGCTGGGGATTCCCGATATCGACCGCACCCTCAACGACCGCGGGCGGCGCGACGCCGCGGCGACCGGGGCGTGGCTTCGGGTGAACGACCTGGTCCCCGATCTGGTGCTGTGCTCGACCGCCGCGCGGACGCGGGAGACGCTCGCGCTGCTGGACGTCGACGCCGAGGTGAGCTTCGAGTCCGGGATCTACGACAACGATCCGGACGGGCTTCTCGATCTGGTGAGCCGGTCCTCGGACGATGCAGGACGCGTGCTGCTGGTCGGGCACAACCCGTCGGTGCACCAGCTCGTCCACGATCTGACCGGGGAGGCGCCGGACGCCTTCCCGACCTGCGCGCTCGCGGTGATCGACCTGCCGGGCGCGTGGACGGACGTCCGTCCCGGCACCGGAACCCTCCGCACCGTCCGCAACCCGAAGGACTGACACCGGCCCCGCATCCGGCTGAGAGTGCGTTAGGGGGGCGGTTCGGCGGATGTGAGGGCTGACTCGATGAGGGTGCCGGTGTCGCGGCGCAGTTCCCTGATCGTGTAGCGGGTCCCTGACACCTGGAAGAGGGCGTGCTGGACGGGAGTGAAGTCGTCCCCGGTGGCGCCCGACTTGATCTCGGCGCGGCGGCGGCGGGTGAGCGTGGACAGGTGGGTGTCGAGGTCGGCCAGTTCCTCGCTGAGCTCCTCGGCGGGCATGGCGGCGGCCTTCGGATCGAGGTTCTCCACGTCCTCCAGCTCCTCGGCGGCCTCTTCGAGCTCGTCGGCGAGCCGGTCGAGGATCTCGGGGATCGGGCCGGTGTCCACGGCCTCCTCGCGGGACAGCCGCGCGACGGCGATGAGGTGGTCGCGGGTGCGGTGCGCGGCGTCCACGGCGGTGCCCAGTTCGGCGATCAGCTCGGTGTCGGGGAGCCGCTCCTGGCGGAGCCGGGTCCGGGTCTGGGCGACGGCGTCCGCCGACCGGTCCGCCGCGGTGATCGTCTCGTTCGGCAGCCGGACGATCTCCCCGGCGAGGACGTCCGCCGTCGTCCGGACGAGCCGGGCGTGCGTGCCGAGGAGGCGTCCGAGCTGGACGGGCAGGCGTTCGAGGTGCCCGGCGGGCCACAGCAGCCGGACGGCGAGGTACGTCATGAGCGCCCCGGCGAAGGTCAGCACGATCCGCTCGCCGGCGGTCAGCCAGTCGGCGGGGGTGGAGAAGTCGAGGAGCATCATCGCCAGTGGCGTCCCGAACAGCGCCCAGTACGTGTAGTTCACGGCGCGCATCGTGAATCCGGCCAGCGCGGAACAGAAGATGATCACGGCGACGGCGGGCTCGTCGGGGGCGAGCGTCAGGATGACGGCCGCGACGACCGACCCTGCCGCGGTGCCGCCGACGCGCTGGACGACGTGCTCGACCGTCTCGCCGTAAGTGGCGCGCAGGCTCAGCATCGCGGTGATCGTCATCCAGTGCCCGTGCGAGAGGCCGAGCGCGGCGGCCAGCGCCATCGACGCGACGGCGATCACGAAGACGCGCGCCACCTGCCGGAACATCGGCGAGCGGGTGCGGACGGCGCGGCGCACGCGGGCCCAGACCGGCAGCGGGTCGAGCGTCTCCGGCATCCTGGGCGCGCCGAACCCGAACCGCAGCCCGCCCGCGACGACGCGCCGCGTGGACGCGACCTCGCCCGCGATGCGCTCGATCGACCGGCGCACCTGGCCGATCAGCGAGACCGCGACGAGGTCCTCGTCCCCGGCGAGCCCGGCGCGCCTGATGTGCTCGGCGGCCCGTCCCATCCGCCGGACGGCCGCGGACTCCTCCCTGCCGAGCGGCGCCTCGCCCGAGGTGGCGACCGCGCCGGACAGCAGCCGCAGCCGCGCCGCGAGCGCCGAGATCGCGGTCTGGGTCTCCAGCTCCCAGTCGCGGTCCGGCGGATAGTTCTTGGCGGCCTCGACGACGGCCTGGAGCGTGACGGTCTCGTGCAGGACGCGTCCCAGCGCGTCGATCAGCCGCTCGGGCCGGGTGGGGTCGCCGCCTCCGGACCGGTACAGGCCGTAGGTGGTGCGGGCGGCGGCGAGCGCCTCGGACGCCGCGCGCCGCTTGACCTCCCAGTCCGGGAGGCGGGTGACGGCGAGCAGGTCGGGGTTGGTGAGGTCGACCGCGTCCAGGGGGGTGCTGTCGGGTGCGGCGACGTCCTGCGCGACCGCGTCCAGCGCCTCCGCGACCGCATCGGCGGCCTCGCTCAGCGCCGCCCGCAGCGGACGCAGCCGCCGCGCCGGCCAGGGCGCCAGCAGCAGACCGGCGGTGAGCAGCCCGCCGATCAGCTCCAGCAGTCCGATGGCGACGACGTCGGCGGACGGCGGCCGGACCGCGCTGAGCAGCACCGCCAGCCCCGCCGTCGGCCCGATCCGAGGGACGGCGACGCCGAGCGCGATCAGCGGCGGCACGACGATCACGGACGGCCACGTGTGCCCGGCCAGCAGCCCGCCCACCGTCGACCCGACCGTCACCACCAGGACCCCGACGGCAAGATCCCGCGCCCGCGCCCCGTAAGGCCCTTCCGGCGTACGAAGCGCGACCAGGTACGCGCCCAGCGCGATCATGGAGCCCTGCGCCCCGTGCCCGGTCAGCGCCCCAACGAACAGCGGCACGGCCATGGCGAGCGCGGCGGCCACCCCGTACATGGGCGCCGCGGGCCCGCCCACCCGGGCATAAGCCCCCCGCGCCCGCCTGAACATGATCAGTGTCTACCCAGGGGGGCGACCCCCTGGAACCCCCGTCACCGGCCGGCGAACCGTTTCCCGAGCCGCTGGCGCGTCTCGTGAAACGGCGCTTCCAACCCAGGGGGACGACCCCCTGGAACCCCCGTCACCGGCCGGTGAACCGTTTCCCGAGCCGCTGGCGCGTCTCGGGAAACGGCCCCCCGGCCGTCGGGCCGTGCGACCTCCGGCGCTGGGCGCCTCCGGCCGCACGACCCGTGGGCCCGGCTTGGGTCTTGTCCAGAGAGGGTGTTGTGGCTCGTCCTAGGGCTGCGTTCTTGGATGTGCACCGTTTGGCGTTCTTGGGGCGGACCTTGGCCGGGGTCACGGGCAGGCGCGCGGAGCGAGGGCTGCGAGCGCAGCGCGCATGCCCGTCGAGCCGGGCGACCGCAGCGCCACGTCACACACCCGCACGGTCGCGACGACCTCAGCCGTGGCGTGAGGATCGACCGGCTCGTGACGGGGGTTCCAGGGGGTCGTCCCCCTGGGCGTCAAGCGCGTCGGCGGCTTCCACTTCCTCGTGGGAGATGCCGAGGAGGAAGACGATCGTGTCGAGGTAGGGGACGTTGACGGCGGTGTCGGCGGCCTCGCGGACGACGGGCTTGGCGTTGTAGGCGATGCCGAGGCCGGCGGCCTGGAGCATGTCCAGGTCGTTGGCGCCGTCGCCGATCGCGACGGTCTGGCTGATCGGGACGCCGGCCTCGCGGGCGAAGCGTTCGAGGGCGGCGGCCTTGCCCGCGCGGTCGATCACCGGTCCGTCGATCCGGCCGGTGATCTTGCCGTTGTGGATCTCCAGGGTGTTGGCGGCGGAGTAGTCGATGCCGAGATCGTCGACGAGCGCGTCCGTGACCTGGGTGAAGCCGCCGCTGACGATGGCGAACTTGTAGTCGAGGCGCTTCAGCGTCCGGACCATCGTGCGGGCCCCGGCGGCGAGCTGCAGCTTGTCGCGGACGTCGTCGATGGCGGACGCGTCCAGCCCCGCGAGGAGCGCGACCCGTTCGCGGAGGGAGCCCTCGAAGTCGAGCTCGCCGCGCATGGCGGCCTCGGTGACCTTGGCGACCTCGTCGAGGCAGCCGGCGTGCTGGGCGAGCAGCTCGATGACCTCGCCCTGGATGAGGGTGGAGTCGACGTCCATGACGATGAGGCGCTTGGCGCGGCGGTGCAGGCCGCTCTGCTGGACGGCGACGTCCACCTGCTGCTGCGCGGCCTCGGCGGCGAGACCGGCGCGGAGGGCGTCCGGGTCGGCGCCGGACACGTCCATCTCGATGCAGGTGACGGGCGTGTGCGCGAGCCGCTCGATGCGGTCGATGTTGGCGCCGTGGGCGGAGATCCGGCCGGAGATCCCGGCCATGGCGGCGGGCTTCAGCGGCGCGCCGAGGACGCTGACGTGCAGCCGTCCGCTGCGTTTCGGCGTCCGCTTGTTGCGGCCCGTGGAGAGCTCGATCTCCATGTCGAGGTCGTTCGCGACGCGTTCGGCGGCGTTCCACACGCGGCCGATGTCGGCGCCCTCGGCGTAGGCGAGCAGGACGCCGAGGACGAGCCTGCCCCTGATCACGACCTGCTCCACGTCGGCGACGGTGAGCGGGAACTCGGCGAGTGTGGTGAAGAGGCGCGACGTCACGCCGGGGCGGTCGCGTCCGGTGAGCGTGATGAGCAGCGTGCGCTGCGCTGACCCGTCCATAACTGCTCTCAACGGTACCGGCCGAGAAACGCGCCCCGTGCGCCCGGCCCCACCCGTAGCCTTCAGGGCAGGATCAGGTTCGAGTCGCCGAACTCGTGCCACAGGTAGCGCTCGGCGAGGGCGGCCTCGTAGGTGGCGTTCAGCAGTTCGCCGCCCGCGATGGCGGTGAGCATCATCAGGTGGGACGACTTGGGTTCGTGCAGGCCGGTGATGAGGCCGTCCACGGCCTGGACGCCGTGTTCGGGCGTCACGATGTGCTCCGTCCAGCCTTCGGACGCCTGGACGTGTCCAGAGGCGTCCACGGACGTCTCCAGCGCGCGGACGGCGGTCGTGCCTACGGCGATCACCCGTCCGCCGCGCGAGCGGACGTGCCTGACCAGCGCGGCCGTCGGTTCCGGCACCTCGTACCGCTCCGCGTACGGCGGTTCGTGCGCCTCGGGGGACGCGACGCCGGTGTGCAGCGTGATCGGCGCCATGAGGACGCCCCGCGACACCAGGCGCGTCACCAGTTCGGGCGTGAACGGGCGGGCGGCGCTCGGCATCTCGGCGCTGCCCGTCGACCGGTCGGTGGCGAAGACCGTCTGGTAGGCGGCGGGCGGCCAGTCGCGGCGGACGTACCCGTACCGGATCGGCACGCCGTGACGCCGCAGGTAGGGGACGACGTCGGTGCTCAACCGCGCCTGCCAGAGCCGGTCTGTGTGCCGTCCGACCAGGGTGAGCGTGGCGCCGCCTGGCAGCGGGATCCATTCGCCTGGACAGCCGCCCGTGTAGGGGTGGCTGGCCTTGCCGGTGAGGCGGCGGAGCTCGGTTATCCACAGGCGGTCGTCCGCGCCCGGGACGGGGGTCGAGAAGTGGACACTGATTCTGTCGAGCCGGACGGCGGCGGGCAGCGTGGACGACGTGTTGACGACCAGCAGATCCCCGGGGGTGAGCAGTGCGGGCAGATCGCGGAACTCGTGATGGGAGACCTCGCCGGTGGCGCGGCGCGAGACCAGGAGGCGGACGCCGTCGCGGGTCCGGCCGCGGGCCTCGGGGGGCTCGTGGGCCTCCAGGGCGGTGGGAAGGGTGAATTCGACGGTCATTTCGTGACCTCCAGCCGGAGAGCGGCGATCACGCCGAACGCGGCGATCGCGGCGAACAGCGCTCCGGCGGCGGCGAGGCCCGTGCCGAGCCTGTCGGCGCCGAAGCCGGCGACCAGCGCGCCCGCGACCCCGACCACGAGGGACGAGCCGAGCGTGTCGCTGATCTGCAGCGAGGACGAGTTGACGCCCTGCTCGTCCGCGGCCGACAGGTCGAGGAGCAGGACGGAGAGGCTGCCGATGGCGAAGCCCATCCCGGCGCCGCCGATGATCCACGCGGGTGCGGCCAGCCAGCCGGACACCTGGAGCGCGACGGCGGCGGCGACGATCCCGGCGGTGACGAACCCGGCGCCGAGCAGCGCGTAGAACTCGCGCGACCGCTTCGACCTGGCCTGGATCTGGGACGCCGCCGACCAGCCGAGCGCCCCGACCGTCAGGACGACCCCTGCCTGCGTGGCGCTGAAGTCGTGCAGCCGGGTCAGCGCGAGCGGGATGAACACGTCGGTGCCGAAGAACGCCCCGGACAGCAGGCCCCGGACGAGGATGACGCTCGGCAGTCCGCGGCGGAGCCGCAGCGTCCCGGCGGGCAGGAGCCTCGGCAGCCCGAACGCGAGGCCCGCGAGGCCAGCGACGGCGGCGAGCGCCATCGTCCAGCCTGGCCTGTCCAGACCGTAAAGGAGGATTCCGGCCCCGGCCGCCACGGCGACGGCGGCCACGTAGCGGGCCTTGCCGGTCGGCGGGGCGGCGTCCACCGCCTTGATGCCGCGCAGCGCGGGCACCAGCAGCAGCGTCGGAGGGATCACCAGCGGGACGAGTCCGAGGAACACCCACCGCCAGTCGACCTGCTCGGCGACGAGCCCGCCGACCGCCGGGCCGATCAACGACGGGAGCACCCATGCCGCCGACAGCGCCGCGAACACCCGGGACCGGAGCTCCTCCGGATAGACGCGGGCGATCACGACGTACATCGCGACCAGCGAGACGCCCGTGCCGAGGCCCTGCACGGCGCGTCCGGCGACGAACAGCCACATGGACGGCGCGGCGCCCGCGATCAGCAACCCCGCGACGAACGTGCCGAGCCCGATCATGAACGGCCGGACGGGCCCGGACCGATCGATCCACCCGCCCGCCAGCACGGTCGACAGCAGGCTCATGATCAGCGTGGCGCTGAAGCCCCACGCGTACAACGCCAGACCGTCCAGGTCGCTCGCGACCACCGGCATCACGGTCCCGACGGCCATGCTCTCGAACGCCAGCAGCGTGACGAC